>NZ_JBLXDN010000002.1:0-294955 GCF_048264025.1 Nitrincola sp.
AAATGATCGATACGCGGTTGTTGCTTGTAGTGCTATAAGACAAAGTTAAAACACATCTATTTCTTTTAAGTCCGAGTTGTTCCAGTTTTGTCTGGCGACCATAGAGACGTGGAACCACCTGATCCCATCCCGAACTCAGTAGTGAAACGCGTCATCGCCGATGGTAGTGTGGGGTCTCCCCATGTGAGAGTAGGTCATCGCCAGGCACTTAATACTTAAAAAAGGGTCATCCAGAAGGATGGCCCTTTTTTTGCTTGCCGCACGCCGGAATGCGCAGGAGCGGCGATGCCTAATAAATGCTATTTCAGCTTTGCTTTTACACATATGAAGGTGTTAAATACTGGCCTTAATCAATCTTGATGGAAACACCCAATAATGTATACAGAAGTGGACATTAGGAAGTTGGCCTGGCAGTGCCGTCGCGGCATGCTGGAGTTGGATATCCTCCTGGAACCCTTTGCTAAAGAGGCTTTCAGTGAGCTTGCGGAAGAAGATCAGGATCGTTTTGTTAAGTTGCTTGCTTGCGAAGACCAAGACTTGTTTGTTTGGTTTATGGAGCGGGACGTGCCGGAAGATCCAGATCTACAAAGGATTGTGAGGATAATACTTGAGCGGGTTCAGCCAGCTTAATATAAAGGTTAGTGTCTCCAGATCACTCATCTGGGGTCTGGTCTTTGTTCATTTATGTGCCAGCCTCGCTGTTTTGCTGGCGACCATTCCTGTGCCGGTAAAATTTGTTGGCATTATGCTATCTGCACTGCTGTTGTGGCGCTGTTTGTATGAGCTGCTAGTTGCTGATCACTATATTACTGCGTTGAGCTGTTGTCCGGACGAAGAGTGGTTGCAAATCTATAATCGCAACGGTGATGTGTTTAATGTTGAGTACCTCAATCATTCAGCTTCGTTGCCCTTCTTGCTGGTTCTTTATTTGTCAGTAGAGGGAGGGCACCGGCACTGGTTTCTGGTTCCTCGTGATGCTGTTACGCTTAATGTGTTTCGTCGTTTGAGAGTGGTTTTGACACATCATCGTACCTTATCGAATCTGGCCAGGTAAAATTGACTGGTGTAATAATCGTATCTGATGCTTCAGTTGTCTGCCCAGGAAAGTCTTTGGTGAAATGAAGCCCACGGCTTTCTCTGCGTTGCATTGCACAAAGAATAATCAGTTCAGCGACAGTTGCCAGATTGCGCAATTCAATCAGGTCTCTGCTGATTTTGTAGTTGGAATAATATTCGGCAATTTCTTGCTTTAGTAGATGTATACGATGCTTGGCCCGCTCTAGACGTTTTGTTGTGCGAACTATACCGACGTAATCCCACATGAATCGGCGTAACTCATCCCAGTTATGCGAAATAATAACATCTTCATCTGAGTCGGTTACTTGTGATTCATCCCAGTCTGGTATTTGAACTGTAGTAATGCTTAGTTCCGAAGCCGGGAGGGTCAGTATATGTTGGGCAGCTGATCGACCATAGACTACACATTCAAGTAAGGAGTTTGATGCGAGTCTATTGGCACCATGCAAACCGGTAAAGGCCGTTTCACCAATGGCATAAAGCCCAGGTATGTCCGTACCCCCAAACTCATTGCTGATGACGCCTCCACAGGTATAGTGTGCGGCAGGAACAACAGGGATAGGCTCTCGGGTTATGTCTATGCCATATTCCAGGCAGCGCTGATAGATGGTTGGGAAATGTTCTTTAATAAATACCGCTGGTTTGTGCGAAATATCAAGGTAAACACAGTCGCACCCAAGGCGTTTCATCTCATGGTCAATGGCGCGCGCAACGATGTCTCGTGGAGCAAGTTCTTCGCGAGAATCAAATTTGTGCATGAATCGGCTGCCATCCGGTAATTTTAATACACCGCCTTCGCCTCGAACCGCTTCGGTAATAAGGAAGGATTTTGCTTTGGGATGGTAGAGGCAAGTAGGGTGGAACTGGTTGAACTCCATATTGGCAATACGACAGCCCGCACGCCAGGCCATGGCAATGCCATCGCCGGTAGTGCCATCATTATTGCTGGTATAAAGGTAGGCTTTGGAGGCGCCGCCTGTCGCAAGAATGACAATGGGTGCTTTAAAGGCACTCACTTTGCCGGTTATGTGATGGAGAACATAAGCACCGATACAGCGGTTTCCTGCAAGCCCAAGTTTACGACGTGTAATCAGGTCAATGGCTATGTGCTGTTCATAAATGTCGATGTTAGCGTGCGCAAGTGCATTGCGAATTAATACTTCATGCACCGCGCGGCCGGTTGCATCGGCGGCATGAATGATCCGACGGTGAGAGTGTCCGCCTTCGCGAGTCAGATGATAGCCCTGCTGGTCGCGGGTAAAAGGAACGCCTTGTTCGATGAGCCATTGAATAGCTTGCGGACCATTACGAATGGTATGTTCAATAGCAGGTAGTCGACTGAGGTGTGCACCAGCGACCAAGGTGTCCTGAATGTGACTTTCACAATTATCTTCGGGGTCCAGTACTGCTGCAATACCGCCCTGTGCCAGCCAAGTAGCGCCTGCTTGTAATGTACTTTTGCTGAGCACCGCTATTCGTGCACTGTCTGCCAACTGGAGTGCCAGTGTGAGTCCAGCGGCACCGCTACCTATTACCAGTACATCATAGTTTTTTGCTTCCGTCATGGCTTGGGCCGACTCCTGTAGTGAACGCTCTTTGCATTATGCCGTTACCAGCATTGATACGTTAGTCTTGTTTGTAAAAAAAATAGCTGTTACCGGAACTAAGCTGTCTGTGCTGAATCGAACTAGAAGAGTTAAAAACTGAGACGCTGGGGTTGAATGAAGGCTGGGTTAACCACATACTGAATTTTGTAATGAATGAATAGGTTATATAAACCGGCTCGTAAGGATTCTAAGTGTCTAAAGATAGCCAGGTAAGTGCTGACCAGCTGTTGGTGGAGCGTGTTCAGGCAGGTGACAAAACAGCATTTGATCTGCTGGTAAAAAAATATCAGCACAAGATCATTGGACTCATATCGCGTTATATATACGACCACCATGAAGCGATGGATGTGGCTCAAGAAGCTTTTATAAAGGCTTATCGTGCCTTACCTAATTTTCGTGGCGATAGTGCGTTTTATACTTGGTTGTATCGAATTGCCATTAATACGGCCAAGAACTATCTGGTAGCGAGAGGGCGACGTCCGCCCGATACCGATATTGATGCGGATGATGCGCAGTACTTTGAAGCTGACTCGGATTTAAGACAGATAGAAAATCCTGAGAATGCCTTGTACAGGGATGAATTACAGCGTGTGATCAACCAGGTTTTGGATCGATTGCCAGAAGACCTCAGGGTGGCGTTGACACTTCGAGAGTTTGAAGGGATGAGTTACGAAGAAATAGCCAAGGTGATGGACTGCCCTGTGGGTACGGTGAGATCCCGTATTTTCAGAGCCAGAGAAGCCATAGATAATGAGATAGCACCGCTGCTCAGTACAGTCTGAGACTAGCGATCTGTAATAGCTGAGGTGACACATGAGTGAGCATAATGAATCCCTGTCCGCGCTCATGGATGGTGAAGTAAATGAGCTGGAATTGCGGCGGTTGCTCAAACAGGTCGAGCGAGACCCTGCATTAGCACAGCAGTGGCAACGATATCAGTTCAGCGCTATGTTGCTGAAAAAAGAGTCTGCTGTGTGGTCTGGTCAGGACTTAAGTAGTCGAGTGATGGTCGCTATTTCTGAAAGCGATAGTGTGGCTTCAGAACAGCCAAAACAAGGGTTGTCTGAGAGTGTTTCTGGCAGTTTTTCGGGAATGTACCGTTCGCTTGCCAGTATGGCTATAGCCGCATCGGTTACCGCAGTTATTATTCTAGGGCCAGGCTGGATCGCAGGTGATGTGCAAACGTCACAACCTCAGCCAGTGATCGCTACTGCGGCTAGTAGTGTTCCGAGTAATAGCCTGGCTCAGCCGGTGACCTTTGGTAGTCGTCCGATAGCTCCATCGTATCAGGGCTCAATGCTGTCTAGAGACGATGATATGATTCGTGCTCCAGAAGGGATGCAGCGTTATATTGATCAGCATTTATCTCTGATGGAGGAGCGTCCCCTGCAGTGGGGATTGTCCTGGTTGCCGGAAGGTTATCAGAATATTCGTCATCAAGTGACCCAGGCGGGTGAGGTGATGGTGTTCTCTAACGGACATAAAGCCTTTTCAGTCAGTGTGGAACAGCTTGGAAAGCAAACGCTGCCTGAGGGTGTTACCGATGCAGGAAATTTCATCGCATTAGGGCTGCGCAGTGATGACCGTTTCATTACGGTTGTAGGTGATATGCCTATTATGGTGGCTGAGCGTATTGCTACCTCTGTTATCTCCGGACGGTAAACCGACGTGTTGGAAGAAGTGGCTCAGGTCAGTGAGGTGCACCCGGATCATCTGGTGATAGAAACCCGTCGGTTGAGTGCCTGCCAGTCGTGTCAATCCCATGACAATTGTGGCCAGCGAAAACTAGCCGGATTATTCGGTAGCAAACCTGCTTTCCTCAAAATAGCTAACCCAGAGGGCTTGTCTACTCAGCCTGGTCAGTCTGTCGTGATAGGTTTGCATGAAGGGGCCATACTCAAGTCTTCACTGCTATTGTATCTGATGCCTTTATTGGTACTTATAGGTGCATCACTGTTGGCCTCTTGGTTTTTTGATCGGGAGTTAATTGTGATTTTGGCAGGTATTACCGGGCTGTCTGGCGGTTTTTGGTTAGCAAGGATCCTATCTGCAAATTTACTGTCGAATCCAAGCTACTACCCAGTTTTATTGAGAGTGAATAACTAAACGCTGATATAAGGTCTCGCTATGAAAAAAGCACAGTCAACTTTCATATTGCTATTGAGTTTGTGGTTGTTGCCAGTACACGCCTGGTCACAGCAGTTGCCTGATTTTAAAACGCTGGTTAGAGAAGCCGCTCCTGCTGTAGTAAATATCAGTACTGTCCAGAAGGTTCCTGAAGAAAGCCAGGATCCTTTCAGTCAGTTTCGTGGTCCGGGTGACGAGGATGTGCCCGATATTTTTCGACATTTCTTTCGTGGTTTTCCTGAAATAGCACCTTCACCCCGTCGGGGCACGCCTGCTCCACGCTCACTGGGCTCTGGCTTTATCATTTCTGCTGATGGTTTTATTTTGACCAATCATCATGTCATTAAAGATGCTGATGAGGTCATTGTGCGGTTAAACGACCGTCGAGAGATAGAAGCCGAGGTAATTGGTTCCGATGCGCGCTCTGATGTAGCTCTGCTCAAGGTGGAAGCCAGTGATTTGCCTTATGTCGAAATAGGTGAATCTTCAGCCGTAGAGGTCGGCGAATGGGTGTTGGCTATAGGTTCCCCATTTGGTTTTGATCACAGCGTAACCGCTGGTATTGTGAGTGCCACAGAGCGTTCACTGGCTAATGACACCTATGTACCGTTTATCCAGACAGATGTGGCGATTAACCCTGGCAATTCAGGAGGGCCCTTATTTAATCTGAATGGTGAGGTCATCGGAATTAACTCCCAGATCTATACCCGTTCTGGTGGCTTTATGGGGCTCTCCTTTGCTATTCCGATGGATGTCGCTATGGAGGTCGCAGATCAACTGCGCGAAACGGGTAGTGTAACCCGTGGTTGGCTTGGCGTGGTTATTCAAGAAGTTAATCGGGATTTGGCTGAGTCTTTCGGGTTGGATAAGCCTGCCGGTGCACTGGTTGTAAATGTAATGTCCGATAGTCCAGCTCAGGCTGCAGGTCTAAGAGAAGGTGATGTGATCGTGCAGTTTAATGGCAATGATATAGCCTTGTCTTCTGATCTGCCCCATCAGGTTGGACGCATAAAACCAGGTGAAAAAGTGCGGATTGGTATAGTTCGTGATGGTCGTGGCGAGACGATTACAGCCACCATAGGCGCGTTACCCGACGACGACCAGTTGGCTCAAAATGGCCGGGCTCCCTCGGGTGGGCCATCTGCCGATGCCTCACTGGGATTGGTGGTTTCACCCTTAACGCAAGAGCAGCGTTCAAGCTGGAATCTTAATTCTGGTGTTGTAGTCATGCAGGTGAACGAGGGGCCAGGCGCTGCCGCTGGATTGATCGGCGGTGATGTAATAACCATGCTAAATGGTGAGCGCATCGAAATGCCAGAGCAATTTTATCGCGTAGTGTCTGAACTGCCGCAAGACAGGGCTGTGCCTATGCGGATTGTTCGCCGAGGCAGTGCCATGTTTATCCCCTTGCGACTTACTCCTTAGGGTTACAAAGTGATGGTTTAAGCTGATAGCCGCCTCTTGCCGGGCGGCTATCTAATTGTGTTTGTGTAGATGGCTGAAATCGCTGGAATAG
Source organism: Nitrincola sp. (assembly GCF_048264025.1). Taxonomy (NCBI): domain Bacteria; kingdom Pseudomonadati; phylum Pseudomonadota; class Gammaproteobacteria; order Oceanospirillales; family Oceanospirillaceae; genus Nitrincola; species Nitrincola sp. The sequence goes on from NZ_JBLXDN010000002.1 coordinate 6,328, forward strand.
GGTAGACTACGGCCCCTGTCCGGGCACTTCTGCCCCTTCCGGAAACTGATTTGAGACACTGACACGTGAGTAATCTGGACCATATCCGCAACTTCTCCATTATCGCCCATATCGACCATGGTAAATCTACCTTGGCTGACCGTTTTATCCAGGTCTGCGGTGGCCTGGCTGAGCGTGAAATGGCAGAACAAGTGTTGGATTCTATGGATATCGAGCGTGAGCGTGGTATCACCATCAAGGCGCAAAGTGTCACACTTAATTACACCGCCAAGGATGGTAAAACTTACCAGCTGAATTTTATTGATACCCCCGGGCACGTTGATTTTTCCTATGAAGTATCGCGTTCTTTAGCCGCTTGTGAAGGGGCTTTGTTGGTCGTCGATGCAGCTCAGGGTGTTGAAGCGCAGTCAGTAGCCAATTGTTATACCGCTATTGAGCAAGGGCTGGAAGTGGTACCTGTACTTAATAAGATGGATCTTCCTCAAGCGGAACCGGAACGGGTTAAACTTGAGATCGAAGAAGTGATCGGCATTGATGCAACGCATGCTGTCGCCTGTTCTGCCAAAAGTGGCATGGGCGTTGATGAGGTGCTGGAAGAGCTGGTGCGACTCGTTCCACCACCTGTGGGTGATCTGGATGCCCCCCTGCAAGCACTGATTATCGACTCCTGGTTTGATAACTATCTGGGCGTTGTGTCTCTGGTACGAGTCAAGCATGGTCAGTTGCGTAAAAAAGACAAAATTCTGGTGAAATCGACCGGTCAAGTGCATGTCGTTGACAGTGTTGGTGTTTTCACACCCAAGCGCTTAGTAACCGATTCACTCAAAGCAGGTGAGGTGGGTTTCATTGTTGCTGGTATTAAAGATATCCATGGCGCACCAGTTGGCGATACGTTGACGCTGTCAAAAACACCTGATGTTGATAGTCTGCCGGGTTTCAAAAAGGTGCAGCCGCAAGTTTATGCTGGCCTATTCCCCACTAGCTCAGACGATTATGAAGATTTCCGTGAGGCTTTGGATAAACTGACGTTGAACGATGCCTCGCTGTTTTTTGAACCGGAAAGCTCGGATGCGCTTGGCTTTGGATTCCGCTGTGGCTTCCTTGGCATGCTGCATATGGAAATCATCCAGGAACGTCTGGAGCGCGAATATGATCTCGATCTGGTTACCACCGCGCCGACCGTTGTGTATGAGGTTGAGCTGAATAATGGTGAAGTCATTTACATCGACAGCCCCTCTAAAATGCCAGATCCTGCAGCCATGAAAGAGATGCGTGAACCCATAGTGCAAGCCAGTATTTTAGTGCCACAGGACTACTTGGGACAGGTAATCGGATTGTGTGTTGAAAAACGCGGTGTGCAAAAAAACATGCTGTTTGTCGGCAACCAGGTACAGCTGCATTATGAATTGCCCATGGCAGAAGTGGTGTTGGACTTCTTCGATCGGCTGAAATCGGTCAGTCGTGGCTATGCGTCGTTGGAATACAACTTTATCCGCTTCGATTCCGCTAAACTATGCCGCTTGGATGTGCTAATCAACGGTGAAAAGGTTGATGCACTGGCTGTCATACTGCATAAAGATAATGCGCTGTACAAAGGTCGGGCCTTATGTGAAAAAATGAAAGACCTGATTCCCCGCCAGATGTTTGATGTTGCTATCCAGGCGGCGATTGGCGGTAAAGTTATTTCGCGTACCACAGTTAAAGCCTTGCGTAAGAACGTCCTTGCCAAGTGTTATGGCGGTGATGTCAGTCGTAAAAAGAAACTGCTGTCCAAGCAGAAAGAAGGTAAAAAGCGTATGAAGCAGGTTGGGCGAGTCGAGATTCCCCAGGATGCATTCCTTGCCGTATTAAAAGTTGATAACTGAGGTTTACATGGATTTTGATTTTTCGCTGATATTGGTAAGCCTGACAGCCCTTTCCGGCGTTTTGTGGTTGATCGATGCGTTGTTTTTTGCGCCAAAACGTAAGGCAAAACTCGCGGCAGCAGAAGCAGAGCAAGGCCAGGTTTTGCCTGAGACCACTCGGGCAAAAATTCTGCAGCAGCCAGGTTGGGCTGATCTGGGTAAATCCATGTTTCCAGTGCTGGCTGTGGTGTTGGTGCTGCGTTCTTTCCTGTTTGAACCGTTTCAGATTCCTTCTGGCTCGATGTTACCTACGCTGCAGATTGGTGACTTCATCCTGGTTAATAAATTTCACTATGGTCTGCGTTTGCCTGTAACTCATACCAAGCTGGTGTCCATTAATGAGCCAGAGCATGGTGAAGTCGTTGTTTTTCGTTACCCGAATAATCCATCCATCAACTACATTAAGCGAGTCATCGGGCTTCCTGGTGATGTGATTAGCTATCAGAATAAAACCTTCTATATTAATGGTGAAGAGGTGGAGGCTGAGTTGCTGGCCAGATTGCCTCCTGTTAATCCGGAAGTGCTGTTGTTCAATGAAACGCTGGGTGAACATAGTTATACCACCTATCAGGATGTAGGTCGGCCCTCTATGACGGCTCAGTGGGTGGTACCGGAAGGCCATTACTTTACCATCGGTGATAATCGTGATAACAGTAATGACAGCCGGTATTGGGGATTTGTATCGGAAGAATTGTTGGTAGGTAAAGCTGTTGTTGTCTGGATGCATTGGGACAACTTCTTCAGTCTGCCTGATCTCAGTGTGATGCGTAAAATCAGATAGGAATAGGCTAATGGAACTTCATGCTAGCAGTAGGCAAAATGGTGCATCTTTCTTCGGTGTTCTGAGTGTACTGATTGTCCTCGGGATCTTTCTCTCTGTCGGGTTTAAGCTGTTTTCACCCTACTGGGAGTATCGAACGATTACCTCTGTGGTGAAGGCAACCAGTGAAGATCGGGAAGAGCTTGCCAAGCCGATTGTGCAGATACGCTCCAATCTAAATCGCCGTTTTAATATCAATCAGGTCTCTTTGCCGAGTCAGGATGCGCTAACGATCACCGAGGATGCTGGCGTGATATTTTTCAACCTCGACTACGAAGTCAGGGTGCCTATGTTCGGTAATGTGGATGCGGTGGTAATGTTCCAGGATAACTACGAAGCCAGAAAGCCTTGAAAAAGCCTGTAGAAGAGCTGGCCCGGCGTTTAGGGTATAAGTTTGTTGATGAGTCTTTGTTTGAATTGGCGCTGACTCACCGTAGCTGTGGTAAGCGTAATAATGAACGCCTGGAGTTTCTTGGCGATTCAGTGCTTAATTTCGTTATTGCAGCCGATCTTTATCAGCGTTTTCCTTCGGCTCGGGAAGGACAGCTAAGCCGTCTTCGTGCCATGATGGTGAAGGGCGAGACGCTAGCTGAGATTGCCCGTGAGCTTGGATTGGGCGATTACCTTCGCCTGGGTTCCGGTGAACTCAAAAGTGGTGGCTTTCGACGTGACTCTATTCTGGCGGATGCCGTAGAGGCCATTATCGGTGCCATCTATCGAGATGCTGGCTTGGCCACAGCCGAGTCTTATGTGCTCAAATGGTATGAAAAGCGCTTGGACGAGCTGGATCTGGATGGTTCGATCAAAGATTCAAAAACTCGCTTACAGGAGTTCCTGCAATCACGTCGCCTGGATCTGCCTGATTACGAGCTGGTGAGTGTCGAGGGTGAAGCACATGCTCAAACCTTCAACATACATTGTCATACGGCCTTGTTAAACAAGCCTACAGAAGGCCAAGGTAACAGCCGCCGTCAGGCTGAACAGAATGCCGCTAAAGCGGCTTTGTCGCAGTTGAAACAGGAGAATCGTCGTGACTGAAGTAACTCGTTGCGGCTTTGTCGCGATTGTTGGCCGTCCGAATGTAGGCAAGTCAACGTTGCTGAATAAGATCCTTGGTCAGAAGCTCAGCATTACCTCACGCAAGCCACAAACTACCCGCCACCAGATTCTCGGCATTAAAACTGAAGGTGCGGATCAGGTGGTTTACGTGGATACCCCCGGGCTACATAATGATGAGAAAGGCAAAGCGCTGAACCGCTATATGAACAAGACGGCCTCTGATGCCCTGCGTTATGTCGACCTGGTGGTGTTTCTGGTCGATCGGACCCGTTGGACTGAAGAAGATGATATCGTGTTGGAAAAACTGCGTTACGTGACCTGCCCGGTGATCCTGGCGGTGAATAAAATCGATCAGTTGAAAGAGAAGCATGAGCTGCTGCCACAGATTGATGTGCTTGCCAACAAGCGTGAATTTACCGCGATCATGCCACTGTCAGCCAAGCAGGGACATAATGTCGTTGAGCTGGAGCAGTTAGTCAGTCGTTACTTACCTGAAGGTCCTCACCACTATCCAGAAGATCAGATAACCGATCGCAGTTCGCGCTTTGTTGTGGCTGAAATTGTGCGTGAAAAGCTAATGCGGAATCTGGGCGATGAAGTTCCTTATGGTATCACCGTTGAGATCGAAGCGTTTGAGCACGATGGTTCACTATTGACTATCAGTGCACTGATTCTGGTTGAACGCGAAGGGCAAAAACGCATTGTGATCGGTGACAAGGGTGCGGTATTAAAAAACATCGGACGTGATGCGCGCCTCGATATAGAAAAGATGTTCGAGAGTAAAGTGATGCTGAATCTCTGGGTTAAAGTGCGCCGAGGTTGGTCAGATGATGAGCGTGCTCTTCACAGTCTGGGATACAGGCACGAGTAATGTCTCAGCATGCTGAACAGGCTGCAGCCTTCGTTCTGCATTCTCGCCCTTACCGAGAAACCAGCTTGTTGGTTGATCTGTTTACCCTCGAGTATGGGCGTATCAGCGTTGTCGCTCGCGGGGCGCGTCGCTCCGGATCCGCTCGACGCTTTACGCTGCAGCCGTTTCAATCACTGCATGTCAGTTGGTCAGGGCGGCATGAATTAAAAAATTTGAGTCAGGCGGAAGTACCTCAGGTTATGGCGCAGCCAGTGGGCAAAGCGCTGCTTTGCGGCCTTTATGCCAATGAGCTGTTGCAGCGCCTGTTGCAGCCAGCTGATCCCCATCCGCGACTGTACCTCTATTACACCTATCTGATTCAGGAACTACAGCAGTCGATTGATCTGGAAGGGGCGTTACGTACCTTTGAGCGCCAAGTGCTGGAAAATATGGGTTACGGTATCGCCTTGAGTCATTGCCTTGCTGGACATTATTATCAATATAATGCCCAGCAAGGCATGGTTGAAACCACAGCCGATAGTGCCAGTTACACCGGTGAGTGTTTACTGGCCATTGCCGAGGACCGCTATGAGCTGGCTGATGTCAGACGTGCAGCCAAGCGGCTGATGCGTGAAGCGCTGGCACCTTTGCTGGGTGCAAAACCGTTAAAAAGTCGTGAATTGTTTATGAAAACCAGGAGAACGGCATGAACTACCCAAAGCAGCTGTTGCTGGGTGTCAATATTGACCATATCGCCACCTTGCGTCAGGCGCGTGGTACGCGTTATCCCGATCCAGTCTATGCTGCCTTGCTGGCTGAAGCGGCGGGTGCAGATGGTATCACCGTGCATCTGCGCGAGGATCGTCGCCATATTCAGGAGCGTGATATACGCATACTGAAAGAAGTGCTGCAAACCCGGATGAATCTGGAAATGGCGTTGACGCCTGATATGCTTGAATTTGCGCTGGAAATTCAACCGGCACATGTATGTCTTGTTCCTGAAAAGCGCGAAGAGTTGACCACGGAAGGTGGCCTGGATGTGATTACCCATGAAGCCCAGGTTGAGCATTTTTGTCAGACGCTGGGTGCGACAGGTGCTGAAGTTTCTTTATTTATCGACCCGGATAATGCCCAGATCGATGCGGCGATTCGCTGTGGAGCTCCAGCGATTGAATTGCATACGGGTGCCTATGCCGATGCTATCACCCCCTTGCAGCAGCAGGAAGAGCTAACCCGCATTCGCGAAGCGGCCAGCTATGCTTTCAGCCAGGGGCTAGTGGTCAATGCCGGACATGGATTGCATTATCATAATGTGGAAGCTGTAGCTGAGATACTGGAGCTCAATGAGCTTAATATAGGTCATGCCTTGATCGCTCATGCGTTGTTTGTGGGTGTATCTGATGCGGTTAAAGAAATGAAAGCTCTGATGCTGGCTGCTCGGCAGCGTGCTGAGCAGGCTGCCCAGTCAGGTTCAAAATGATTTACGGGTTAGGTGTTGATATTATTCAGATTTCACGCATGGCGGAGGCGCTGTCGCGTACACCTGGTTTGGCTAAGCGGGTACTGACTGAAGTGGAATATCAGCAGTATCTGCAATCCAGAGATCCTGAACGTTTTATGGCTAAGCGGTTTGCCGCTAAAGAAGCCGTGGTGAAAGCGCTAGGAACTGGAATTGGCCAGGGTGTTGGTTGGCAGCAGTTACAGATAGATAAAACGGCGCTGGGTAAACCGCTGGTGACACTCAGTGGCTATGCTAAAAGCTTGTCAGAAGAGTTGAACATCCGTAATTGGCATCTGTCCTATACAGATGAAAAAGCCTATGTTGTGGCCATGGCTATTGCGGAAAGTTGAGCCAAAACCTGCAAGCCGTTACCATCGGTAGTTGGCAATGCATATAACAGCTACTCCATTTATATTTGCACAGGATTGTAATGATGATATCAACACGCTATCCCACCATCGCAGACTGTATTGGCAATACACCGCTGGTCCGTCTGCAACGCATTACGGTCCCCAACAACAACACGTTGTTATGCAAGCTGGAAGGCAATAATCCTGCAGGCTCTGTAAAAGATCGCCCGGCACTGAGTATGATTCAGTTGGCGGAGCAGCGTGGTGAGATTCAACCAGGTGATGTCTTAATCGAAGCTACCTCGGGTAATACCGGTATTGCTCTGGCGATGGCCGCTGCAATAAAAGGCTATAAACTGAAACTGATCATGCCAGCTAATATGAGCCAAGAGCGCAAGGCCGCTATGAGTGCTTATGGTGCCGAGTTGATTGAGGTCAGCAAAGAGGAGGGCATGGAAGGGGCTCGAGATCTTGCCTTGAACATGCAAGCTGAAGGGCTGGGAAAAGTATTGGATCAGTTTTCTAATATGGATAACCCTGAAGCCCACTTCCAAACTACCGGCCCCGAGATTTGGCAACAGACTTGTGGCGAAATAACCCACTTTGTCAGTTCCATGGGAACAACCGGAACTATTATGGGAGTTTCGCGGTTTCTGAAAGAGAAAAACCCGGCTATCCGTATTGCCGGCCTGCAGCCTGCTGAGGGTTCAGCTATTCCGGGAATTCGCCGCTGGCCGGAAGCCTATCTGCCAAAAATTTTTGAGAGCGCGCGCGTGGATCAGGTATTTGATATCACCCAGGAAGAGGCTGAAACCATGATGCGTCGTTTGGCAAGGGAAGAAGGTATTTTTGCGGGCGTATCGTCCGGTGGTTCAGTCGCAGGTGCATTGAAGCTGGCCGAACAGGTAGAGAGTGCCACGATTGTTTGTATCGTTTGTGACCGTGGAGATCGTTACCTGTCCACCGGTGTTTTTGACCCTCATTAAACTGTCAGGGAAGGAGTAACCACCCTAATGGTTAAGGTACGCGACGAACATCCTGTCAGAGATGATGGCTCTGTCGATCTGGAATTATGGCTGCAGCGCTTGCAGATGCAAACGGACGTTGCCGATGCGGAACAACTGTGCCGAGCGTGTGAAACGGTCAGAAGTGCGCATGAAGCTTCGCTAGCTGGAAATGCTGATTGGACCGAGTCGCACAAAAACTGTTACAGCATCGGCCTCGAAATGGCGCAGATACTGGCAGAGTTACAGCAGGATCAGGAGACGCTGGTAGCCGCTGTGCTCTACCGAGCTGTGCGAGAGGAAAAGCTTAGTCTGGCAACCGTTAAAAAAGAATTTGGTGCCAGTATAGAAACCCTGATTCAGGGTGTGTTGCAGATGGCCGCCATTGGCAGCCGCAAAAATCCGCGTCATGACTCTACGGTGTTGGGTGAGAGCGAAGGGCAGGTAGATAACCTGCGTAAAATGCTGGTCGCGATGATTGATGATGTCCGCGTGGCGCTGATCAAAATTGCCGAGCGTACCTGTGCTATTCGTCGGGTCAAGGATGATAGCCGCAAGAAACGCTACCTGGTCGCTCGCGAAGTCTTTGATATCTATGCGCCCTTGGCTCACCGCCTGGGTATCGGTCATATCAAGTGGGAACTGGAGGATCTGTCTTTCCGCTATCTCAAGCCGAATGACTATAAAAACATTGCCCGTTTGTTGGATGAAAAACGCCTGGATCGCCAGCTGTTTATCAATGAAGTGGTAGATCAGCTACGCAGTCGTCTGGAAGATGCCGCGATTGCCGGAGATGTTCATGGCCGAGCCAAGCACATATACAGTATCTGGCGCAAAATGCAGCGTAAGAACATCGAGTTCAATCAGGTATTTGATGTGCGTGCTGTACGCATTCTGGTACCTGAAGTCCGTGACTGTTATACCGTACTGGGTATAGTACATGGCCTGTGGCGTAATATTCCCAATGAGTTTGACGATTATATCGCCTCACCCAAGTCCAATGGCTACCGTTCTCTGCATACGGCTGTATTCGGGCCGGAAGGTAAGGTGCTGGAGATACAGATTCGTACCTTTGAAATGCATGAAGAGGCGGAACTGGGTGTCTGTGCTCACCATCTGTATAAAGGTACCGATGTGCGCGCCCGTCGCGATGGCTATGAAGAGAAAATATCCTGGTTGCGTCAGGTGCTGGAGTGGCACGATGACCTGGGTGAAAGCGAAGGTCTTCGCGAAATTCTGCGCGGTGATGTAACCCAGGACCGTGTATATGTATTCACACCGGATGGTCACGTAATCGATATGCCATCCGCTTCAACACCTGTGGACTTTGCCTACCGTGTGCATACTGAGGTGGGCCACCGTTGTCGGGGGGCCAAGGTTAATGGTCGTATTGTACCATTGAACCATGCGCTGAAAACTGGCGATCAGATCGAGATTCTTACCAGTAGTGAGCAGCGCCCACGGCGAGACTGGCTGAACATCAACCTGGGGTATGTGACTACCTCCAGGGCCCGTGCCAAAGTGGCTCATTGGTTTAAGCAGCAGGCCAAGGATCAAAATGCTGAAGCTGGTCGAGATATGGTTGAGCGTGAAATGCGTCGCCTGGCTCTGGATATTCACCAGCTGAATCTGAAATTGATAGCACAGGGTTTGAATTTCAAATTTGTTGATGACATGTTTGCGGCAATAGGTGCGGGTGATCTGCGTCTGTCGCAACTGCTGAATGAAGCACAGAAACAGACTGAACCCACCCATGATGAGCAGATGGATCTGCAGCTACTGCCAAGCCAGCATCGCCATGTAAGTCATACTCAGGGCAGTGCTGATGCAGTAAGTATTCAGGGTGTCGGTAATTTGTTGACCGTTATGGCCAGTTGCTGCAAGCCGGTACCGGGTGATCCGATTGTCGGTTTTATTACCCAAGGACGAGGCGTGTCGATCCATCATGAAAACTGTAGTAATTTGCAGACATTACGGGAAACTGAGCCTCGCCGGATAGTATCGGTCGATTGGGATGAGGCTGGTGAAAATACCTATCCAGTCGATGTAATGATCGAAGCTTATGACCGCTCTGGACTATTGCGGGATGTGATGATGATTCTGGCCAACGAAAAATTAAATATCCTGTCGGCCAACACCAAAACGGATAAGCAAAGTAATATTGCCCGTCTGTCGATGACTGTAGAAATATCCCGGCTGGAAATGTTGGGGCGTCTGATGGATAAGCTCAATCAGTTGCCTAACGTTATCGATGTTCATCGTGAAAGAGACGGGAAGCACTGATGTATACACTGGATGATCTGCTGTTTCTTATGGCACGGCTGCGCAGCCCGCAAGGTTGCCCCTGGGACCAACAACAGACTTTCAGTTCGATCGTGCCGCATACCCTGGAAGAGGTGTATGAGGTGATTGATACTCTGGAACGAGAGGACTGGCTACATCTGAAAGATGAGCTGGGTGATCTGTTGTTTCAGGTGGTGTTCTATGCCCAACTGGCTGACGAAGCCGAGCTGTTCAGATTTACTGATATCATTGATCAGTTGGTGGCTAAGCTAGTCAGGCGTCACCCGCATGTATTTCCGGATGGGCAGCTCTATACCGATAAGCAACAGCCATCGATTGATCCGGCTCAGGTTAACCAACGTTGGGAAACGATCAAGCAGCAGGAGCGTGGTGAACGACAGCAACACTCCGTTCTGGATGAAGTCCCTCAGGCGTTGCCAGCACTGAATCGTGCAGCTAAATTGCAGAAACGTGCTGCTAATGTCGGGTTTGACTGGGCTGATGCCGAGGGTGTGCTGGACAAAATTGAAGAAGAGATCGCCGAACTGCGCCAGGCTATCCGTGGCGGCCGTCATAGTGAAGTGCTTGATGAAGCCGGTGATCTTCTGTTTGCCCAGGTAAATCTTTGCAGGCACCTTAAACTTGATCCTGAGCAAGCCCTGCGCAGTACCAATCGTAAATTTGAACGGCGCTTCCGCTATGTCGAAACCCAGGTTAAGCAGCAGCGGGGAGATTTCTCCAGCTACTCACTGGAAGAGCTGGATGCCTTCTGGAATCAAGCCAAACAGAGAGAAACAGCCGATGAGCATTAATCTGCATGAAGCCTTACGTGATGATGTACGTATGCTGGGCGATAGCCTGGGGCGAACCATAGAACAGGATCTGGGTGAAGGATTTTTAGCGCGTGTCGAGCAGATACGGCATTTGGCTAAAGAGGGACGCAGTGCTGAAAAGCCCGTGCATGATGAGCTATTGGCGGCCATCGAAAGTCTGCAAAAAGATGAAGTGTTGCCTCTGGCACGTGCGTTTACCCAGTTCCTCAACCTGGCCAATATTGCCGAAGAACATCATCGCGTCCGACGTCAGCTTGATGCCGATGAACAGAATGAGCCTGATGATCTGGCTGAACTGATTCAACAGTTGCATACCCAGTGTGGCCAATCAGCACAGCAGATTGCCGAGACTCTGTCTCAGATGCAGATTGACCTGGTACTCACGGCTCACCCTACTGAGGTCAATCGGCGTACTCTGATTCAGAAATACGATGCGATTACCGACTGCCTCAAGCGACTGGATCGAAATGAGCCAGTGAATGAACGGCTTGATCAATTGATTGCACAGATCTGGCATACCGACGAAATTCGCCGCCAACGTCCAACACCGGTTGATGAGGCCAAGTGGGGCTTTGCCGTTATTGAAAACTCCTTGTGGAATGCCATCCCTCGTTTTTGTAAACGTCTTGATCAAACCCTGCAGACTACCCTGGGTTATCGACTTCCGTTAGATAGCTCACCGGTACGTTTTTCATCCTGGATGGGGGGGGACCGTGACGGCAACCCGAACGTTACAGCGAAGGTAACCGCGGAAGTTTTACAGCTATCACGCTGGATGGCTGCAGATCTGTTTGCCCAGGATATCGATGAACTTAGAAAAGAGTTGTCGATGTATCGCGCCACACCCGAGTTGCTTGAACAGGTGGGTGAACAGGCGGCTGAACCCTATCGGGCTCTTCTGGGCGGCTTGCGTAATCGACTGGAAGCCACACGAAGCGGTATAGCGGCACAGTTGAGCGGCGAGACAGCTGATACCAGTCAGTGGATCAGCAATGACCAGGAGTTGCTGGAGCCCTTGTTGCTGTGCCATCGCTCCCTGACCGAGTGCGGTATGGCGAATATCGCGGCCGGCTTGCTGGAAGATATCATCCGTCGAGTCTCCTGTTTTGGGTTGGCGCTGGTCAAAATCGATATACGCCAGAATGCTGATCGTCATATCGAAGTCTTTGATGAACTCACCCACTTTTATCAACTGGGCAGCTATGCCAGCTGGTCAGAAAGTAATAAGCAGGATTTTCTGCTGCGTGAGCTCCAGTCCCGACGTCCACTGATTCCGCACCAGTGGCAGCCTTCAGCCGCGGTTCAAGAGGTGCTGGATACCTGTCAGGTAGTGGCCGAGACCACACCGGATTCGTTGGGGTCTTATGTGATCTCTATGGCCAGTAAGCCCTCGGATGTTTTGGCCGTAATTCTGCTGTTAAAAGAGATGGGCATTGGCTGGAATATGCGTGTAGTTCCGCTGTTTGAGACTCTGAATGACCTTGAAGGTGGCCCTGATTGTATTGCCGCGTTGCTGAATATCGACTGGTATAAAGCCTACACTGAAAACCGTCAGGAAGTGATGATAGGCTACTCAGATTCGGCTAAGGATGCCGGTCAATTGGCTGCCGCCTGGGGGCAGTATCGTGCCCAGCAAGCCTTGACCCGCGTGTGTCAGCAGGAAGGTGTACACCTGACGCTGTTTCACGGCCGCGGTGGTACTGTAGGCCGAGGGGGCGGCCCCAGTCATACGGCTATTCTGTCACAGCCACCGGGATCGGTCGCTGGTGCCTTGCGGGTTACTGAACAGGGGGAGATGATCCGGTTTAAATTCGGTGTGCCAGAAATTGCTATTCGCAATATGGAGCTCTACACCGGGGCCGTGCTACAGGCAACACTCTGCCCAGGCCGACCTGCTGAGGATTCCTGGTGTCAGTATATGGATGATTTAGCTGGCGCCGGTTTGCGTGGTTACCGCTCAGTTATCCGTGAAGACCCACAGTTTGTACCTTATTTCCGTTCCACGACACCGGAACAGGAACTGGCAAAGTTGCCATTGGGCTCAAGACCAGCCAAACGGCGTGTGGATGGCGGTGTGGAAAGCCTTCGAGCTATACCCTGGATTTTTGCCTGGACACAAATCCGGCTGATGCTGCCCGCCTGGCTTGGTTCCGATACGGCGCTGGGTGAAGCGATTGAGCGTGGGGAGTTGGTTCGATTACAACAGCTCTACCGTGATTGGGCCTTCTTTCGCACAAACATTGATATGTTAGAGATGGTACTGGCTAAAAGTGATGCCAGCATTGCCACGTATTATGAGAAGCGCCTCACCTCGGATGAACTTGGGGTGCTGGGGGCTAGTTTGCGAGACCGGCTTAAATACTGTGTTGGCCTGATTAAGCAGATTAAACAGGAAGCCCAACTGCTATCAGGAAATCCGATTATCCGCCAGTCTATTGAGGTGCGAAACCCCTATCTGGATCCACTGCATTTTTTGCAGGTAGAGTTGTTATACCGTGATCGAAACCAGCCAGATCAGTGCCTAGAGCAAGCATTGATGGTTACGATGGCTGGCATCTCGGCGGGTATGCGTAACACCGGCTAGTGCTAATGTCGAATTGTGGCAGGATAACCCATGACGTTACCCTCGATTACTATTTTACTTGCGTTCGGCTCAACTGAAAAAGCCGGAATGACGACTTATTACAATTAAATCAGGAGAAAACCCTCAATGCGAATTATTCTGCTCGGCGCCCCTGGTGCCGGTAAAGGTACTCAAGCGCAGTTTATTACTGAAAAGTTCGGCATTCCACAGATCTCCACTGGTGATATGCTGCGTGCAGCGGTTAAGGCCGGAACCCCACTGGGCATACAAGCGAAGAAAGTCATGGATGAGGGTGGATTGGTGTCTGATGACATCATTATTGGTTTAGTGAAAGAGCGTATCACCGAAGCCGATTGTGCCAATGGCTTCTTGTTCGACGGCTTCCCAAGAACAATTCCGCAGGCCGATGCGCTGAAAGAAGCTGGTGTGAAAATTGATGCTGTGGTTGAAATCGATGTAGACGATGAAGAAATCATCGGTCGTATGAGTGGCCGTCGTGTTCACCCAGGCTCTGGCCGAACCTATCATGTGAGCTTTAATCCACCGAAAACCGACGGTAAGGATGATGTCACTGGTGAAGATTTAGTGCAGCGTGAAGATGATCAGGAAGACACCGTGCGTCTGCGCCTGAATGTCTATCATGAGCAGACCAAACCGTTGATCAACTATTACAAAAGCTGGGCCGAACAGGATGCAGCCACAGCGCCGACCTATGTGTATGTCGCCGGTGTTGGCAGTGTTGAAGATATTCGTGACAAGGTATTTGCCAGCTTGCAGGGTTAATACATAACCAAGCCCTGCGCAGCCAGGGCTTGGCCTCTTTTTAATAAATGCCGCTAATGATCGCTAATGACTGACACAGAAAAAATGCTTGAGCCTTTGCCCCCTGCCCCTGGCGAATGCTGTGGTGGCGGATCTTGCTGTCCTTGTGTGTGGGATTATTATTACCAACAGCGACGTTTATGGGTGGCGCAACAGTTGGCTGCAGAAGCCCAAGAATCAAAAGCATAGTGCGAAAATTTAATCCGGTGAAAAGCTATGTCGATGATAAAAACGCTTAAGTTGGTTTGGTGAGGCGGCTTGTCCAGTAAACACCCATACATAATCTTTAATGCGTGCCATACGTACGGCAAGGCTTTCATGCGTGCGCATGGATACATAGCCGATCTGAGTTAAATAAATAGTACGCGCGCGAATATCGGCTTCCTGGCTAGCAAAACCGAACTGCTCAAACATCTCACGGATCGCTTGCAGTCGTCGTTGGTCTGCCTGTTCGATTTCCGCTTCCACCTCGGCTGATTGCAACGCCCAGTTGCGCATCGCAAATTCAAAGGCGTCATCAAACAGTTCCTGATCGAGCCAGCAGTCAAACAGATTCAGCACCGCTTCGGTGATATTTTCGGCATAGGCTTGCGTCTGCTGAATCAGGTTGCCGGTGTTCTTATCTCGCCAGCGTTGTATTAGTGCCTCTAATAGCGCCTCCCGGTCCTTGAAGAACCAGTAAAAACTGGTACGCGACAGTCCCAGTTGTTTGGATAAGGGTTGTATACGCACAGTTTCTACACCACGCGTTATCAGCGTGTCATAGGCAATATCTATCCATATTTCTGGCGAGCCGCGCCAGCCGGTTTCAGGCATATTCATGTCGCGAAGAATACGGTCTTTGGTCGTTCATGGCAATCCAATGTTCACCTATGTACTTATAATTGACACATGTGTACATTTTGACTAATCTCAATGCATACGGATTTAAAAACCTATATGTAACCATCGCTGGAGGCTGTTCATATGTCTAAAGATCCTTTGCTGCAACCCTATCAGCTGAAGCACTTGACGCTGAAAAACCGCATCATGACCACCGCACATGAACCGGCTTATCCGGAAGATGGCATGCCTAAAGCCAAATACCGTGCCTATCATGCGGAACGGGCTAAAGCTGGTATTGCCCTGACCATGACGGCAGGCTCGGCGACTGTATCTAAAGACAGCCCGCCGGTATTCAACAATATTCTCGCTTACAAAGATGAAGTGGTGCCCTATATGCGTGACTTGGCTGATGCCTGCCACGAGCATGGCACGGCGATCATGCTGCAGTTGACACATCTAGGCCGTCGGACGCATTGGGCAAAGGGCGACTGGTTGTCGGTGGTTTCACCGTCTCACCAGCGAGAAGCCAGCCATCGTGCCTTTCCCAAAAAAATGGAAGACTGGGATATAGAGCGGATCATCAAAGATTATGCCGATGCGGCTGAGCGCATGTATGTCGCGGGTCTGGATGGTATCGAACTGCAGGCCTATGGCCATTTGATGGACCAGTTCTGGTCTCCGCTGACCAATACCCTGGAGGGCCCTTATGGTGGCTCTTTAGATAATCGTCTTACCTTTACCTTTGATGTGTTACGCGAAATTCGTAAACGTGTCGGCGAGCAATTTATTGTCGGTGTGCGTTATACCGCTGATGAGCAGTTGCCAGGTGGTCTGAGTGTGGAGGAAGGGCTGCTGATTTCTGACCGCTTGAAAGACAGTGGCATGGTCGACTTTCTGAATGTGATACGGGGTCATATTGATACCGATGCCGGTTTAACTGATGTGATTCCGGTACAAGGGATGCGCAATGCGCCTCATCTGGATTTTGCCGGTGAGGTGCGTAAACGCACCGGTATGCCGACCTTTCATGCGGCTAAAATTCCGGATATCGCTACCGCACGCTATGCGATCGACTCTGGCAAACTGGATATGGTCGGCCTCACACGTGCGCATATGGCCGATCCGCATATCGTACGTAAAATTCTTGCCGGGCAAGAAGAACGTATTCGTCCTTGTGTTGGGGCTAATTTCTGTCTTGACCGGATTTATCAGGGTGGTGATGCCTACTGCATTCATAACCCAGCCACAGGTCGTGAACTGACCATGCCGCATGATATTCCACCCGCAACAGAGCATAAAAAAGTGTTAATCGTTGGTGCCGGACCTGCTGGACTGGAAGCCGCACGTGTGGCGGCTGAACGTGGCCATGCGGTGACCGTGATGGAAGCCGCCGCGTTACCCGGAGGTCAAGTGCGCTTAACCGCTCAGAGTGAGCGGCGGCGCGAGATGATCAGTATCATTGATTGGCGTATGGCTGAATGTGAAACACTGGGGGTGAATTTTCGCTTTAACACCTGGGCTGAAGCCGACGATGTAATGAGCGAAGCGCCCGATGTGGTGATTATTGCAACTGGTGGCTTACCCCACACAGAGGTGTTGGCACAGGGTAATGAATTGGTGGTATCAACCTGGGATATTATCGCCGGTGATGTGAAACCAGGCAAACAGGTACTGATTTATGATGATGCGGGTGATCATGCGGCGCTGCAAGCCGCGGAAGTTATAGCGGCTAGTGGTGCCAAAGTAGAGATTATAACCCCCGACAGAACCTTCGCCCCTGAAGTCATGGCGATGAATCTGGTGCCCTATATGCGCAGTCTGCAACAGCATGATGTCACCTTTACAGTGACCTACCGATTGGAGTCGGTAGAGCGTCATGAGGGGGGATTGCTAGCCAGGTTGGGCAGTGACTATGGCGGTGTGCTCAATACCCGTCATGTGGATCAGGTCGTAGTCAATCATGGCACCTTGCCATTGGATGATCTGTATTTCGATCTCAAGCCTCAGTCAACCAATCTGGGCGCCGTGGATTATGAAGCCCTGATTGCGGGAGCACCTCAAACACTGGTCTCTAATCCTGAAGGTCAGTTCCGCTTATACCGTATCGGCGATGCCGTATCAGCACGCAATACTCATGCGGCTATTTATGATGCGCTACGACTGGTCAAAGATATTTGACAGACACAGCCCGGCACTGCCGGGCTTGCATCAACTGGGGCATTCAGGTGCTGGTGCTAAGATCTTCACGCCAACAGCATCTGAATTAGCTTCAGGCTTTTTTCAGTTTTTTCTTCAGTTTCTGCACTTTCTTTTCTTGCTTGGCGACTTTGGCTTTAGTGGCTTTAATTGCACTTTTGAGTTTCTTCTTGCTGCTCGACATGGGCTACTCCTGCCATCTTGTTAATAAATACAACACTTTAAGACTAGTCAACATAATCGGATACGTCAAAGCAGGTGTTGAACACGGTGATTTTCCGCTCAGCCACCTGCTAATCTGCAAGCTAACGCCACCTGAGCTCGGCTAGCTTATGTATCCATGCTTAACTCAGATGGTGAACTGGTTCCATGCCATACACAGGCGTCTCGATCCCCTCCATGCGCGCTTTTATTTGTAAGGACAGGTATTGAGAGTAGTGCCGGGACTGATGCAAGTTGCCGCCATGGAACCACAGCGCTTGCTGCTGTGTGGGTTTCCACATATTGCGTAGCTCTCCCTCCCATGGTCCGGGATCTTTGGCGGTGTTTGAGCCCATACCCCAGCATTTGCCGACCTTATCCGCAACTTCTTGGGAAATGATTTTAGCCGCCCAACCATTCATCGACCCAAAGCCCGTTGCATATACAATCAAGTCTGCTTCCAGTTCAGTACCGTCGGTCAGCACTACTGAGTTGGTTTTGATGCGCTCAATCGATACGCCTGATTTTAGTTTGATCTCTCCGTTAGCCACTAAGTCCGATGCCCCGACATCAATATAATAGCCTGAACCTCGGCGCAGGTATTTCATGAACAGGCCTGAACCATCCTCACCGAAATCAAGCAGGAAGCCTGCATCGGTTAGGCGTTGGTAAAACTCAGCATCTTTTTCCGCTACGGCTTGGTAAGCCGGGATATGGAACTGTGGCATGATTTCAAAAGGTATGGATGCGAATGTGAGGTCGGCCTTGTAAGTCGTCATGCCATTTTCAACAGCTTCTTCAGAATAGAGCCCACCTAACACCAGCTCCATCAGTGAATCTGATTTGATGATATGTGTAGAGGAGCGCTGAATCATAGTGACGTCAGCTTCATTTTCCCAAAGGGCACAACAGATATCATGAGCTGAGTTATTCGCACCAAGGACGACGCATTTTTTGCCTTTGTAAGCTTCACCTCCAGGGTGTTTACTAGAGTGATGCTGTTCACCTTCAAACACATCCATACCCGGTATATCCGGAATGTTAGGGATACCCGACATGCCCGTTGCCAGAACCAACTGCTTGGGGTGAAGTGTCAGTTTTTCGCCATTGCGATCGACTTCAACTGTCCACTCCTGTTTATCTTCGTCATATTTTGCCTGGGTGCAACGGGTGGAGCCCCAGTAGTTCAGCTCCATGACGTTGGTGTACATTTCTAACCAATCACCGATCTTATCCTTGGGGGTGAATACCGGCCAGTTTTCGGGAAATGGGATATAGGGCATGTGGTCATACCAGATGGGATCGTGCAATGAGAGTGATTTGTAACGATTACGCCAGGTATCTCCGGGCTTAGGCAGCGCATCAATAATAATGGTCGGCACTTCAAGCTGTCGAAGCCGAGCGCCTAAGCCAATACCTCCCTGGCCACCACCAATGATCAAACAGTAAGGTTGTTCGCTATAGCCAAGGGTTGCTTGCTCATGCTGGCGCTTTTCTAACCATGTCTGACGGTTCTTATTGGCACCATGTTCTGCCCCTTTGGGGCGTAGCTTATTGCGTTTTTCGGGGTAATTCTTTAACTCGGTCATGGTGGTTAAGAAGGTCCATGCCAGTCCATCGCGAAGTCGCAGATAGCCTCGTCCTGTAGCTTCCTTGGTGTCGAAGGTAATCCAGGCCTCGACTACCCCGTCTGTTTCGGTAGCATCTTGTTCCACGCGCCAGTTGCTAGGGGCCACCGTTGCCATAGTCGCTGCGATCATGTCACTAATAGCTGATCGGCCAGCCAGGGTTTTTATGTTCCAGGTAAAGGCGACCAGGTCGCGCCAGTAGCCTTCCTTTTCAAATAATTGAGCCGCTTGCGTCGGTGTGCCGGAACTCAAAGCAGCCGCTAATTTTTCCACCCATGCGACGGCGTCAAGTGTCGGCTTATGATTTGGGGTGAGTGTGGTACGAGTCATAGATCTCTCCAATGCAGACTATTGTTTTTGTTACTGCGTTAACACCAGCATTGCTCATGGGGCAGGAGCATCACAGGGCAATGTTGATAACAGAGATAGAGCAGTAAGCGTGCCAAAGCGCGGTGCTGCAAGGGTTTTCGTTTTTATGTAATTGAATTTAAATAATATTTTATATTTATTGCGCAGAGTGTGGCGGCGATTGGCTGAGGAATTGCTACAGGTTTTTTTACAGTTGTAACCTGTTCTAGTCACAACTGTAACGTGAAACCAAGCTCAGCTTTACAGGTGTAACGCGATCACATCAGCCCTATATAGAAAGATAGAAAGCCAGTCTTTTACAGAGTAAACTCGGGAGTGCCGTGCAATAAAAATAACAGTCGCGGACCAAGGAAAAACATGCATAACTTAAGCCAGCGTCGTCATATAGACACAATACTTAGCTATGGTGGGCATCAATCCGCACCTAGGCGCTATGCGCCCATACATGAACTCATTGGCCGTTCGTGGAAGCGCTGTTTGAGTGAATATGGTTTAGATCCTTGCCAACCGAGACCTGCACGCATTGTCACGCAGCAAACCTTGCGCGAGCATCAAGATTCAGTCGATGAGTTCTTGAATGTGGCGCGAGCAGGTGTAGAACAGTTGTATGCTCAGGTAGCCAGCTTGGGTTATGTCCTGTTATTAAGTGATTATCGTGGTATCACTGTTCAGTTTCTGGGGGATAAGCGTGATGAGCGCTTGCATAAGGCGGGACTCTACTTGGGCGCCGACTGGAGTGAGCAATACGCAGGCACCTCGGCAGTGGGTACGTGCATCCAGGAGCAGCAAGCGCTTACCTGCCATCGGGTTGATCATTTTGATAGTTCGCACATTAGCTTAACTTGTACCGCCGCTCCGATAAAAGACCCGTCGGGTCAGCTGCTTGCGGTTCTGGATATCTCTGCTCTAAATTCATCCCGCACACCTGAGAGCCAGAATTTTGCCTTGCACCTGACCCAGCTCTATGCGCGCTTAATTGAAGACGTCTATTTTCTAAGGCGTTATCGTCATCACTTAGTGTTTAAGTGTGATCAATCCCGAGAACTTGTACAAGTAAGCGGACAATTGCTGTTTGCTCTGGATGAACAAGGTGTGGTGCTGGCAGCTAACTCCGCCGCACGGGACTTACTCATGCAACTCAACAAAATTGATCTGCCAAAGCTTTCATTACCTGAGCTGCTTGAGTGCCAATGGCAAGACATTTTATCCATTAATGCTTGTCATGATGGCACGCGCGCTTTCCGGGTAGAGGGTACTCAGCAAACCTTGTACGGCACACTTATTGAGCCGAAGTCGCCTACAGCGAGTCGGTTCTTCATGACCCCCAGCGTTACGCAGCAAGCTGAGCCAGTTCCTGCATTAGACCGTTTATGTGCCGATGATCCCACCATGCGCCAAACTCTAGGTTTGGCAAAACGCTTACGTAATAAAAATGTGAGCTTGCTTATTCTCGGCGAAACAGGCACGGGTAAGGAGGTGTTGGCACAGGCGATTCATGCCACGAGCCATCGAGCCGACAGTGCGTTTATGGCTGTCAATTGTGCCGCTATTCCTGACTCTTTGATAGAAAGTGAGTTATTTGGATATGTACCGGGTGCCTTTACTGGGGGGCGTGCAAAAGGTGCAAAAGGGATCATCCAGCAAGCAAACGGTGGCACACTCTTTTTAGATGAAATTGGCGATATGCCCTTACATCTGCAAACTCGTTTGCTGCGCGTCTTGGCAGAAGGGCAGGTGTTACCCTTGGGTGCAGTAACACCTATTGATCTGGACATTAGAGTGTTGGCGGCGACCCACTGTAATATTCAGAAACTTGTTGCAGAGGGCCGCTTTCGCGAAGATTTATTCTATCGTTTAAATGGAGCAACACTAACACTGCCTACACTGAGAGCACGTGCCGACAAGCAGTACCTTATCCAAGCCTTGCTACAGCAGATTAACCCCAATATCCGGCTAAGAGCCGATGCGGTGAGCGCCTTACTCGCTTATGCATGGCCTGGTAATATCAGGCAGCTTGCTAATGTGTTGACCTTTGCAGAAGCCATCAGCGAAGCTGGCGAAATCACCGTACACCACTTGCCTAAAGAAATTACAACACATCAACCTGAGCGGCCGGTTTTTTCTTTCCCAATGCAAACGCCTTACGAGCTTTCCCAATCAGACATTACCGACAGCTACTCACAATCTTCTGAACAACAAATTCTGCTGAATCTGCTGCGACAGCAGCGTTGGAATATATCAGCGGTTGCCAAACAATTGAGTGTGTCGCGTCCCACCGTATACCGGCGGATTAAGAAGTTGAACATTGTTATGCCAAAGGATGCGTAAAGCCCGATTGCGACGCTATCGGTTAAAAAACAGGCTTAAAAGTGAGGTGAAAGCATCTTTCACCTGTTCCTTGACAGGAAGGAGGATTTGCCTATTCCGAATAGGGGGATTATGCTCCAAAGACTCCAAAAATTAATAATTAGGAGATAGAACGCTGACTACGGTTGCTAGAGATTTGCGCCGTAAACGCATGCCCCGGTTAACGCGCATCAATTACACGCCCCGAGTTCTCGGGTTCGGTGCGATTTTTGTTGCCATTTCCTGGCTGACTTATGTTCGCGACTGGTCCGCCGGACTCTATGTCCTTGCGGCTGTCTACTTTCTGCTGTACCCCCATTGTGTGTATTGGTTCGACCGTTTACGCGAGTCACGTAAGGGTATCGAAGTTCCTGCTATGCTGTTCGATGCTTTTATGCTGGCGCTATGGACGGTTGCAATCGAATTTTCCGGCTGGGTCAGCTTTACCTTACTGGCCGCTGTTATTCTCAACAACACCATGACCGGTGGCATCACCCAGTTCATGCGAGCCGCCGCCTGTTATGGATTGGGCCTGTTAGTCGGAGCCTGGTTATTTGGGGTAAATTGGTCACCCGAGGCCCCGCTGGGTATCGAAATTCTTACTATGATTTCACTGCAGATCTATATTTTTGGAGTTGCCTGGGTGTTTTCTATACAGAACCAGCGGCTGTTTCGTACTAAAACTGATGCCGAAAAGAAGAATGTCATTTTTTTAACCATGCTCAAACTGACCGATCTGGGTGATCAGTCCGAAACGCTGGAGCATTTGGTCGATGAGGCCTTGAAGGTGTTGCAAGGACTCTATCCGAATCAATCTTTTGGTTTTGTACTCAAGGATCCTGACGAGTCTGATACCCTGCACTTTGCCGCCTATACCTCAGATCTGGACGAGGAACAACGCGCCCTATTGCGTTGCCAGTTGTCGCGCGTGTGCGAGTATTTACCTAAAGGGCAATTCGTCAGCATCGCTGATCAGGATGATAATAGTTTTGTGTTTCCGTTGAAGCAGCGAGTGGATCGTTTTCAAGGGTTGTTACTGATTCATGGACGGAAGCTACCGGAGGAAGAACGGCAATCGATGAGGCTGTTACTAAAGCAACTCAGTACCACGATTGCCAATAAGTTGCTTTCCCTTGAGTTGAAATCAGCGGCCGAGCGGGATGCACTGACTGGCATCTATAACCGTGGTCGGCTGGAACAAGAAATCGCGGCCGCTCAGGCGAGGCTACGCGACAATGTGGATGCACATTTTGCTGTTATTTTGATTGATCTGATTGGCCTTAAATCGATCAACGATCAGTACGGGCACATAGCGGGTGATCAGTTGATTTGCCGTGTTGTCGATGCACTACGTGCCACCTGTAGAGAGCATGATCGTCTGTTTCGATTTGGTGGTGATGAGTTTGTCATCCTCTGTCGAGATGAAACGGGTCAAGGTGCCAGAGCCTTGATGAAGCGTATTGATCACTGCGTCAAGGGGCAGAAGGTGTCTTTGCCAACCGATCAAGGTGCTGCGATGGATGTGCGTATTGAACTCAGCATTGGTCTGGCGCGCTCTGATCAGGTTCCGCCGGAAGACGTACTAAAGCGTGCCGATGAACGCATGTACGAAGATAAGAAACGCTGGTATGCCGAGCGTGATCGGTACCGATAGGCGTTTCAAGTTTACTGTTAGAGATTAACGTGTTCGGAGTAGATCATTTGGGTTCCTGGCGTTTAAGCTGCATCAGCTTCAGGTCTGTTTTCGGGAAGGCGATGCAGGGCAGTATCCAGCCACCAGCCTGCTCGCCGTCATTGAGCCCATAGGGGTGACGCCCCCGATAATCGATAGTGCCAGATACCAATCGACAGCGGCAGACACCACAGGCGCCGTTTATACAGGCTTTGCGCAGCAAAATATCTGCATCGGTCAGCGTGTCAAAGAGACTCTTTTCCGTATGGGCGGATAAGGTGACTATAGGTGTATCGTCCAGCTGTAATGTTATTTCAGTCATACCGATATGGCCTGGCCAAAACCCTGATTGTGATCTTGGCGTCTAGTCTCCTCTGCCACAGCCTGCCAGTAAACTGATTATTCGTAGATAATTTCGCCCAGTTGCAGCTGTATCGGTTGAACACCTGCCCAAACCGGAAGTTGCATATCCTCTGGATCATCCACTGGCCCGCCGGTTCTGACTTTGGCGGCAATGTTGCTTAGCGTAAACGCTAATACACTGGTGGCTTTCAGTTCAGTGGCATTGGCAGGACGTGCTTCTTTTGAGCGACCTGTATGGAATTTCTCCATCAGCGCATCCAGTGCCGCACATTTCTCCTGTTCATCGGTCACCAATCTGGCTTTACCATACAGAATAACGCTACGGTAGTTCACCGAATGGTGAAAGGCTGAGCGCGCAAACACTATCCCATCCAACAAGGTAATGGCAATGCTGCCTTCCGCCCCGTTCATCAGCCGTTGGAACAGCCCGTTTTTAGCAGAACCGTGTACATACAGAGTTTCGCCTATACGCCAGTGCAGAGTGGGTTGGATATAAGATGTCTGCTCATCGCCGCAGGCAAGATGACACACCAGGGCTTCATCAATAATGGCATGAATAACGGCCTGATCATAATTGGCCCGCTTGGGACCACGGATAACACGGTTTCGCTCATTGATCGGGTATTCGCTCATAGTCATTTCCTTCACTGTGGATAAAAGCCAGTGTAGAGGGCTAAAATGGATTGTAAAAGATCCAATTTATAGCAAATTTATAGGTCCAATTTTGATGCGTCTACCGCGAACACCTTTCAATCCTATGGCTGATCCAAGTCTGCCACGCTATCGCCAAGTGTTTGTCTGGTTACAGCAGGCCATACTCGCCGATGAGCTGAAAAGTAGTGAACAGCTGCCCGCTACACGGGATCTTGCCCGTCAACTGGGCTTGTCCCGTAATACCGTGAAGGAAGCCTACGAGTTGCTTCAGGCTGAAGGTTATATTGAAGCGCGTCAGGGTGCAGGCAGTTTTGTTGTTGAGTTGCCTGCCCATCTGTTGCGTCATGCCCCCGTGGCTGATCCTGATGTCTATCCGCAACAGGCTCTACCTGACTTGAATCATCGTCTGCATGCGCTGCAAGCCTTCCGCATACCGGAAACACGGGTTTCTCAGCGTTTGCAGCCTGCGCTACCGGCGTTAGATGCTTTTCCCTTGCCGCAGTGGAAGCGCTGCCTGAATCAGTCTACTTCTCGGCCTCTGCTGCAGCACAGCCCGCTGGCAGGTGAGCCGTTGTTGCGCGATGAACTGGTTAAGTATCTGGCTATGCGCCGTGGTATTCAGGTGGATGCATCACAATTGCTGATTACCTCAGGTTCGCAGCAAGCCCTGCATTTAGTGGCTGAGTTGCTGCTGGGCTCAGACGATACAGCCTTAGTAGAGTCCCCAGGCTATCCTGGTACGGCGGCGGTAATGCGTGCCGCCGGAGCTAAGGTAGAGTTCATTAGCTGGCAGTCTTTGCAGCAAGGGCTACCTAGTGGGCTGGTGGCAAAATGTTTGTGCGTGACGCCATCACGTAACTTTCCTTTGGGGCATACTTTGACCTTAACGGCGCGTTTAGCGCTGCTTAACTGGGCTGAACAGCAACGCTGCTGGATTATTGAAGATGATTTTGACTGCGAATTTGCGACTGGACAGCCAATCACGGCCTTATATGCGTTAAGCAGGGAGCAGCGTGTTATTTATACCGGTACCTTCAGCCGCACCATGTTTCCGTCCTTACGCCTGGGGTATCTAGTACTACCCCAGGCTTTGGTGCCTGGCATGCTTAAGCTGCGTGGATACCAGGACGGGGGGCTGACACGCCTGCCCCAGCATGCACTGGGTCAATTCATGGCTGAAGGCTATTACAGTCGGCATTTGAAAAAGATGCGCCAGCTGTATCAGCAACGTCGAGATGCATTGATGGCGTTGATATCAGCTTCTCCCTTATCGGAATTACCGATGATCGATGCGGGTGGAGGGATGCACCTGGTACAGGCGTTACCACCGGACCGCCTGGATCAACCTTTGTGTCAGCAGCTCAATAATGCCGGTATTGGAGTCCGCCCTTTATCGGCCTATGACTCATTGACACAGCAACAGGGGTTGATACTGGGTTTTAGCGCAGATACGGCTGCCCAAATGGCATGGGCCGTTGCCCAGCTAGGCCAGGTATATAGTCAAACATGATGTTGAAAGGTGTAGGGGTCTTGCTGAAAATGTAGGATATTTAGAATAAGTAGTATTCGCCTGGGGGGAATAAGGCCGAGTCGATCCTCGCTGATTAATATAGCTTTTCTGTGAAAGTACGTGGTTGTTAATAATTTAACCGACACCGGTGTTGGCTGCCATTGTTTGAATTTTTTCTTGTTTGTCAGTTTTTATGCTATAAGTTAATCATTATGTCTGTTTGAATTGGTCTTTTTTTAACCACTAAAATAATGACGAAGGCCCTATGACTTCATTAGCAGCGGAACCTCCTATGGATAATGCTGCTGAAAATCAGTCTCTGGTTTCAGCAGTTCTGCTCACTTTCGATCCAGATACCCAGTCTGTACTGGCGACACTGGAGCCCTCCCCGACTGCTCATAAAATAGACTTGCCCATGCTTGAGGCGCTGTTGCAAGCACAGGGATATGGTGAGTTTTATACGTCCAAAACGGTTATGCATGAATTGATCCTTCAGGCCAATCAGGGTAAAGATGGCAGTAAGGTGATAGCCAATCGACGTGATGCTGAGCTGAAATGGGTGATCAAACCCAATAAAATGGCTGTTTATCTCACGGTGGTGCCAGCTTATGGGGGTAAGAAAATAACCCGTGAGTGGGTGTTTGAAGAGCTGCAAACGCAGGGAATAGATGAAAGCTGTGTGGATCAAGCCGCACTGGAGCAGGTACTGGAGGCTGGTCAGGCTGAGCGTCTTTGTGTGGCACGTGGTATTGAGCCGGAGCCTGGATTGGATAGCCGGTTTGAAGTGCTGGTTGAGGATTGCAAGAACCTGCTTGCAGGCTACTCAGATGAGGATCAGGTCGACTTTCATCAGGTGCAGAATTTTACTGTGGTTGAAGAGGGAGAGGCTCTGATGCAGCGCTTGCCACCCACGCCAGGCGTGCTGGGTTTAACCGTGCTGGGTGAAAAGCTTCCCACTGAACCAGGTTGTGAACTGGAATTTAATGCTGGTGCAGAGGGTGCGATTATTGACCCGAATAATCCGGATCTATTAATTGCAGCGGTAAAAGGTCATCCGATCCTGATTGAGAATGGGGTTGTGGTTGATCCGACCTTAAGGATCGATACGATTAATCTGGAGAGTGGCAATATAGATTTTGATGGCTCAGTTGAAGTGAAGGGTGATGTTACCAGCGGCTTTTCACTCCAGGCGACCGGTAATGTCTTTATTGGCGGTATGGTTGAAAAAGCTACGGTAGTTGCCGGTCGGAATCTCACCATTGTTGGCGGCGTGGCAGGGGAGGATCTTGGGCGTGACCATAACAACCAGTTGATTCTCAAGGCGCGTATCAGAGCGGGCGGCAATATCAGTGCTAAATACGCTAATCTTGCTTATCTTCGTGCCAATGGCGATATCCTTATTCGTGAGTTTGTATTGCAAAGCCACCTGTCAGCCAAAGGCGGCGTTTATCTGACCCAACCGGGGAGTAAAGGCTGCATCATCGGTGGTAAAACCCTGGCCCGCACCGAAATTATTGTCAACGGCCTGGGGAGTGATGCGAATGTCCCGACGGTAGTGAGAGTCGGTAGAGTCAATTGCAAACGCAAGCTGGAAGAGCAATTACAGGCGGAGCATAAAAACTGCCTGAAGAACTGCGAAAAATTGGAAAAAGTGCTCAAGTCTGCTGAAAATCCAGAGCCAAAAGCATCAATCAATGAACAGATGTGCCTTAAGATCAAAACTACACTAACCTCTTATGAGCAGAAAGCTGAGCGGATCAAGGCCATACAGGTGCAATTGAGCGCCAGAAAACAGTCAAACGACGATGCCAAAGTGACAGTCAATGGGATAATCTATCCAAACGTCTGTATAGGTATCGATGGTGCTAGCTTTAACAATCGGTTGCGCAAAGGCGGCTGCACCCTGGTACGTGAAGGTTCCGAGGTTGTCTCGCACGGAGTTCATTAGCGAGTTAAGTCAATCGCGCTGGTAAGTACCGACTAACCGATTGGCACCGAGCAAATAGGGCTCGGTTTTTTCCAGTAATTCCGCCATGCTCAATCCAGGTGGAAGATCCAACTGACGATCCAGTGCCAGAATCCAGAAATAGTAGTGGTGTACACCATGTCCTTCGGGCGGCATTGGACCAGCATAACCGCTTTTACCATAATCATTGATCCCGGCGGTACCTTCGGTGCTGCCTTCAACCAGGCTGTACAGCTCGGCGGGCAGATTATAGAGCACCCAATGCACAAAGCCGTAGCTACCCAGCTTGACTAAGGGAGCGTCTGGGTCATGGCAGATCAAGGCAAAGGCCTGGGTGCCTTCAGGGACAGAGTTCCAGCTCAGTGCGGGTGAGACATTTTCTCCCTCACCGGTATGTTTGCTGGGGATCTGGCCAGCCAGTGGGAAGGCGCTGCTGGTCAGTTGGATGCTTGAGAGTGCAAAACCCATATTCTGTGCTCCTTAAGTCAAATGATAAGGCGATGGGCTTTAGTATTAACGCTAAGATCAGGCTTTTCAAGCTCGGGCCTGTGGCAACGTCTCCAGTTTCATTCGGCAACTGCAACCTCAGCGGTAATTTCTGTTAAAATCAGCGTTTATTTACAAGGGTTGGGTTTTCATGTCCTCAGAGCGAGTGTTTGGGCTTCATGCCGTCAGTTCCGTGTTGCAGCGTGATCCGGTGCGCATCAAAGTATTGTTTGTTCAAGAAGGTCGTGACGATGATCGTCTGAACCGTTTGCTGGAACAGGCCGAAGCAGCGGGTGTTACTGTTCAGCGCAGTGCACGGAAACGACTGGATGGAATGGTAGATGGGGTTCATCAGGGTGTAGTGGCGGACTGTAAAGCGATCAGCGCTGGTGATGAGTCTGATCTGCAGAAGTTGCTTGCTCAA
The DNA here is from genome assembly GCF_048264025.1 of Nitrincola sp. Taxonomy (NCBI): domain Bacteria; kingdom Pseudomonadati; phylum Pseudomonadota; class Gammaproteobacteria; order Oceanospirillales; family Oceanospirillaceae; genus Nitrincola; species Nitrincola sp. Next base: position 34,978 of record NZ_JBLXDN010000002.1, read on the forward strand.
CTGCCGGAAAACCCTCTGTTTCTTGTGCTGGATGGGGTCACAGATCCACACAATCTGGGTGCCTGTCTGCGTACAGCCGAAGCGGCCGGTGTGCTGGCGGTGATTGCACCGAAAGATAAGTCAGCGCCATTGAATGCTACCGTCAGTAAGGTGGCCTGCGGTGCCGCCGAGATCGTACCTTACATACAGGTGACGAACCTGTCGCGCACCCTGCAGGCATTGCAACAGGCTGGCGTATGGATCACGGGTACGGCTGGGGAAGCACAGCAGACCTTATTTGAGGCTAATCTGAAAGGGGCGGCCGCGCTGGTGATGGGGGCTGAAGGTAAGGGGATGCGTCGTCTGACCCGGGAACATTGTGATCAGTTGATCAAGATTCCGATGCTGGGCAGCATCAGCAGTCTGAATGTGTCGGTGGCAACTGGAGTGTGCTTGTTCGAGATAGTACGTCAGCGCAGTCTCTGAACTGCTTAATGCGTTGTCTAAGCGGTCCGGCATGTGCCGGACCTGGCTTAAGCTGTGAGCAGAAGGCTAGTTGATCTTGCTGAGCGTATGCATGGCGATCATCATCTCTTCATCCGTGGGAATGACCCGCAATGCCAGCGTTGAACTGTCGGTGTTGATGATGAGGGCATTTTTCTGATTGGCCTCGCTGTCCAACTCGGCACCGAGCCAGCGGCAACGCTCAATAACACGGCTGCGTACAATGGCATCATTTTCGCCAACACCACCGGTAAATACGATCTGCTCAATGCCACCCATGGCCGCAGCAAGGCGTCCGGCTTCTTCAGCAATTCTCAGACAAAACAGGTCGATAGCTTCTTCGGCATCTGGATGTCCCGCCTTGTGCAGCTCCAGCATGTCGGAGCTGATACCGCCGGATACCCCAAACCAACCACTCTCTTTGTAGAGTAGCTTCTCAATGGCATCGATATCCATGGCGTATTCGCGCATCAAATAGAGTATGACACCTGGATCTATATTACCGCATCGGCTGCCCATGGGTAGGCCTTCTACAGCGGTAAAGCCCATACTGGATGCCACGGATTTTTCATCGCTGATAGCACACATGCTGGCACCGGCCCCCAGGTGACACACAACTGTTTTCAGCTGGCTGCTATCCATTTGACGCAGTTGATGCAGAATAAATTCATAAGACAGCCCATGAAAGCCATATTTGATCACGCCTTCGTCGGTTAAATGCTTAGGAATGGCATAGAGACGTTCCAGGCGCGATTGACTGGCATGAAACATAGTATCAAAGCAGCCCACAGCCGGTAACTCTGGCAGCAGATTTTTGATTGCTTCTATCAGCTTCAGGTTGTAAGGCTGATGCAGGGGTGCGAGTGGAATAAATTGCAGCAGTTGACTGCTGACTTCATCGGTCATCAATACCGGTTTGCTGAAATCATTGCCGCCGTGCACGATTCGGTGCCCTGTCGCGACCAGCTCATGACCCTGATATTGCTTATGCAGCCAGTTAAGCACTTCATTGAGTGCGGCTTGATGGCGCTGCTCCCGTCCACAGTCGCCCATATCCAGGGTTCGTGTATCCAGTGGGCTTCCCTGGGCATCGGTCGCACTAAAGCGAACACCGTCACCTAGCAGGTTACCGAGTTTGACCACACAAAGATTTTTCAGACCCTCCTGGCAAACCTGATAAAGACCACATTTCAGACTGGATGATCCACCGTTAACGGTCAGCAGCGTTTTCATTTCAGGCGTCCTGTTCTGGGTGGTGAACCATATGGGAAGCCATAGCACAGGAGGCTAAACGTCCCAGCGTACCTTCGGCGCGACTGGTGAGTATGATCGGCACTTTGGCACCCACGGCAAGCCCAGCGGATTTGGCGCCCGCCAGATAGATCAGCTGTTTGGCAATCATGTTCGCAGATTCCAGGTCAGGTGCCAGCAGAATATCGGCTTCGCCGGAGACGGGAGAGTCTATGTGTTTGTCGATCGCCGCTTGTAAGGATATGGCGTTATCAAACGCCAGAGGTCCATCCAGAATGGCGCCGGTAATCTGGCGTCGATCTGCCATCTTGCACAGTGCCGCCGCATCAATGGTGCTTTGCATGGCGGGTTTGACTTTCTCGACGGCGGCTAGAATGGCCACTTTGGGTTTGTGAATGCCCAGTGAGTGACAGAAATTGATCGCATTCTGCACGATGTCACGTTTAGTCAGCAGGTCCGGTGCAACGTTGATGGCGGCATCGGTGATAACCAGGGGCTTATGATAATTCGGGATATCGAATACCCACACGTGACTGAGGCGGCGTTCGGTGCGTATGCCTTTGGTTTTGTGGATAATCGCGGCCAGCAGTTCGGACGTGCCTAAGCTGCCTTTCATCAGTGCAACGGCTTCTGCACTACGGACCAGTCCACAGGCGCGTTCAGCCGCTTCATGGCTATGCTCGGTACTGACGATTTCGTATGGGGAAAGGTCAATGCCTTCAGCTTCAGCGGCGGCGCGAATTTTGTGCTCTGGGCCAACCAATAACGGCTCAATCAGGCCCTGCTCAGCCGCTTCTATAGCACCCATTAAGCTGTTGTGGTCAACCGGATGGACAACGGCGGTGCGTATAGGGGTTGCCTGGCGAGCCTGCTCGATGAAAAACTCCAGTTGATCATGCACTGGCGGGCGTTCTTTACGCAAGTTAGCGGATGGATTCTTCTCAGTCATTGTCTGACTCCTTGGTTAGTCACTGTGCGTCATAATAGCAGACTTATAGTCATTATGACGCACTGCAGCATAAGAGTCACTTCAGTTGTTAAGGTTAACTTTCAATGTGTCCTGATAGGGTGGCCATCCGAGCGGTTTGCCCCCGAGAAGGTGCAGGTGAATGTGGTAGACCGTTTGTCCTGCATGGCTGTTGCAGTTAAATACGGTACGGTAGCCGTCTTCGGCAAAGCCTTGTTCGGCGGCCAGCTTTGCAGCGACCCATAGCAGGTGCCCAGCCGTTTCACGGTCATCGGCTGTTATATCGTTGAGCGTAGCTATGTGCTTGCGCGGTATGATCAGGGCGTGAAAGGGCGCCTGTGGATTGATATCCATAAAGGCCACGACCTTATCATCCTGGTAAACAATATCAGCCGGGATTTCATTGTTGACGATTTTACAAAATAAACAGTCCATCATCTTCTCCTGCAGGCTAGTCCAGTTGCTCACGGGCTATGGCGCGATAGCCGATATCATGACGGTAGAAGGCGTCTTGCCAGCGGACTTGATGTACCGTCTGATAGGCACGTTGCTGCGCATCACCGACACTGTCTCCAAGGGCGGTAACGCAGAGCACCCGGCCACCCGCCGTCACCACCTGATCACCTTTCAATGCGGTGCCAGCATGGAAAATTTTACAGTCAGTAGTCTCGGCTGTGGGCAGTTCGATTTCGTCGCCTTTGCGATAGTCGCCTGGGTAACCGCCAGCCGCCATCACAATACCCACGGCAGGGCGGTCATCCCACTCAGCGGTGACCTGATCAAGTCGCTGATCCAGCGCCGCCAGACAGAGCTCTGCCAGACTGGTTTTAAGGCGCATCATGATCGGTTGGGTTTCCGGATCACCAAAGCGGCAGTTGTATTCGATGACCTTGGGCTCGCCAGCTGGGCTGATCATCAGGCCAGCATAGAGAAAGCCGGTATAGGGATTGCCTTCAGCCGCCATACCTTTGACGGTAGGCATAATCACTTCACGCATAATGCGTTCATGTATCTCAGCTGTTACCACAGGCGCCGGTGAATAAGCACCCATGCCGCCGGTGTTCGGGCCGGTATCCGCATCCCCTACACGCTTGTGATCCTGGCTGGTGGCCATAGGCAGAACATGTTCACCATCGACCATGACAATAAAAGAGGCTTCTTCGCCTTCCAGAAACTCTTCGATGACAACTCGGTGCCCAGCATCACCAAAGGCATTGCCTGCCAGCATGTCCTTGACCGCGGCTTCCGCTTCATCCAGAGTCATGGCGACGATCACACCTTTGCCTGCCGCCAGTCCATCGGCCTTGATGACGATAGGTGCACCCTGCTGGCGCAGGTAAGCCAGCGCTGGTTCTACTTCAGTAAAGTTGCTGTAGGACCCGGTAGGAATGTTCTGTCGCGCCAGGAAGTCTTTGGTGAACGCTTTGGAGCCTTCCAGTTGAGCCGCGGCGGCACTGGGACCGAAAATTTTCAGCCCAGCGGCCTGGAACTGATCGACAACGCCAGCAACCAGCGGTGCTTCTGGCCCGACGATAGTCAGGTCTACCTGGTTGGCGTGAGCGAAATCGATCAGGCCTTGGGTATCCATGGCCTGTAGATCAATATTGCTGACCTTGGCTTCTGTGGCACCGCCAGCATTGCCTGGCGCTACAAAAACCTGCTGTACGTTAGCGTCTTGAGCAACTGCCCAGGCCAGGGCATGTTCGCGCCCACCTGAGCCTATAATTAATACCTTCATCTTGTCTCCTGAACCGGATTAATGACGGAAATGGCGCATACCTGTAAAGACCATCGCCATGCCGTGCTCATTGGCGGCATCGATCACTTCTTGATCACGCATAGAACCACCCGGTTGTATCACCGCGGTGATGCCAGCTTCTGCGGCTGAGTCTATGCCATCGCGGAAGGGGAAGAAGGCATCTGAAGCCATGACTGAGCCTTTGACTTCGAGTGCTTCATCCGCCGCTTTAATGGCGGCGATGCGGGCTGAATAAACGCGGCTCATCTGGCCAGCCCCTATGCCGATGGTCTGTCCGTCACGAGCATAGACGATGGCATTGGACTTGACGAATTTAGCCACTTCCCAGCAGAACAACAGATCACGGATCTCTTGTTCGGAAGGTTGACGTTCAGTGACAATTTTCAGTTGTGATACATCGATCATGCCGATATCACGGTCCTGAATTAGCAAGCCTCCGTTGACGCGTTTGTAGTCGAAGGCTGCACTACGTTGTTCACTCCATTCACCGCATTCCAACAAGCGCACATTCGGCTTGGCAGCGACTATCTCTGACGCTTCTGCGCTGACTGTTGGGGCAATAATAACTTCAACAAACTGACGATCCACGATGGCCTGTGCCGTTTTGCCATCCAGTTCGCGGTTAAAGGCGATGATACCACCGAAGGCGGATGTCGGGTCGGTCTGAAAGGCGCGGTTATAGGCTTCCAGCAGATTGTCACCGATCGCCACGCCACAAGGATTGGCGTGTTTTACAATTACGCAGGCTGGCTCACGGAAGGGTTTGACGCATTCCAGCGCCGCATCTGTGTCAGCAACATTGTTGTAAGACAGAGCTTTACCCTGCACCTGACGTGCTGTGGCAACAGAGGGCTCAGATGGGTTGGCCTCGACATAGAAGGCGGCCTTCTGATGTGGGTTTTCGCCATAGCGCATTTCTTGTGCTTTGATGAACTGGGTGTTGAACGTGCGTGGGAAATTGGCCGGTTCCAGTTCATCGCCTTCAATGACGGTACCCAGGTAGTTGGCGATCATGCCATCGTAGGCAGCGGTGTGTTCGAAGGCTTTGATAGCGAGGTCAAAGCGGGTGGCATGGGTCAGTCCTTGAGACGCATCCAGCTCGTGAATGATGCTGTCATAATCATCTGCATTAACAACTATGGCCACATCCTTGTGGTTTTTAGCCGCGGAACGCACCATGGTTGGGCCACCAATATCAATATTCTCTATGGCCATGGCCAGATCACAATCTGGACGCGCGATGGTTTCTGCAAACGGGTAGAGGTTGACGACAACCATATCAATCGGTGCGATGGCATGCTCCGCCATAATGGCGTCGTCCTGACCACGGCGTCCCAAAATACCACCGTGAATTTTTGGATGCAGGGTCTTGACGCGTCCATCCATCATTTCTGGAAAGCCGGTGTGATCAGACACTTCAATGGCTGGAATTTGATGCTCACGCAGCAGTTTGTAGGTGCCGCCAGTGGACAGAATTTCTACACCTCTATCGCTAAGCGCTTTGGCAAATTCGGTAATACCAGTTTTATCAGATACGCTGATCAGCGCACGGCGAACTTGGGTGACAGGGAGCTGTGACATAAGTTTATTCAGACCAGATTGTGGGTTCGAAAATTACAGGAGACCGTACTGTTTCAATTTCTTTCGCAGGGTGCCACGGTTCAGACCGAGCAATTCAGACGCTTTGGTCTGGTTATCTTTAGTGTAGTTCATAACACTCTCAAACAGCGGTGCTTCAATTTCTGACAGCACCATTTGGTACACATCAGTAACCGGTTGCCCATCAAGCTGCTTGAAGTAGCTGATCATAGACTGGTGCACATTGTCACGCAGTGTTTGAGGAGGTGTTGTCTGCTGTGTGAGAGCGGCGTTTTTCACAACTTTGTTATCCATTGCGTTCATAAGCTTATCCTGATGTCAGGCAGCAGTGCGACACTGGGCCGCTAAAAACTCGGCCAAGGTACTGCTCTGGAGTTCTGCTGATTCGATTGTATTAAAGTGCTTCCGAAAAGCCTGTCCCTGCTCGAAGTGTTGCATGTACCAGCCTATATGTTTGCGGGAGATTCTTACACCCAGTAGCTCACCATAAAAAAGGTGTAGTTCCTGCAAATGTTGCTGCATGATTTTACTGATCTCATTCAGGCTGGCTGATGGCAATAACTGACCAGTTTGCAGATAGTGGCTAATCTCCCGAAACAGCCAGGGGCGCCCTTGAGCAGCACGTCCGATCATAACGGCGTTGGCACCGGTTTTTTCCAGCACGCCTTTGGCTTTCTCCGGAGAGTTGATGTCGCCATTGGCAAACAGGGGTATCTCAATGACATCACGAATACGCGCAAGTGTGTCGTATTCGGCTTCACCTCGATAGCCATCGGTACGCGTCCGGCCATGTACGGCCAGTGCTTGAATGCCTACAGCTTGAGCCATCCGGGCCAGTTCTACCGCATTGCGGCTGTCGTGGCACCAGCCAGTGCGCATTTTCAGCGTAACCGGCAGATCGACAGCCTTTACCACAGCTTCAAGAATGTTTTTCACCAGTTCAGGTTCACGCATCAGTGCAGAACCTGCGGCCCGGTTACAAACTTTCTTTGCCGGGCATCCCATATTGATATCGATAATCTGGGCTCCACGCGCCGCATTCATCCGAGCGGCCTCAGCCATCATAACCGGATCGGCCCCAGCAATTTGAACAGAGCGCGGGGCTATTTCACCGGTATGATCCAGGCGATAGGCTGATTTGCGTGTTTTCCAGAAAGCGGTATCGGATATGACCATTTCGGATACAGTCATGCCTGCACCTAGCCGACGACATAGCTGTCGATAGGGCCGGTCAGTAATCCCTGCCATGGGAGCCAGGATCACCTTGCTGTTAATGCTGTAGGGGCCGATCCGGAACATGCAATACCTTAATGGGTCAGATAACATCCGACACTTGCGTGCCGTAACAGGGTAGTTTCTCGGAAGGGGGACAATGATACCCCTTAAGTGCGGGTGCTCCAAGTCGAATCTGATGATTTTTTGATCTGTTGCTAAGTTCAGCGAGCCGCGACCGGGAGCCAATCCAGTTCATAGCCTAAATATCCAGCGGCAGGACGCTGAAGCAACAGACGAAATGTCTGCCGTTGTCCTGGCTGCAGTCGGGTCGTCGCATCGCCTGGAAGGTAAGCCTCGGGTTGAAAATCACTGGCGGCCACTATGCGCCCACTGGCATCGGTAAACTGTAATCGCATCACGGGCAGTGGCACTGGGAGTGGGCTGGTATTGGTCAGCCCGGTTAATACTTCCAGGACGTCTGGCTGCTCTGCCTGGCTGCGTACCAGCAAGTGTGATGTCTGTAACCAGGCTAGGCTGTGATGACTGGGTAAAGTACAGTCCAGTTGTTCGCAAAGCATACTATAGAGTGGAACGAGTAGCGGCTCCTGTGCCAGCTTGGCACGTTCAAACCAGAGATACTGGCCAGCCAATAGCAGTAATGCCAGAAAGGATCCAGTCATAGCGAGTTTTTGTGAGGGTGCCGGTAGCCTGGTTGCAGGGCTGAGTTCTGGCGGATCCAACGGCATTTGCCGGAGCAAAGTCAGTGGATCAGTTTTGGGTTTGAGGTTTTCTGGCGGTGGTGTGGGTGGTGCTGCCGGTACTGCCGGTACTGCCGATGGCTCTGTCGGGTTGACTGCACTGAAAACAGTTAAACACTGGCCGCATCTGACCCGGCCCTTGGCAACCTTTAGTTGTCCTTGGGAGACACTGTAGCGTGTCTGGCAGGTGGGGCATTGTGCGACCAGTTTTTTCATCGCAGGTTACCGACGTATGGCTGTGATGCGGATCCAGTTGTCCTTCTCGACGGGTTCATCCACGATGAAACTATCGGCATAGGCCGCCTGAATTTCGCTAGCCTGATGCTGCAGCAGGCCGGATAACAGTAGCTTGCCACCCGGTTTGAGTAGCGCGGCAAAAACCGGTTTGAGTTGAACCAGAGGACCTGCCAGTATGTTGGCAATCAGTAGCTCTGCCTGGAGTGGCGGAACCTGTTCAGGTAGATAAGCGGTCAGTTTGGCATCTGAAAGCTGGTTTCGAGACAGATTGTCGCGGGTGGCGGTCAGCGCCTGCTGATCGATATCAACGGCAACGACTGACTCGGCCCCCAATAAGAGTGCTGCAATACCCAGAATGCCGGAACCGCAGCCGTAATCTATCACCTGAAGCCCCTCCAGCGCTTGAGCATCCAGCCATTCCAGGCATAGCGCCGTGGTTGGGTGGGTGCCAGTGCCGAAGGCCAGTCCAGGGTCCAGCAGCAGGTTTACGGCAGTTGGATCAGGCACATCACGCCAGCTGGGGCAGACCCATAGACGCTGACCAAAACGCATGGGGTGGTAGGTATCCATCCAGGCGCGTTCCCAGTCTTTGTCTTCAAGAATTTCAGCATTTACCTGCGGGATAGACTGAGCGCCGCTAATGCGTGTGCGTAGTTCTGTACGGATATAGGCAAGAGTGGATTCCAGATCATACTCAGCGGAAAAAAGACCAGTGACTACGGTGGACTGCCATAACGGCGTAGTGCCCAGATCTGGCTCGAAAATCGGGTTGTCTTCGGCATCCTGAAAGGTTACGGCGGCACAGCCAGCTTCCAGTAGCAGGTCTTCAAATAGTTCGGCCTGATCGGGCGAGGTGGGGATGGTAATCTGCAGCCATGACATAGTGTAGTTTCCTGAAACAAAAGCCCGCAACAGCGGGCTTTCAGAAGAGTAGGCCGGACGTTACAGTCCGAGCTTTTTCTCCAAGTAGTGAATGTTAACACCGCCTTTGGCAAAGTTGGCATCGCGGACAATTTCCATGTGCAGTGGAATGTTTGTACGTATTCCATCAATCATGGTTTCATCCAGTGCGTTCTGCATACGTTTCAGTGCGATAGTGCGGTCTTCGCCATAGCTGATCAGTTTGGCGATCAGTGAATCGTAGTGAGGCGGTACGGTATAGCCGTCATACAGGTGTGAATCAACACGAATACCATTACCACCTGGTGCATGAAAATGCGAAATCTTGCCAGGGCAGGGCAGGAAGGTTTTCGGATCCTCTGCATTGATACGGCATTCAAACGCGTGCCCGCGAAGCTGAATGTCTTCCTGTTTGAATGACAGCGGTATGCCAGAGGCAATCTTCAACTGCTCCTTGACGATGTCGATACCCGTTACCATCTCCGTCACCGGATGCTCTACCTGAACGCGGGTGTTCATTTCGATGAAATAGAAGTTGCCATCTTCGTAGAGGAACTCAAAGGTTCCCGCGCCACGGTAGCCTATGTGTAGACAGGCGTCTACGCAGGACTTGAAGACTTTTTGACGGGCTTGCTCATCGATCATGGGAGCCGGTGCTTCTTCGACAACCTTCTGGTGGCGGCGCTGCATAGAGCAGTCTCGGTCATATAGATGCACTGCATTGCCTTGTCCATCGGCGAGAACCTGGATTTCCACATGGCGTGGGTTTTCCAGAAATTTCTCCATATACAGGGTGTCATCACCAAAAGCAGCGCCCGCTTCAGAGCGGGTCACATGAATGGCATTCAGCAAGCTGGCTTCCGAGTGAACCACGCGCATACCACGACCACCACCACCGGCAGCGGCTTTAACTATCACCGGATAGCCTATGCGCTCAGCGATAGCGTAGAGCTCTGTGCTGTCATCAGGGAGTGGGCCGTCAGATCCAGGTACGGTGGGTACACCGGCCTTTTTCATCGCTGCAATAGCGGAGACCTTGTCGCCCATCAGGCGAATAACATCGGCTGTCGGGCCGATAAAGGTAAAGCCTGAGCGCTCTACTTGCTCAGCAAAGGCGGCACTTTCAGCCAGAAAACCATAACCTGGATGAATGCCAATACTGTCCGTCACTTCGGCTGCACTGATAAGTGCAGGAATATTCAGGTAGCTTTTGTTAGAAGGCGCCGGACCAATACAAACGGCTTCATCAGCCAGTCGTACATGCATCAGGTCCCGGTCAGGCTGCGAATGCACGGCAACGGTGCGAATACCCAGCTCCTTGCATGCCCGCAGAATACGCAGTGCTATTTCACCACGGTTTGCAATCAGCACTTTTTCCAGCATCTTGAAAAGATCCTTGCGTCAGTATATTTGATCAGACAATGGTAAACAGGGGCTGATCATACTCAACCGGCTGTCCGTCTTCGACCAGTATGGCTTCGATGACACCGGCCTTGTCGGATTCAATCTGGTTCATCATCTTCATCGCTTCAACGATGCAGATCACATCACCCACTTTGATAGACTTACCTACCTCGGCAAATGCGGGTGAGCTGGGTGAAGGTGATGAGTAGAAGGTTCCGACCATCGGTGAGCGAACCACATGACCACGAGGGGCGGCTTCAGCCGCTTTTTCAGGTTCGGCTGCCGGTGCTTGTTGTATTGGCGGCTGCTGATAAATTGGTGCCTGCTGATATATCGGGGCTGAGGTGACTGTGCCGCCACGACTTATGCGAACAGACTCTTCGCCTTCTTTGATTTCAATTTCGTTAATGTTTGATTCTTCAAGCAGCTCAATGAGCTTTTTAACTTTACGAATATCCATTCTTTTCGCTTCTCTGGTTGGGAGTGACGGTAAAAATTAGTTAAAGCTTCAAGCTGTTCAGTGCAGCTTGAAGGGCAAAACGATAGCCATCTGTGCCAAGTCCACAGATAACCCCTCGAGCCAAATCCGACAGATAGGAATGATGCCGGAAGGGCTCTCGGGCGTGAACATTGGACAGATGTATTTCAATAAATGGAATAGCAACGCCTGCCAACGCATCCCGCAGCGCAATGCTGGTATGTGTATAGGCGGCTGGGTTGATCAGAATAAAGTCTATCTTCTCATCACGGGCCTGGTGTATACGCTCAATCAGCGCATGCTCGGCATTGCTCTGAAAGCAATAAAGTTCGGCACCCAGTTGTTTCGCTTCAAGGGTTAAAGCGGTTTCAATATCCTGCAGACGCTGGCTTCCATAAATGTGGGGCTCGCGCGTGCCCAGCAGGTTTAGATTGGGGCCGTTAATAAGCAGTAATTTAACCATAAGCAGGCCGTATTCTGTCCCCATGCGATAAAAGTCGTAGTTTGCCTGAAATTGGACAGTGTGTCTATTTTGTTCGGGTGGAATTGTCTGATAGCTGCCAGTTAGCCGAAGTTAAGCGCATTTAGCTAGAGGGGCATGTCGAGAGGATCGCTCTGAGACTTTCAGACCGTTGACCGGTAAGGGCCATTCGTAGCATAGTGCGATAGGATTTTCAGGGCAGAAGCAAATGGCGTTTCGCATCGGAGTATAGGTTATGATTCGTGTGGTGTTTAATCAGAAAGGTGGTGTAGGTAAGTCAAGTATTGCTGTTAATCTGGCGGCTATCAGTGCGTTTAAGGGGCAGAAAACGCTGGTTATTGACCTGGATCCTCAGTGTAACTCGACGCATTACCTGTTGGGTGATGACTCCAATTTACCTCAGACCGATGTGCGCGATTTTTTTGAGCAGACGTTGTCCTTTCAACTGAAGCCGCATCCAGCAATGAATTATGTCCATGAAACGCCGTTTGAAAACCTCTGGCTGTTGCCATCCAATCCTGATTTGACGGATTTGCAATCGAAGCTGGAAAGTAAGCACAAAATTTATAAGTTACGTGATGCCTTAACCGAGCTGCGTGACAGCTTTGATGTCATTTATATTGATACACCCCCCGCATTCAACTTCTTTACCTTGTCAGCATTAGCCGGTGCTGAGCGTTGCCTGATTCCATTTGATTGTGACGAGTTTGCGCGACAGGCGCTATACAGTCTGCTCAACAATATTGAAGAAACCCGTGCCGATCATAATTCGGATTTAGTCGTTGAAGGGATAGTGGTCAATCAGTTTCAGCCACGGGCATCCCTGCCGCGACGTATGGTGGAAGAGCTGGAAAATGAAACGGTTCCGGTCATGCGCTCACGCATTTCTTCCTCAGTGAAAATGAAAGAATCGCATAATGCGGCCAGTCCATTGATTCACATGGCACCCACTCACAAGCTAACCCAAGAGTTTCTGGCGCTCTATGAGGAGATTCACGGCTGAGCTTTTTATACCTCTGTTATAACCCTTTGACGGCGAAAATGCCGGGGGCATTCCGCCAGTAGCCTTTGTAATCCATGCCGTAGCCGAAGATGTAGCGGTCTTCAATTTCCAGGCCAGTAAATTCGGCCTTTAGCCCAGGCTGGGCCTTGCGGTCATGGCGTTTGTCGATTAATACCGCCGAGTACACGGCGCTGGCGCCTTCGCGTCGGCAGTGATCCATGATTTCAACCAGGGTGTGACCTTCATCCAAAATGTCATCAACAATCAGTACCGGGCGGCCACGAAACACTGACATGGGAGGGACTTTCCATTCAAGCGAGTGACCTGACGTGGTGTTGCGGTAACGTGTGGCATGCAGATAGCTGGCTTCAAGGGGGAAATTCAACCGAGTTAGCAGTTGCCCGGTTATCACTAGCCCACCATTCATTACGCAGAAAACTACTGGGTTCTGCTCACTCAGCGAAGCACTGATCGCCTCGGCCATGCGGTTGATGGCCTGGTCCACTTGTTCACTACTAAACAGCAGATCGGCTTCCTGATAGACCTGCTTGATTTCGTCCAATTCAAACTGTGTCATGCGTTTGGCTCTTTCATGTCGACTAAAAACCCTGAAGCATTCGGGGTCAATAAACGCAGAACAATACTGATCTGATCAGCAAAGGGCAACCGTCTTTATTGCAGATATCCGCTAAATTGATTGAAATGCGCCGGTGTTTCCCTAAGAATTGCAGGCATTGAACTATCTTTGGCTGGATTAACTGAATAGATCGAGAGGTTTGGCATGAGTCTGCATGAAATACAGCATCCATTGGTACAGCATAAGCTGGGGTTAATGCGGTCTGTTGATAAAAGTACCCGTGGGTTTAGGCAGTTGGCTGCTGAGGTCGGCTGTCTGCTGACTTATGAGGCCACCAAGGATCTGGAACTGGAACCCTATGAAATTGAGGGTTGGAATGGTCCGGTTACAGTGCAGCGTATCAAGGGGAAAAAAATCACCGTAGTGCCGATTCTACGTGCCGGTCTGGGCATGCTGGATGGTGTGTTGGAGCTGGTGCCCAGTGCAAAGATCTCCGTGGTCGGGGTATACCGAGATGAGGAAACTCTGGAACCGGTTACCTATTTTGAGAAGCTGGCCAGTGATATCGACTCACGTATGGCGTTAATTGTCGATCCGATGCTGGCAACTGGTGGCTCGATGATCGCGACTATCGACATGCTCAAAAAAGCCGGTTGCAGCAGTATACGTGCACTGGTGTTGGTGGCCGCACCAGAAGGCATCAAGAAGGTTACGTCAGCGCATCCGGATGTGGATATCTTTACTGCCGCTGTAGATTCTCATCTGAATGAGCAGGGGTATATTATTCCTGGGCTGGGTGATGCTGGCGATAAGATTTTTGGTACACGGTAAGGTGTGACTCTGGTTTGGCAATTAGGCAAATATCGCTGAGTGTCGTTCTCAGGAACTGACATAGGCTTTGTCTGAAATATTCTACTTTATAAAGGAATCAACGATGCGTGAATCAACGGCGGGTACAGATAAGCCTTTTCACTGGCGCACCGCATTGGCTGGCTCACAAATGCTGTTTGTGGCATTTGGTGCCTTGGTGCTGATGCCGCTATTGACCGGCCTGGATCCAAGTGTGGCGCTGTTTACCGCCGGTATGGGAACCTTGCTTTTCCATCTTATTACCGGCGCCAGCGTGCCGATCTTTCTGGCATCGTCTTTTGTATTTATTGCTCCGATTGTGTTTTCAGTTCAAACCTGGGGTGTGCCAGCCACCATGGGGGCCTTATTTGCCGCCGGTATTGCCTATATGTGCCTGGCAGCCATGGTGCGTATTAAAGGTGTGGGGTTTTTGCACCGCCTTTTGCCACCGGTGGTGACTGGGCCGGTGATCATGATTATCGGTCTGGGTTTAGCGCCGATTGCTGTCAATATGGCTATGGGTAAAGCGGGGGATGGTTCATTCGAGATCTATCCCTATCAGGATGCCATGATCGTAGCGATGGCCGCTCTGGTGACGACCGGCGCGGTGGCTGTATTTGCACACGGCATATTTCGCCTGCTACCAATACTCTGTGGTGTGGTGGTTGGTTATATTGCGGCCTGGATAATGGGTATGGTGGATCTGGCGGCTGTGCAGGATGCACCACTACTGGCTATGCCTGCGTTTATCATGCCTGAATTTCATTTGCAGGCCATACTTTTCATGATTCCTGTTGCCATTGCTCCAGCTATCGAGCATGTAGGCGATATGATCGCAATCAGTAACGTGACAGGTAAGGATTACGTAAAAAAACCGGGCCTGCATCGTACCTTGTTTGGTGATGGTGTGGCGACCTCGGCGGCAGCGCTGTTTGGTGGTCCGCCAAACACCACCTATTCTGAGGTGACAGGTGCGGTCATGCTGACACGGGCATTCAATCCAATCATTATGATATGGGCTGCTGGTTTTGCCATATTGCTGGCGTTTGTGGCCAAATTTGGCATGTTGTTGCAGACCATACCTACGCCAGTCATGGGTGGCATATTGATTCTGTTGTTTGGCTCTATTGCGGCGGTGGGTATGAATACACTGATCAAGGCGCGTGTGGATATGGCTGAGCAGCGTAATCTGGTGATCGTGGCAACTGTATTGGTATTTGGTATAGGTGGTATGGCGTTAGGTGATGGAGAGATGAGTCTGCAGGGTGTCAGTCTATGCGGTATTGTTGCCATAGTGCTGAACCTGATTCTGCCAGCCAGTCATAAGGACGATGATGATCTTCACGTGGAGCAGGAAGTGGTTGAAGACTTGGTTAAGCACGCCCGGGACTAATGCTTGATAGCTCCCCCTCCCTCTCTCCAGCAAGTATCTATGGGAGGAGGGAGGTGGTGCCAGGATTCAGGTTTATTTTTTAGCGTCTGCTTCGTAAGCGGCAACGGAGTCCATAATGGCCTGGCGTGCGGCATCGGCATTAGACCAGCCTTCAACCTTGACCCATTTACCGACTTCCAGCTTTTTGTAGTTTTCGAAAAAGTGGGCAATGCGGTCTTTGGTCAGCTGTGGCAGGTCTTCAACATCCTGGATATCGCCATAGGCTTTGGACAGCTTTTCGTGTGGCACGGCAACCAACTTGGCATCTTCACCGGCTTCATCGGTCATGTTGAGAATGCCAACCGGGCGGCAGCGAATTACAGAGCCTACAACAACCGGGTAAGGTGTAATTACTAGCACGTCGAGCGCGTCGCCGTCATCAGCCAAGGTGTGGTTGATGTAGCCATAGTTGGCTGGGTAAAACATTGGGGCTGCCATGAAACGGTCTACGAATACCGCATCAGAGTCTTTATCTATTTCGTATTTAACCGGCGAGCTTTCAGCCGGGATCTCGATGACGACGTAAATATCATTCGGCAGGTCTTTGCCTGAAGGTACGTTTACAAAGCTCATGGGTAGGTTCCTGTGATAACAGTTAAAAAATAATTCCGGCTAATGCGTATAGTTTAAAGGCTGAACTGCACGCTCGCTATACGACTTAGGGTCAGTCAGCCTGTTATTTTTCACTCAGGTTTTTGGTGGTACTCGACCAGCGCTTTAACTTCATCACGTGATCCCAGTGCCACGGATACACGCTGATGTATGTGCTCAGGCTGAATTTCCATGATGCGCTCATAGCAGGTACTGGATACACCGCCTGCCTGTTCAATCAGCATGCTCATCGGATTGCCCTCGTACATCAAGCGGAGCTTGCCGGGTTTTTTCGGATCGCGCGAATCCCAGGGGTAGGTAAACATGCCGCCTCGGGTCAGAATACGATGCACTTCAGCCACCATCGAGGCGATCCAGCGCATATTGTAGTTTTGCGCGCGGGGGCCTTCGGTGCCTGCCAGAAGGTCATCAATATAGCTGCGCATGGCGGGTTCCCAGAAACGCTGGTTGGACATGTTGATGGCAAACTCAGCTGTTGTTTCCGGTACGGTCACATCTTCCTGCGTTAGCAGGAAGTCACCCGTATGTGCCAGGGTAAACATGTTGACACCGTCACCAGTGGTCAAGGACAGAACGGCATGCGGTCCGTAGAGGACATAGCCTGCTGCCAGCTGTTGGGTGCCTGGTTGTAGAAACAACGAATCGGAATCTTCATGTTCACCCTGTGGTGCTTCCAATACCGAGAAAATGGTGCCAACAGATACATTGATATCTATATTGGATGAACCATCCAGCGGGTCAAACGTAACCAGAAACCGTCCTTCGGGATTGCCGAAGACCGCATGATCCTCTTCTTCAGAGGCTACTCCACGTACCAACGGGTTATCCAAAAGAACTTTTTTCAGGATTTCATTGGCGATAATATCGAGTTTTTTCTGAGTTTCGCCCTGAACATTGGTATTGTCTGATATGCCCAGCACACCAGCTAGCTCTCCTTCACGCAGTTGCAGCGCAATTTCCTTGCAGGCAAGCATGAGGGTATCAATGAGCTCAATGAGTTCAGTGTCGATTTTTTTGTGCTTAAGAAAATTGCTCAGCAGTTGCATGGCGTGCTCGGTCCCCAGCATGAATTACAGGCAGATGTGTGTGTTCCTTACAATAGCATCGATTGTACGCGAAAAAAGGTACAAATGCATAATCACGTCTGGCTAAAAAAAGACAATGCTGCGTTTGCGTAAGGGATAAACAGATTTAGGTAAAACTGTTATGATCTGAGACGTTTTTCTGAGGACGGATTTAAAGGTGCATATTCATATTCTTGGTATCTGCGGAACCTTCATGGGATCGCTGGCTATATTGGCGCGGGAAGCGGGTCATCGAGTGACCGGTTCGGATCAAAACGTCTATCCGCCCATGAGTACGCAATTAGAAACACAGGGCATTGAGTTGATTCAAGGCTATGATCCTGCCCAGTTACGACCGGCTCCGGATCTGATTATTGTGGGTAATGCCATGTCTCGCGGTAATCCCTGTGTTGAGTACATGTTAGAACAGGGGCTACCTTATACCTCTGGTCCGCAGTGGTTGCATGACCATCTGCTGCCCGGGCGCTGGGTGTTGGCCGTTGCCGGAACACATGGTAAAACGACGACAGCGACCATGCTGGCCTGGATTCTGGATCAGGCCGGTATGGCACCCGGGTTTCTGATTGGTGGTGTACCGCAAGGCTTTGACTGCTCTGCCAGGTTGGGTGAAACGCCATTTTTTGTGATCGAAGCCGATGAATACGATACCGCCTTTTTCGATAAGCGTTCCAAGTTTGTTCATTATCAACCGCGCACGCTGATTATGAATAACTTGGAATATGATCATGCTGACATTTTCCCGGATCTGGCGGCGATTCAGCGACAGTTCCATCACCTGAATCGCCTGGTGCCGGGTAAAGGGTTGTTGATACGCCCAGCTGGAGTGGCGGCACTGGATGAAGTGGTCGAAATGGGCTGCTGGAGTGAACAACAACTCACTGGCTTGAACAGCCAGGCCGAGTGGTCAGCGCAGTTGCTGCAGCCGGATGGTAGTTGCTTCGCTGTGTACCATCAGGGAGAAAAACTGGGTGAAGTCAGTTGGTCGCTTAGCGGTGATCACAATGTCATGAATGGCTTGAATGCTCTGGTCGCCGCACGCCATGTTGGTGTGCTGCCGTCGCAGGCTATTCAGGCACTGAGCGCCTTTTCCGGCGTCAAGCGACGTATGGAGCTGTTGGGGCAGGTCGGTGGGGTGAGTGTGTACGATGATTTTGCTCACCATCCCACCGCCATTGCGACTACACTGGCAGGGCTGCGTGCCCAGATTGGTGACGCCCCCTTGGTAGCGGTAATTGAACCGCGTTCCAATACCATGCGCCTGGGCTCACATAGTGACAGGTTGATGGCATCGACTCAGCAGGCTGATCAGGTTTTCTGGTATCAACCGCCGGCGATGGACTGGTCCCTGGCGTCGCTTGCCGCTGCCTGTCCGGTGCCCTCGGAGGTCTATGGCGATATAGATCAATTGGTTAAGCGACTGGTGCAACAAGCTCGCCCAGGCATGCATCTGGTGATCATGTCCAATGGCGGCTTTGCGGGTATTCATACTAAACTTTTGACCGCTCTTAAGGAGCTGCCGAATGACTGATGCGTTTAAAGGGCGTGTGACGCTGGCTCTGACAGGTGCGTCGGGTGTGCAGTATGGTTTGCGCCTGCTGCAGTGCTTGTTGCAAGCTGACTATCAGGTGATGATGATGGTTTCCAAAGCGGCCCAGGTGGTCGTGGCAACAGAAACCGATATTAATCTGCCGGGTACTCCGGACGCTCAACAAACCTTTTTGTCCGCACATTATCAAGCGAAGCCTGATCAGTTGCGGGTATTTGGTCGCGAGCAGTGGCTGGCACCGGTGGCGTCAGGTTCTGGTGCTCCGTCAGCGATGGTGGTGTGTCCCTGCAGTACCGGCAGCCTGTCTGCTATAGCTACGGGTGCCAGTAATAATTTGATTGAACGTGCTGCTGATGTGGCGCTGAAAGAGCGTCGAAAATTGATTTTGGTACCACGCGAGGCACCCTATTCCACTGTTCATCTGGAACACATGCTCAAGCTTTCACAGCAAGGGGTTGTGATTCTGCCGGCTTCGCCCGGTTTTTATCACCGACCAGACAGTGTCGAAGCCATGGTCGACTTTGTGGTGGCACGTATTCTTAATCAATTGGGTATCGAGCAGACGTTGCTGCCGCGCTGGGGAGAAACATATTTATGACACGAATACTGGCTTTGGATACCTCAACGGATGCCTGTTCTGTAGCCTTAATGGATGGGCAGTCGGTGCGTGAGGATTTTCGCATCGAGCCGCGTCGACATACCCACCTGTTGCTGCCGATGGTGGATGCAATGCTGGCTGATTCAGGCTTGCGTGTACAGGATCTGGATGCGATTGCCTTTGGGCGTGGGCCTGGTTCTTTTGCTGGTATTCGTATTGCTACAGGTGCGGCGCAAGGTTTGGCGCTAGCGGCTGATTTACCCCTGATTCCTGTTTCAACCCTAAGCGCACTGGCGCTGGACGCAACAGATCGCTATCCAGAGGCTGTGGTTTTGGCGGCACTGGATGCACGCATGGATGAAGTGTATTGGTCGGTATGTGCGCGTAACGGTGATGGTATTCAAGTGCTTCAAGCTGAGTCAGTGTCCTCTCCGGCAGCGGTGCGGCTGAATGAATTTGAGTCGGTGTTGGTCGCTGTGGGCAGTGGTTTGCGTTATGTGGAACAAATGCCTCCCGAAAGTATCAGACAATTCCAACAGGTGGATAGTGAGTGTTATCCCCATGCGGCCAGTATGTTGAAATTGGCGATGATTGAACTGCAGGCTGGCGCTGTGATGGCACCAGAGGATGCGCAGCCTGTTTATCTCAGAGATCAAGTAGCCTGGAAGAAGAAGGATCAATAATGCCTATTAGTGAATGGATTCAAGTTGCTGTATTGGCTTTGATACAGGGCTTGTCTGAGTTTTTGCCAATTTCAAGTTCTGCGCACTTGATACTGCCTGCTCAACTGCTCAATTGGGAAGATCAAGGATTGGCATTTGATGTCGGTGTGCATTTGGGTACGCTCTGTGCGGTACTAGTGTACTTTCGCCATGATCTGACCCGGATGTTCTTTGCCTGGATAGCGTCTATCCGAGGGCATCAGAGTGCGGATGGGACGCTGAGCTGGTTGGTGGTTCTGGGTACGATTCCGGCGGTGATTGCTGGCTTCTTTTTTGTCAGCCTGATCGAAACCTGGGGACGTTCAATTCTGGTGATTGCAGCGACAACTTTGCTGTTTGCTGCGGTGATGGCGTGGGCTGATATGCAGCGCAAAGAACAGCGCGATATTGGCCATTTGAAAGTCAGAGATGCCATCTGGATAGGTTTGGCGCAGGCGATGGCGTTGATTCCTGGCACTTCACGTTCAGGTGCGACGATTACCGCTGCCTTGATACTTGGTTTTGATCGAGCTACAGCAGCACGCTTTTCATTTTTGCTCTCCATTCCGGTGACACTTGGTGCTTGTGTGATGATGGCGACCCGAATTACTTCGGGACAAAGTATTCTGCCACTGGAAATGCTGTTTGCTGGTGCGGTGATCGCTGGTATCAGTGCCTGGACATGTATCCATCTGTTTCTGAAGTGGATAGCTCGTATTGGCATGATGCCTTTTGTAGTTTATAGAGTGGTACTTGGTGTTGTGTTGCTATTCATCTATTTCAACTTACCGGAGCTGGCTTAGGGTGCAATCAGAACAAGCCTTGCTGGCCTGTGGCTGGCAGGAGTCTGCTTTTGCTGCCAGAGCCGAGCTTCTGGCAGCTCAGCTTAAGGTGCCAGTGGTTCAGCTAGTGTCTTTGCAGGATCTGCCTTTTGCTTACTTGTTGCTCTGTGATGCGTCGGGCCTTGCATTGCAAATGTGTGGCAAAAAACCACCAGGGCCGGTACGGGCTGATTTTGTCAGTGGGGCTGTGGCTCATCGCCGTCAGTTCGGGGGCGGGCAGGGGCAAATGATTGCCAAAGCCTGTGGTCTCGCAAAAGGTATCCGACCGAGTGTGGCTGATGTCACTGCCGGTTTAGGGCGTGATGCGTTTGTGTTGGCAAGTCTTGGCTGTCAGGTGCAGCTGGTTGAACGTTCTGCGCTGGTGCATCTGTTGCTGGAAGACGGGCTGGTGCGTGCAGCTGAGCATTATGAGCTGAAAGAGATCATCTCACGCATGGCTTTAGTGCATGCAGATGCCCTTGACTGGTTACAGCAACAGGCGTCTTTATCCGAGTCTATGCGCCCACAGGTTGTTTATCTGGATCCTATGTTTCCGCATCGGGATAAGACCGCACTAGTCAAGAAAGAGATGCTGTTGTTCAGGGATTTAGTCGGTGATGATGCCGATGCGGATGGGTTGCTGGAAGCCGCCTTGGCGGTGGCGCAATGCCGTGTCGTGGTGAAACGCCCACGTAAAGCACCTTGTCTGTTGCAGCGTGAGCCTGCCTTTCGTCTGGAAGGGAAAAGCAGTCGCTACGATGTCTATAGTTTGAAAAAACTTTTCTGAATCAAGCCCCTTTTAGCCAGTTATCTGCTTTGGTTACCAGACTGTCCGGTAGTAGTTTTTTACCCAGTCGTATCAGGCTGCTGAGCTGCTGAGCCGGTCTTAATTCATTCGGCTCTCCCAATATCAAGCCTTGACTGAGCAGCTGTGTCGTGATGTCTTCAAATACCCGTTGGTCGGCATACTCTGGTGCCGCATAGCCATATTCCTGATGCAAGTGCAGCGCCAGCTCACGGGTGGTTTCCATCAGCTCTGTCTCGGTGGTTTGCTGCAGTTGAACAAGCACTCGGATGAGTAAGTACTGACGTAACAGTACCGGCTCGGCCAAGCGTATCAGGTGTGCGCTCAGAGGAGGTGGCGCCTCATCTTCGATCGACATCAACTGCTGTTGAATTAGATTTTCCCTGGCTTTACGGATCAGTAGCAGATCCTGATCCTGCTGCGGATCGGGTAAGCTCAGTTCTGCACGGATGTAAGGATAAAGTGCTCTGATCAAACGGGTTTGCGTGCTGGTACCAGATCGGCATAAGCGGCGCTGAAAAAGCAACACAAGGCCGGGTAAAATTAATTTGTGCATCAGCATGTTACGGTAAAACGTGAGTTCAGCGGCCTGTTCGGGCGACAGGGAAACAGCATTCTGTCCTCGGGTGATCTGTTTGCGTTGAACGGCGGCTTTAATCCAGTCTCTAGGAAGGTTGTTTGGTAGGCTTGCACCATTCTGTTGAAGCAGTCTGCCGAGTTCCTCCAGCCGCATCAGCAGCTCGGCTTCACGCATTTGCTGCCCGGGTGCGGAAAGTAGCAGGCTGGCGATGAGTGATATTTGTGATGGCATAAACGCTGCGTTGATGCGTTCCATCACTTGTTGACCCAGGTGGTTGACCTGTTGATCCAGCGGGGTGTCAGGGTGTTGTTCAAGCTTGATTGGCTGCGCAAAGCTGATGCTGACTTCACCATAGCGCTGAAACAGAATGCGCAGTGATTTAAGCGTGCTCAGAAGGTTTTCTCGAACTTTACCTGCACCTGACAGCTCGCGCTGATAGCTGCGCCCCTCGACTAGTCGGTCGTAGCTGATGGAGACCGGAATCAGTGCCATGGGGCGAGCAGTATCCTGTGACCAGGCTTCCAGGGTCATTTTTAATAGTCCGGTTTTGGGTGAAAGTAAGCGTCCGCTTCGGCTCCGGCCTCCTTCAATGAAATATTCTATGCTATGTCCGCGGTGCATCATCAGCATCATGTAGCGCCTGAACACAGTGGTGTAGAGCGGATCATCACGAAAGCGTCGGCGCATGAATATCGCGCCACCACGACGCAGTAAATTACCAATAAACGGCATGTCCAGATTGTCGCCCGCAACAACATGAGGCACCATCAGGCCATGACGGTAAAGCAACCAGGACAGCAGTATGTAGTCAAGATGGCTGCGGTGACAGGGCAGATAGACTAGGTTATGGGTCAGCGCCAGTTGTTGAATCTGTTCAGTTCCCTGAATATTAATGCGGCTGAACAGGCGGCCCAGCAAAAAACTGATCAGGCGATTGAGAACTCTGGCGGTGGGTGGGTTAAAGTCAGCCATGATTTTGCTGAGGACGTCAGCCAGTTGTCGTTCCATTTTCTGTGGCGAGATGCCCTGGCGCAAGGCGGCGTCGGTAATGGCCAAGCCAACGTCCGGTGCGTCAAGTACTTGTTGCATCAGGGTGCGGCGGTGTGACAGATCCGGACCAAGAATAGCCTGTCGACAGCGTTGAAAATGCGTTCGTAATACCCAGACTGCCCGTCGGGCGACTTCAGTGTCACTGATACCGGGTTTAATCAAATCGTTCAGTACCAGCGGTTCATCAATACGGATCAGGGTAGAGCGGCCATTGAGCAAGAGTTTAAATAGGCGCAGCGCGCTGCCGCTACTGGCCCAGCTTTCAGATAGGGATGCACGGAGCATCGGTTTGTCGTTAGTCGGCATGTGGCCTGCTAGTACCATGATCGGTTGCAGGCGAATGTCACGGTCAGGCTCATTACGTTGCAAGGCTGCGAGGTTTTCGATCTGCTGACGAAGGGCTTCGGGATTCTGATTGTCGACAGCTGTGAGTTGCTCTGCACGGTAGTTACTGTGCAGTTTTCTGAAGCGGTTTTCCAGTATCAATCTGTCTGCTGTAAAGGGTTTCTCCAGTACGTAGATAGTATCTGGATGCTGGCTCAAGGTGCCGCTGCCAGTTACCCTGTCACGGATTAATAACTTCAGTAGTAAGCGGTAGGCTGTGGTGCTGATTGTCATGTTGAACTCAATAGTGCGGTGGTGGCTGGTTATCTTCACCCAGCGGATTGCCGTCACTGAGTTCTCTGATCCGTTGGCTGAGATGATGAATCATGCGTGACATTTTTTCCAGATCCAGCTCTTGTCTTGCCAGTGCATTGCTGAGCTGATCAATGGCCTCTTCCTGAAAGGCGACACGAGCTTCCAGGTTGTGTAGCGGCGTTGAATCTGACATGGTATGGCTCTCCTGTGTCAGGGATGGCTGGGCTAATATTGTACTAAGTCTGACATCTTATGTATAACGCATTGAAAAAAAGCGCAAAATAATATATATCTTGTTCGTTTGGCGGTTTAAGGAAGTTTTGTCAGAAAAGAGGGAATCTTGCCCTGACCGCTTGATGAATATAATTAATCTGTTGTGAAAAGTGAAAGAGATAAGATAAATGAGTGGTAATCAATTGATAAAAACGATCATTTTTGCTGTTATTGTCGCAGCCGGTGCCGGTCTTGCACAGGCGTATTCAGGTAATCTGTGGGTTGTTACTGCGGTTGCTTTTGTGTTGACACTGATTGCTGGCTTTGTACTGAGTGCATCTGTCAGTCTGGCGTCTGTTTCTCAATCTGCTCGTCCGGCCAATGCCCAGCTGGATGATGAGGAAGACGACTATATCAGTGAGAATGATGACCGTGAAGCAGGTAGTGTTAAGTGGTTTAATGTGTCTAAAGGCTTTGGTTTCATTACCCGTGAAAATGGTGATGATGTCTTCGTACATTTTAGAAATATCCGCGGACGGGGTCATCGTTCATTGAATGAAGGTCAGCGAGTGAGGTTCTATGTGCGTCAAAGTGATAAGGGCCTGCAGGCTGAAGACGTATCCATTTTGCGTGACTGATGTACCTGTACTCGCTTCGTAGTTAAAACGACCGCCCTTGAGGCGGTCGTTTTGCTTGTTGCGGGCGATTTAGGGTGCCGAGCAGCGGGGTTTTCGACCTTGGCGTAAGGCGGCTTCATAGGTTTGCAGAGCCGTTGGCATGGCATTCTGCAAAGTGCGAATGCGGGTGGCGTGCCCTGGATGGGTAGATAAAAACTCGACTGGGCTACCGCTGGCATTGGTGCGCATATTTTCCCATAGTGCGATGCTTTCACGTGGATCAAATCCGGCTTTGGCCATCAAATCCAGCCCGATCAGGTCGGCTTCGGTCTCATGTTGGCGGGAAAAAGGCAGTAAAATGCCCACTTGGGCCCCCAGTCCCAGTGCGGCCATAATGCGCTCGTCCGAACCATCTTGAGTCGCTAACGCCGCGCTGGCTAGTGACAGTCCCATTTGCGTGGCCAGCGTTGAGCTGGCACGTTCATTACCATGCCTAGCCTGAACGTGAGCAATTTCGTGGCCAATAACCGAGGCGAGTCTGGCAGGGGTGTCTGCTATCTTGAGCATGCCACGGTAGACGCCAATTTTCTGGCCAGGCAGGGCAAAGGCATTAGGGCTGTCATCGTCAAATACTACGACTTCCCAGTTACCAGGTGTGCCGCTGACAGCAAACAGCGAATTTGAAACACATTGCACATAGTTCTGTGTTGCTGGATGGCGATAAATTTTTTCCTCTTGCTTCATTTGCTGAAAGTTGGCCTGTCCGATGCTAGCCATCTGCTGCTCACTGAACATGGTGAATTGTGAGCGACCAGTGGGTGATGTTGTGCAGCCGCCTAACAGCAATAGCAACAAAAGTGTGATGTAAAAATTGGCCTGACGATATAAGGCACGAGGGCGTGTTGCTGACATAAGAAGGTCCTGCTCAGTATAAGAAGAAATTGCTATAATAAATTATCAATAAGTTAGCTGACTGTAACATGAACCAGCGGCTGTAAAAGTGGGTAAAGGGTTTCGGTGTTGCAGCATTTGCACTATTCTAGCGTGTTTGGGTGCAGGCAGCGCTGTATTCGGCGTTTTGTAGATGGTGGGCTGATGGTGCAAGCATGCTGCTGGTGATTGATAATTATGACAGTTTTACCTGGAATCTGGTGCGCTATTTGCGTGAATTAGGTCAGGTAGTAGAGGTTGTGCGTAATGATAAAATTACCCTGGCCGGTATTGAAGATCGTTCACCTGATTACCTGTTGATTTCACCGGGTCCCTGTACACCAACTGAAGCCGGTATTTCAGTGGCGGCTATAGAGCACTTTGCTGGTCGGATACCAGTGCTGGGGGTTTGTCTTGGGCATCAGAGTATTGGTCAAGCCTTTGGTGGACGAGTAATACGGGCGCGGCAGGTGATGCATGGTAAAACGTCGTTTGTTTATCATGCCGGTCAAGGGATGTTTCGCGGGTTACCGAATCCATTCCAGGTTGCTCGTTACCATTCGTTGGTATTGGACCCGGATTGTCTGCCAGCGTGTCTGAAAGTGACCGCCTGGACGCAACATGATGACGGGCGGATTGATGAAATCATGGCAGTTAGACATAGCAATCTGGCTATTGAAGGGGTGCAGTTTCACCCGGAGGCCATTTTGACGCAGCAAGGGCACGCACTACTGGCTAATTTTTTGCAGCAGCCTGTTGCTGCTGTTTCCTGACAGGAGAGATTGAAGAATGCATATACAAGAAGCGCTGAGCTGGGTAGTAGAACACTTGGATCTTAGCCGTGCGCAGATGGTGGATGTCATGCGTCAGATCATGACCGGTCAGTGCAATGAAGCGCAAATGGGGGCCTTTTTGGTAGCCTTGCGGATGAAAAGTGAGTCGATTGATGAAATTGCCGGCGCGGCGCAGGTGATGCGTGAACTGGCGACGCCGGTCAAGGCTCAATCGCAGAACCTGGTAGATATCGTCGGTACCGGCGGTGACGGTGCTAACCTGTTTAATATTTCTTCTGCGTCTGCCTTCGTGGCTTCGGCGGCTGGCATTGGTGTTGCCAAGCATGGCAATCGTGCCGTTTCCTCTAGTAGTGGCAGTGCTGATGTGTTGGAAGCCGCTGGTATTAATCTTAATCTGGATGCGGTTCAGGTCGCGGCCTGTATAGATCAGGTCGGTGTAGGTTTTATGTTTGCGCCAGCTCATCATGGGGCGATGCGCCATGCCATAGGTGTACGTAAGGCCTTGGGTATCCGCACGATCTTCAACATTCTCGGGCCTATGACCAATCCGGCCGGTGTTAAGCGCTTGGTTATTGGCGTGTTCAGTAAGCCCTTGTGCCGCCCGATGGCGGAAGTGATGCAGCAGTTGGGTGCTGAGCGGGTGATGGTGGTGCATGCTGATGATGGTTTGGACGAGATCAGCCTGGCTACAGCAACACATGTGGCTGAATTGAAAGATGGGTTTATAACCGAGTACAGCATTACACCAGAAAAGCTTGGCGTTAATAGTCAGAGTCTGATCGGGCTGGAAGTGGAAACGGCCCTGGATTCGTTGAACCTGATACGTGCGGCTTTTTCCGGTGATACGGCCCCCATGGCTGAAAAAGCGCGGTCGATTATTGCATTAAATGCCGGTGCCGCCATCTGGCTGGCCGGGGAAGCTGAGTCTCATAAAGCGGGTGTTGCCAGAGCGATGGAGCTCATGTTGAATGGCAGTGCCTTGAAGAAAATGGAAGCGCTGGCGCATTTTAGTCAGCAGTATGTTAAGGCTGATTCATGAACGCGACGCCTACTATTTTAAAAAAAATCATAGCCCGTAAACATGAAGAAGTTACGGAGCGACTAGCGCAGGTTTCCATTGCGCAATTGCAAGCGCGTATAGATGCGCAGCGCGGCAGCGAAACCGATCCACGTGGTTTTGTTGCAGCGTTGGAAGCGGCTATTGCGCAGGGGCGTGCGGCAATTATAGCGGAAGCTAAGAAGGCCAGCCCATCCAAGGGTGTTATCCGCGAAAATTTTGATCCGGCTGAAATTGCCCGCAGTTATGCAGCGGCCGGTGCCAGTTGCTTGTCGGTGCTGACGGATCAAGACTTTTTTATGGGCTCGGACCGTAATTTGCAGCTGGCACGCGCGGCTTGTAGCTTACCGGTAATCCGCAAGGATTTTATCGTTGATCCTTATCAGATCTATGAAGCCCGAGCGCTGGGTGCTGATTGTATTCTGTTAATCGTCGCCGCATTGAGTGATGTGCAACTGGCCGAGTTGTCAGAACTGACGCAGCAGTTGGGAATGGATGTGCTGGTTGAAGTGCATGGGGCTGACGAGTTGCAGCGAGCTCTGCCGTTGAACACCCGGCTGCTAGGTATTAATAACCGTGATCTGCACAGCTTTGAGGTGTCACTGAATAATACCTTTGATTTGCTGGCTAGTATTCCGGCGGATCGTTTAGTCGTCACTGAAAGTGGTATCAATACACCTGATGATGTGGCGCAAATGCGTGAGCGTGGCGTACAAGGCTTTCTGGTTGGAGAGGCGTTTATGCGTGCCACCGATCCAGGCGAAAAACTACGGGCGCTGTTTGATTGAGCAGGCCGACTTAAGAGGATAAGTGACCAATGAAAGCCAGTATACAATGGGATGGTGAGCTGCGTTTTAAAGCTACCAGTGGTAGTGGTTTTGAGGTAATGATCGATGCAGATCAGCAGCAGGGCCCGCGTCCGATGGAGCTGATACTGCTTGGGCTGGGCGGTTGCACCAGCTATGATGTGGTGCAGATTCTGAAAAAATCTCGCCAGCAGGTTACTGACTGTCGTGCTGAAATTACCTCAGAACGCGCTGATACTGTGCCGGCCGTGTTCACTAAAATTCATGTGCATTTTGTGGTGACG
The DNA here is from genome assembly GCF_048264025.1 of Nitrincola sp. Taxonomy (NCBI): domain Bacteria; kingdom Pseudomonadati; phylum Pseudomonadota; class Gammaproteobacteria; order Oceanospirillales; family Oceanospirillaceae; genus Nitrincola; species Nitrincola sp. The sequence continues at coordinate 63,509 of NZ_JBLXDN010000002.1, forward strand.
GGTGAAAATTTAAAGCCGACACAGGTGGAGCGCGCGGTACGTCTGTCCGCTGAACAGTATTGCTCAGCGTCACTGATGCTGGAACGCGGTGGTGTGGAGATTACACATAGTTACGAAATAGCCTAAGCACGGGATTGTGGTTGCGTCAATAGACGCGTATAATTCTGACTCCGTTTTATTTGTTCAACTCCTTGCTTTCAATCATATGAAATGATCTGGGGGCTGCAAAACCGTAAGGAGCAAAAATGCGTCATTATGAAATCGTATTTCTGGTTCATCCGAATCAGAGCGAGCAGGTTCCTGCTATGCTGGAACGCTACAAAAACTTGATCGAAGGTTCTGAAGGCACGATTCATCGCCTTGAAGACTGGGGTCGTCGTCAGATGGCTTACCCGATCAACAATGCTCATAAAGCCCACTATGTTCTGATGAACATCGAATGCAACCAGGAAACCCTGGATGAGCTGGAAAGTCTGTTCCGTTACAACGATGCTGTGCTGAGAAGCATGATTCTGCGTTGTAAGGAAGCCGTAACTGAAGTTTCTCCTGTCAAGGCAGCTGAGTCACGCGAAGAGCGTAAGCCTCGCCGTGAAGAGCGCTCTGAGCGTCAGCCTCGTGAAGATGACGAGTCAGCTGATGAAACAGAGCAGGAAACTGCTGAAGATTAATTTGAATTAACAGGAGAAAGGAAATGGCACGTTTTTTCCGTCGTCGCAAGTTCTGTCGTTTCACCGCAGAAGGCGTCTCTCAGATCGATTACAAAGATCTGGAAACTCTGAAAGCTTATATTACTGAAACCGGTAAAATTGTACCTAGCCGCATCACTGGCACTAAAGCACGTTACCAGCGTCAGCTGGCAACCGCTATCAAGCGTGCCCGTTACATTGCGCTGCTGCCGTACACTGACGGTCACGAGTAAGTTGCGGAGGTAACCGTCGTGCGAGCCCTGGCAGAAACGCTAATGAAGGGTCGCAGTCAGGCGGTCATGGTGGTACTTGTTGCTGCTATGTTGCCTCTGCTTTACTGGGTCAGTGCAGCGGGGGTTGCTCTGATAACCCTGCGTAAGGGTGTATCAGAGGGTGTAAAACTATTGATTTGGGCATTATTGCCGGGTTTTTTCTGGATGTTATCCGGAGATCCCTCGGCCCTAGTGGTCATATCTGGGACATATTTATTGGCTGTTTTACTGAGACAGACAAGGTCCTGGCAAAAAGTACTACTGGTACTACTGCCGATTGGCGTAGTGACCAGCGTTGTTCTGGATGCCGGATTGGGCAATTTGTTAGATCAGATTGCCGTTGCTGTTCAGGAGATGGTTAGCGAGCGCCGTGCGTCAAATGCATCGGTCATGCAGGCTTGGTCGGATATAGATATTCGTACCTTGTTGCTGGGTGTGGTTAGTGCCTTTCAGACGGCCACTATGCTGGGGTGTCTGATGTTGGCGCGAAGCTGGCAGGCTGCCTTGTTTAATCCGGGTGGTTTTCGGCAGGAGTTTCACCAGTTGAGACTACCGTCGGCTGCTGCGATTGCACTGGTTGCGCTGCTGTTGTCCGGGCAGATTACCGGAATGGATATGTCGCGCTGGTTTACACTGCTGCTGTTACCCTTGTTGGTAGCAGGCATTGCACTGATACATGGACTGGTTTCTAAGCGGGGGCTGAACACTAGCTGGCTGGCAGCATTTTATCTGTCGCTGATTTTTGTCGGTCCCTATATGGTTACATTGTTGGTGATTCTTGCGCTGCTAGATTCGTTGATGAATCTTCGGGCAAGGCTGCCAGCAAAGAATTAAGATACTGCAACTACTGCAGAAAAAAGAGGTTTACGAGATGGAAGTTATTCTGCTCGAAAATATTGGCAAGTTAGGCAAGCTGGGTGACAAAGTAGCTGTAAAAGCAGGCTACGGACGTAACTTCCTGGTGCCTCAGGGTAAAGCGGTTGCTGCTACGGCTGCAAACGTAACTAAGTTTGAAGAGCGCCGTGCTGAACTGGAAGCTGCGGCGGCTGCTAAGCTGGCTGAAGCACAGGAACGTGGTGAAACGCTGAATGAAGCACACCTGACCATGGTTAGCAAAGCCGGTGAAGAAGGCAAGCTGTTCGGTTCTATCGGAACGCGTGACATTGCTGATGCACTGACTGAAACGGGTCATGCGGTTGATAAAAGCGAAGTGCGTCTGCCGGAAGGTACGATCCGTCATCTTGGCGAATACGCCGTTGATCTGCAGCTTCACCCAGAAGTCACTGTCACCATTACCCTGACAGTTGCCGCTGAGTAATCCTGCACACTGAATGCCTGTCTGGTTTATCCAGACAGGCGTTTCTGCCTTAGTTCGCTGTACCCGCGAATCCAATCCAGCTAAAATGCAGCCTTGTTTTCACCGCCTACCGGTATAGATAAGACTATGGATTTTGCTGAACAGCACCAGGACGCTCTCGTCCAGGCTAAAACCCCACCTTTTTCGCTAGAAGCCGAGCAGTCTGTGCTGGGTGGCTTGATGCTGGATAATCAGGCATGGGATAGCGTTTCCGAAATTCTTGTCGACAGCCACTTTTATCGTTCCGAGCACCGCATGCTGTTCCGGATGCTGCAAAAACTGGTCGATGACAGTCGTCCATTCGATGTAGTCACCCTGTCAGAAGAGCTGGATCGTGGTGGCGAGCTGGAGCGTGCAGGTGGTTTAGAGTATCTGGTCGAACTGGCGCGTAATACACCCAGTACCAGCAATATTCGTGCTTATGCTGAAATAGTGCGTGATCGGGCCCTGTTGCGTCAGATGATCCATGTGGCCAATGAAATTGCCGACAGCGCTTTTCAGCCCCAGGGCCGGGCTTCTGATGAGATTCTCAACGAAGCTGAGCAGAAAATCTTTCAAATTGCTGAAAATCGCCCGAATCAAAGTGGTCCGGAACCGATTAACCCCCTGCTCAAGCGTGCAGTTGAACGTATTGACCACCTGTTCAATAATGCCGACGCTTTGACGGGCGTCACCACTGGATTTGATGAACTGGATACCCGTACTGGCGGGTTGCAAAAGTCAGATCTGATCATTGTAGCGGCCAGACCCTCCATGGGTAAAACCACCTTTGCCATGAATCTGGTTGAAAATGCGCTGATGGGCACGCAGCGACCTGTGCTGGTATTCAGCCTTGAGATGCCCGCCGATCAGCTGGTTACACGTATGTTGTCATCGCTGGGTAAAATTGATCAGACGCGTGTACGTAACGGGCAGTTGCTGGAAGAGGACTGGCCTAAGCTGACCACGGCGGTGAATATGCTCAAGGGCAAGCCGCTGTTTATTGATGACACAGCGGGAATCAGCCCGAATGAGATGCGTACCCGTGCTCGTCGCGTGTTTCGTGAACAGGGTGATCTGGGCATGATCATGGTCGATTACCTGCAATTGATGCAGATTAAGACAGGTAAATCAGAGGGGCGTACCGCTGAAATCTCCGAAATCTCCCGCTCACTCAAAGCGCTGGCAAAAGAGATGGAGTGCCCGGTCGTAGCGCTGTCACAGCTGAACCGAAGCCTGGAAAACCGTCCCAATAAACGCCCGGTTAACTCCGATCTGAGGGAATCCGGCGCGATCGAGCAGGATGCTGACGTCATCATGTTCATCTACCGGGATGAAGTCTATAACGAAGACAGTCCCGAGAAGGGCGTGGCCGAAATCATCATTGGTAAACAGCGTAATGGACCTATAGGGACCTCGCGCCTAGCCTTTATCGGTAAGTACACCCGCTTTGAAAACCTCAGTCACATCCATTATGATTATGGTGATGACTAAGCTCAGGTCTCTTTCAGCATACGGTCTTTGAAGGCTTCTGGCACAGGTACTACTTTGCGCGCCTGATAGTCGAAAAAGACAATGCCGGTTTTGGCATGGGCTATTTCTTTGGCATTTTTCTTGTTAGCCAGCAGATAGTAGAGATCACAGCCATATTTGTTGAAGTCGGCTACCGCTATGTTGACCTGCAAAACATCGCCGTGAAAGCCTTCCGCTTTATAGACAATAGCTGAATCGGTCATGATGATGCCAAAGCCTTCAATGTCGAGTTCGGAATACTGATACTGGTTTAAAAAACGGATACGGGCTTCGTGAATAATCGAGAGCATGGCGTCGTTGCTTAAATGACCGCCGTAATTGATATCACTGATACGCACGGGTATCTCTGTGGTGAACAGATAGTTCTCAGGCATGTCTATTTTAATGCGTGGCATGATATGTCCTTCAGAGTTCTATAAAACTACACTATTTAATCTGGCTATATTATAGCTCACTCACTACCTGAATGATGGCACTACACAGCTGTTTCAGATCGGCATTATCCATGATGTAGGGAGGCATGACATACACCAGTTTACCAAAGGGGCGTACCCAGACACCCCGCTCAACAAACCGCGGCTGTACAGTTTGCATATCAACCGCTGAGTGGAGCTCAATCACACCTATACCACCCAGGCAGCGAACCTCAGCGACCGAATCAAACTCAGCTGCGGGGGCTAGTCCCTGGCGCAAACCCTGCTCAAGGCGTTGAATAGTGGCTTGCCAGTCCTGCTCTAGCAGCAGGTCGATTGATTCACAGGCCACCGCGCAGGCCAGTGGGTTGGCCATAAAGGTGGGGCCGTGCATAAAGCAACCGGCACCGCCGTTAGAAATGGTTTCGGCCACGTGACGGTTGGTCAGTGTGGCGGCCAGCGTCATATACCCGCCAGTCAACGCCTTGCCCAGGCAGAGAATATCGGGGCTGATATCAGCATGTTGGCAGGCAAACAGCTCGCCGGTCCGGCCAAAACCTGTGGCTATCTCATCGGCAATCAACAGCAGATCATAGTGATCACAGAGGGCTCTGGCTTTTTGCAAATACTCGGCGGAATAAAAACGCATGCCGCCGGCACCCTGCACAATCGGCTCGAGTATCAGCGCCGCCGCCTGATCATGTTGTTGCGCTAATGTCTGCTCCAGCGCGTATAGATCTTCAGCATACAGGGGCTGGCCAAAGGGGGTTTGCGGGGCGGGTAAAAAGATCTGTTGTGCCAGTGCGCCACTGAACAACTGGTGCATACCCGTGACCGGATCGCAAACCGACATGGCAGCAAAGGTGTCACCATGATAACCACGGCGCAGGCTGATAATGCGTTGCTTGTGTGCCGCTCCGCGTGCCTGCTGGTATTGCAATGCCATCTTGATGGCTACTTCCACACTGACTGAGCCGGAGTCGGCAAAAAACACCTTCTCCAGTCCCGCTGGGGTGATCTCAGCCAGTCGTCGCGCCAGCTCCACGGCGGGTTGATGCGTCAGTCCGCCAAACATCACATGCGCCATGCAGTCAATCTGACTCTTTGCTGCCAGATTCAGTTGGGGATGGTTATAGCCATGAATCACCGACCACCAGGAAGCCATGCCATCAATCAGTTCGCGACCATCACTTAGCTGAAGCCTGACACCTGAGGCAGAACTGACGGCATACACCTGTGTGGGTTGGGTCATGGATGAGTAAGGGTGCCAGATATGCTCGCGGTCATAGTCGAGGAGTTGTTTCTGTGTGACTGATGTCAGGGGCATGGGGGCTCCGTGGATGCTGGTAAGTGGTGCCTAGCTTAAGCAGTGACCGGTAGGATGTCGATAACATGGATCACTGAATCACTCACAGACCAGTGCAGGTTCAGGTCATGCAAGCGCATGCCGTAGATGCGCTCACTGTCAGTTTGATAGGCAGGTCGAGGGTCGCAGCGCAACAGTTCAGTGATTTGTTCCTGCAGCGGCTCACCCTGAGCTTGCTGATACTGCTGGCAGAACAGCTCGGCCTGTGGCGAAAAAATAACCGGCAGCGCCAGGGGCTCTGGCTTGCTGCCGAGTGAAAAGTGGGCCTCAGGCAGGCTGTCGGCATAGGGCAAATAAGGCTTGATATCCAGTACCGGTGTGCCATCGAGCAGATCGGCATCGGCCACTTCCAGTATCAGCTCATCACCTTCGCGGGTGATACCTACGAGCCGGGCCACTGAAAGGCCGATAGGATTGGGGCGAAAGGTGGAGCGGCTGGCAAATACGCCAAGGCGTTTGTTACCTCCCAACCGTGGTGGACGCACGGTGGCATGCCAACCCTGATTCTGTGTGGCACTGAATACAAAGATAATCCAGATATGGCTGCAGTCGGTTAACCCTTTGGTGGTATCCGGGTGATTATAGGGCGCATGCAGGTGGATGCGGGTGCGAAGTGACTGCGTCAGGCCGGGTTGTCTGGGGATGCCAAACTTTTCCTTGAACGGGCTGTGAACATAACCGATCGCATCGAACTGAAACACCGGGTATATCTCCTGCAGGCTGGTGATGGGGTGATAGCTGGCAGGATGATAACCGGCTTGCTGCCGAGAGACAAAGTCTGTGTTGATTTCAACTGAACCACATGCTTAGATAATTCGCCATTGGGTAGGCTGGCCAAAGCCGGAGACCCATACCAGTTTGTATGAAGCTAAAGGGATGAGTTTATGAAAATTGCGGTATTTTGCGGCTCCAGTGCAGGCCTTGATCCAGTCTATACCCAGGCAGCCAGAGCGCTGGGGCAGTATTTTGCTGAGCGGCAGATTGCGTTGGTTTATGGTGGCGGTAAAGTCGGTTTGATGGGCGTTATTGCTGACACCGTCATGGATGCCGGTGGGCAGGTGTATGGTGTTATTCCGGTATCGCTGCAATCCAAAGAGTTGGCGCATCCTGGTTTAACAGAACTATTTGTTGTCGCCGATATGCATGAGCGCAAGGCTAAAATGGCACAACTGGCAGATGCCTTCGTTGCCATGCCGGGTGGGGCAGGAACACTGGAAGAAATTTTCGAATCCTGGACCTGGGCGCAACTGGGGTATCACACCAAACCCTGCGCTTTTTACAATGTGAACGGCTTTTATGATCCGCTGCTGCAGATGGTAACCAACATGACAGAGGCCGGTTTTCTGAAGCCTGTGCATGCCAATATGCTGATTCGGGCTGATCAGCCCGAAGCACTGCTGCAGGCGTTAGAGCAGTATCAGCCGCCGCAACATAAATGGTCCTAGCAGCTGAGGAATAAAACCTTTGAATCTAACGGGTCTGTTGTTTTGCTGAGTGTTTCGCTGAGTCTATCCAGGTTGAATCAAAGCGGATCTGTTGAGGATCCAGTTCAAGCGCCTCAATTTTCAGCAATAGCTTTTGGACCGGTTTCTGCAATTCACTAACACCGCCGTCATTGCCTTCTAATTGATGCATCTGCATCAGGCCAAGATGGTAGAAGCGTAGTAGCTTGATGGCGGTGATGTCGTTCTGTTCAACACCCGTTTCGACATGGTGCATAATGTTGGTGATGCGCATCAAGCAGCGTTTGAGTTTCCAGCCATACACAGATGCATTCATCCAGGGTTTATACCAGAGAACCTGCTTGAAAATCAGCGTTGTGAGTATAAACCCCGCCAATACACCGGCAACATTCCAGACAAAGTTATTGCCGTCTGGCTGGCCGAAGAGCGACACGCTCAAGGTTGACAGCCCCATCGCCAGAACCACAAAAATTACGATCAGAATCAGGGTGTTTTTTCGGGTTTCTTTGCGATAGTTGTCTGGATCGCGCTGCTCCAGCTCAAAAATATCTGACATTCTGGTCTCCTGTTTATTGTTCCTGATGCTCTGGTGGTATGACCCAGCATGCGCATGAGTAGATTGCAGACAAGATTAACATTTTTTTTGTGGTGCAAACCCTTATTTCAGTGTTTTTTGTAAGGGATTTGGCTTGTTAAGTTAGTGCCATGCTGGGGTGGTGCCATCGCTTTGGTGGGACACGCTTTTCGTCATCCTGACCGCTCGGCTGCCGCCAGACGGTCCCACCAAAACGATACCAACACCCCGCCTACAGTCCTGTGCCAAACCAACTTTACGCAGGCACCCAAGTTGATGGGGGCTGATGGGATCGGATGTGGCTGACCCAGTGCGCCATGGATGGCGCACTGGAGCCCCCAGGGATGGGTTTACGGCGTGTCAGCCAGGTCCGATGCCATTAGCCCAAGGCCGTGTGCCTATGAGCCCAAGTCACAGAACAGCATAATCAGATCAGTGCTGCAATCGCTTCGCCCATCTCGGTGGTACTGGCGGTACCACCTAAATCAGGTGTACGTGGTCCTTTGGCCAGGACCGTTTCGATGGCGTTGAGCATGGCATCATGGGCTTCGGTACAACCGAGGAAGTTAAGCATCAATGCGGCTGACCAGATCATGGCAACGGGGTTGGCAATATTCTGGCCATAGATATCCGGGGCTGAGCCGTGTACAGGTTCAAACAGGGAAGGGAAAAGGCCTTCAGGATTCAGGTTGGCTGAGGGCGCCAGGCCGATGGTGCCGGTGCAGGCTGGCCCCAGGTCTGACAGGATGTCGCCGAACAGGTTACTGGCGACTACGACATCAAAGCGGTCGGGTTGCAATACAAAGCGGGCAGACAGGATGTCGATATGCTGCTTGTCGACGTTAATGTCCGGGTAATGCGCTGCCATGGCATCGGCACGTTCATCCCACCAGGGCATGCTGATAGCAATGCCATTACTTTTGGTAGCGACGGTCAGGTGTTTTCTTGCACGGCTTTGGGCAAGCTCAAAGGCGTATTTCAGTACCCGGTCAGTTCCGTAGCGGGTAAATACGGATTCCTGTATCACCACCTCACGCTCTGTCCCTTCGAAAATGCGACCACCCAGATTGGTGTATTCACCTTCGGTGTTTTCACGCACCACGTAAAAATCGATATCACCGGCTTTACGACCGGCTAAAGGGCAGGGCACACCTTCAAAAAGACGCACCGGACGCAGATTAATGTATTGATCAAATTCACGGCGAAACTTCAGTAACGATCCCCAGAGTGAAATATGGTCTGGAACGGTTTCCGGCCAGCCTGCGGCACCGAACAGGATCGCATCCATACCAGAAAGTTGTGCCTTCCAGTCATCCGGCATCATCTGGCCATGTTGCTGATAATAGTCACAGCTGGCCCATTCAATAGGGGTGTAATTCAGGTTGATATTAAAGCGCTCAGCGGCCACTTGCAGGGCACGCAGCGCTTCGGGCATAACTTCCTTACCTATGCCGTCCCCAGCGATGACTGCAATATTGAATGACTGATTCATATTCGATTCTCCTAAGTTAATATGGCTATATTAATTGTGTACAAAATGAATACAATACCGTTTCAAGTTAACCTACTGTTTCCATATCATGCATAAAAGTCCATCGAATGATGATTTGCGGGTGTTTATACAAGTGGCTGAAAAAGCCAGTTTTGCCGCGGCGGCGGTCGATCTGGGTGTGTCAGTGGCTTATATCAGCAAGCGCATACGTAGCCTTGAATCGGCATTGAATACCCGTTTATTGCACCGTACAACACGTCGTGTGAGTGTGACAGAGCAAGGCGAAAAGGTGCTGCGTCGGGCTAAGCAGATCCTGGATGATATTGACCAGCTTTATGAAGAGGTCGCTCAGACACGTCAGACGCCTAGTGGGGTGCTGCGCATCAGTTCCAGCTTCGGCTTTGGTCGTCAGCAGGTTGCCCCGGCTTTGGCTGCCTTGACTGAGCTATACCCGGAATTAGCTGTGCGCTTGGAAGTGTTTGACCGTCTGATTGATGTGGCCGGCGAAGGTTTTGATCTGGATGTGCGCATTGGTGAAGAGATAGCCAGTCATCTGATCGCACGTAAGTTGGCAGATAACCGACGGCTGCTCTGCGCGGCCCCTGCCTATCTGGATGCGCGAGGAGAACCACAAACCCTGGCCGAGTTGACAGCACATGAGTGTCTGGTGATCAAAGAGCGGGACCACCCGTTTGGTTTGTGGCGCCTGGAGTCAGCGGGTGGCGAAAAGCAGATACGGGTACAGGGGCGTTTGTCATCCAATCATGGTGAAATTGCCTTGCAGTGGGCACTTCAGGGTAAGGGAATACTGCTGCGCTCGGCATGGGAGGTGGCGCCGTTGATCGAGGCTGGAAAGCTGCGACATATATTGCCGGAATACTGGCAAACGGCCAATGTCTGGGCCGTCTATCCGCAGCGCTTGGCTGACTCGGCCAAGGTACGTGCCTGTGTCGAGCACCTGCAACAGTGGTTTGCGCCCTTGCTGCCCTTATACAGGTAATTTTGCACACCCGTCACCCCGTGTGAATACCCGATATGTGTGGCAACGGACAGACGATATTGCCTCCATCCTGCATGCTTTGTTATCGCAGACAGTCGTCGCGACATGCTTCCCAAGTCTCCCCATCGAGGTATTATCATGAGCATCTTCAACCATCGTTCGATCAATTCATCGCGCAATCTACTGTTCGGCGTTGCTACCATTGCGGTGCTGCTCGGACTCGGTGGATGTGCTGGTATGTCGAACCAGGACAAAAATACAGCGGCCGGTGCCGGTATTGGCGCCGTTGGCGGTGCGGTATTGACTGGCGGCAGTGCGATCGGAACCGTGGGTGGTGCAGCCGTTGGTGGCATCATCGGTCGTGAAATCAGCAAGTAGCAGTCAAGCAGTCAGTCAGACTTGAGTCTGATCGACGGCCAATAGAGCGGGCCAGGCTCGTTCAGTTCGTTCAAGCACTGGAGTGCGAAATATGCCTAAACGTTATCGCGCACCAAGCTGGAACACGATCATGTCGCGTGGACTCTCGACGGCTACGAAAAAGGCGCTGCGCGCAGGAACCCGAGCAGTCAAGCGAGCGAGCACTCGCACAGTTACCCACACAGTTACCAAAGCGATCAAGCGGCGCGTGGACGCGAAAAAGCCACCACCAGGTGCGGGCCGCTGGATCCGCGGGCTTGCTGTAGGGACAGCTGGAGCGCGCCGCTTCAGAGTGTATCGTCCGCTAGGCATCCGCGCGAATGAGCGCGTGCCTCTGCTGGTTATGCTGCATGGCTGTGGCCAGGATGCCCGCAGCTTTGCGGTAAGTACTCGCATGAATCAAATTGCGGATCGTGAGCGCTTTCTGGTGCTTTACCCTGAACAGGATCGCCTGTCCAATGCACAGGGCTGCTGGAACTGGTTTGATACGACGGCTACCGGGCGTGCGTTTGGAGAAGTTGAGTTGATCATGAATGCAATTGATCAGGTCAACCTGCTTTATCCGGTAGATCCTGCTCGGGTTGCGGTAGCGGGCCTGTCTGCCGGGGCCAGCATGGCGGTGCTGCTGGTTTCGCGTCACCCGGAGCGCTTCAGGGCAGTGGCGATGCATTCCGGCATACCCACCGGCACTGCGCATTCCACGCTGACAGCCGTCGGTGCGATGCATGGATTCCTGGGGGCGGGACGTCTGGATGCCACGCCGACAGTCATGGCTAAGTCCTGGCCGTTCTTGCTGGTGATCCATGGCGATAGCGTGGTGGCTGCCAGTAATGGTCAGGCCGCAGTAAATGCCTGGGCCGAAGCCGCTGGCGCACGCACATGCGCGTCGCGCAATATACAGCGCGGCAAGCGCTACCCGATGACCGTAACGGACTTCAAGTGTGGTGTGAAAACGGTGGCGACGCTGGTTGGAATTGAGTCACTCGGGCATGCGTGGAGTGGCGGCTCTGCCAGTGGTGGTGATTTTAGTGACGCGCGGGGACCTGATGCGTCGCGCATGGTCTGGGCGTTTGTGGCAAGGCAGTTTCGTGCATGACCACCCAGTAGCTGCGGTTTGCGTTGGATGATCCTTGTTGTGCGGGGCTTGTGCTATAATGCATCCTGCCGTGTGCGACAACGCACAGAGCCTGGTTCGTTCAAGGCGTAGCCTGTGAAACGATCCAAATCAACTTAAAGGTATGCATATGAATATCCATCTAGCCCTTGCGCCACTGGTGTCCCTGATCGCCGGGATTCTCATTCTAGTCATGCCGCGTTTGCTCAACTACATCGTGGCTATCTATCTGATTGTCATTGGCTTGATTGGTATCTTCGGCGTGGGCAGCCTCAACTTCCGTTGAATGCTATGGCCAATGCTCCCTACAGCATTGGTCTAGACTCTAACCAATGCTGGGTTAGTCCAACCGATAACCCTTGGCCTGCAAATGAAACAACTCAGCGTAGCGTCCATTTTTTGCCAAGAGCGACGCATGATTACCCTGCTCAATAATTTCGCCATTGCGCAGTAGCAAAATGTTGTCAGCCATTCTGACCGTTGAAAAGCGATGTGAAATCAAAATTACCATGCGCTGCTTGGCATGGCTGCGAAAGTGCTCAAAAATTTTGGCCTCAGCTTCAGCATCCATAGCGGCCGTGGGTTCATCTAATACCAGTATGTCTGCTTTAGAGCGCATAAACGCACGTCCTAGAGCGATTTTTTGCCATTGGCCACCTGAGAGCTCCTGACCGCCCTTAAACCAGCGCCCCAATTGGGTATGGTATTGATCATTCAACTGGTTAATAAAAGGGTCTGCCAAACCGAGCCGGCCGGCTTCTTGCCAACGCTCTTCATTGTCGAATTCGGAAACATCACCCGCACCGAGGTTTTCACCTACCAGAAACTGGTAACGAACAAAATCCTGAAAAATCACCCCCACACGCTCTCTCAAGCTCTGTGGATCCCATTCATTTAAATCCAGTCCGTCCAGTAGGATACGACCTTCATCCGGATGGTAAAGGCGGGTCAGTAATTTGATCAGCGTGGTTTTCCCGGATCCATTTTCACCTACCAGGGCTAAGCTTTGGCCCGGTGGCAGGTGTAGGGATATGCGCTTGAGGGCCGGTTTATTAGCGCCAGGGTAGGTGAAACTGACGGCGTCGAAGCGAATGCCGTCATTCGGCAAGGGGCCGTGGTGCGCGCTACCAGATTCCGCTTCAACTGGTTGTTCCAGATACTCATAGAGATTGGACAGGTAGAGGTTGTCTTCATACATGCCACTGATGGCGGTCAAATTGGTGCTGATGGCCGTTTGACCCTGCTTGAATATGAGCAGGTACATGGTCATTTGCCCAAGGGTGATGACTCCCTGAATAGCCTCAACCACGATCCAGGCATAGGCGGCATAGAAAGCCAGTGTCCCCAACAGACCCAGGGCAAAACCCCAGAGATCACGGCGTATAATCAGCCGTTTTTCGGCACTGAACAAGGTGTTGAAAATGGCTTTGTAGCGATCCAGCAGCAGGGTGCCCAGTCCAAACAGCTTCACTTCTTTGATTGAGTCTTCGCGTGCCAACAGCGTTTCCAGATACATCTGCTTACGGAGTTCAGGAGAGCGCCAGCGCGACAGCTGAAACGCATCACCGGAAAATTTTGCTTCGGACATAAATACAGGTAGGGCGGCAATAAACAGCACCAGCAAAGCCCAGGGAGAAAACTGCACCAGCAATACTGCAAAACTGGCTAAAGCAATCGAGTTCTGAATCAGACTGAAGGTTTTATTGACCAAGGCCAGTGGACGGGTCGATGCTTCGCGTCTTGCTCGCGTTAATTTGTCGTAAAATTCTGAATCTTCAAATTGAGCTAATGATAATGTCTGTGCTTTTTCCAGAATCATCACATTGACACGTTGACCCATCAGTGCCTTCAGCAAGGATTGCTGAGCTGATAGACCACGTTGTGCTGCGGCCAGGATCGTAATGACCAGCCCTTCCAGTGCAACCAGTTGCATAATGGGCCAGTAATCAACCTCTCCCTGATGCTGATAGGTGCTGATTGCCGCGAGTACACCATCAACGATCAGTTGGCCCAGGTAAGCGGCCAGAGCAGGCATGACACCCGCGACCAGCGTCAACAGCATCAGCCCCCAGGTTAGTGCTCGCGAGGTGCTCCAGACCAGTTGTAAGGCCCGTTGGCTGTATTGAAATACCGACAGGAAGTCGCGCAGCTTGCTAGTGGATTTAGGCCAGTCAGGTTTTTCAGCCAAGTAGCTATCCTCAGGGTATGACAGCAAAATCATGAAATTGCATCCATATTACAGGATTATTCAGCGTAATTCTCAGTCCAGATCAGGCTCTGGCGTACGTGCCAGCACCCAAACCTGTACATGGCTTACCCCCTGGTTTTTTAATAAGCCTGCAATTTCATCAGCGGTAGCGCCGGTGGTCATGATGTCATCGATAAGTGCGACGCTTTGGGGTAATTCACCACGAATGCTGAAGGCACCTTTCAGATTGTTTCGTCTGGCAGATGCACTCAGTGTCATCTGTTTCACCCTCCGGTGTGCCTTACGAAGTTGTCCTGAATCACAGCGAATCTGTAGCTTTTGGCTTAACAGGTTGGCCAGTAATTCCGCCTGATTGAAACCTCGCAAGGCTTCATCAATGGGGTGCATGGGAACGGGCAAGAGTAGGTCTGGCCAGGTTTCACAGCGATCCTGAAGGTGGTGTGACAATAATTCGGCTAACCAACCCAGCGCCTGTATACGGCCATGATATTTGATTCCTGGCAGCAGACTGTTGATTGGAAAGCGGTATTCAAGCGGTGCTTCACAGCGGTCAAACCTGGGGATGGCTTGTTGGCAATGGCTGCAGGTCTGATCGGGAAAGGATCGAGGCAGGCCACACACGGGACAGCCCAGCAGCAGCCAGGGTAGATCGGCATGGCAGTCTTCACACAAGCCATTAATCTGAGCAGTTTGAAGTTGGCAAAGTGAACAGGTTTGTTTAAATAGTAATCTATAGTTAACTTTGTCGAAAAACATAAGTTGACAAGTCCTTGTGTCAATTTACTATCATTGCCCATTATCAGAGCTTTCCTGGCTCTTCGTTTACTGGCTTCAGGCCAGACTACTGTAAAACATTTATGTAGGGTGATGCTATGACCACCGGGGTTTCCGTTCGACATAACTGGCAGCATGCCGAAATCAGTGCGCTGTTTGATCTGCCTTTTACCGAGCTTATGTACCGAGCTCAGACGGTGCATCGTAAGTTTTTTGATCCCAACGCCGTGCAAATCAGTACCTTATTGTCGATCAAAACCGGCGCCTGCCCGGAAGACTGCAAATATTGCCCTCAAAGTATCCATCATAACGCTGAACTGGAAACAGAAAAACTGATGCAGGTACGAGCCGTACTTGCAGAAGCTCAGGCCGCTAAAACACAGGGCGCCAGCCGTTTCTGCATGGGTGCCGCCTGGAAGCACCTGCGTGCCAAGGATATGCCCTACGTACTGGAGATGATCCAGGGGGTTAAAGCGCTGGGGCTGGAAACCTGTATGACATTGGGCATGCTCAAAGCGGAGCAGGCACAGGCCTTGTCGGCCGCGGGTCTGGATTATTACAACCACAATCTGGATACCTCTGAGGCGTTTTACGGCAACATCATCACCACCCGGAGTTATCAGGATCGACTGGATACGCTGGGGCATGTTCGGGCCGCCGGGATGAAAGTTTGTTGTGGCGGTATTCTGGGGCTGGGTGAATCGCGGACGGATCGAGTCAGTCTGTTACAAACCCTTGCATGCTTTCCTGAACACCCGGAATCTGTGCCGGTGAATCGGCTGGTGAGAGTCGAAGGTACCCCGTTGGAAGATGCGCCGGAACTGGATGCCTTTGAGTTTATCCGTACCCTGGCGGTTGCCCGGATTCTGATGCCAGCATCACATCTGCGGTTATCGGCTGGCCGCACCGAAATGAATGAGCAGATGCAGGCCTTGTGCTTTATGGCCGGTGCTAATTCGATTTTTTACGGTGATCGCCTGCTGACAACAGAGAACCCACAGGCTGAGGCCGATAAAGCACTGTTTGCCAAGTTAGGCCTGTATCCGGAAGCTGTGGAGATGGCGTCGGATGATGACTGTGAGACGGCACTGATGCAGCGGATCGCCACCGAACAGGATAAAGCCTTTTTCTACAATGCGGCTGAGTCGGCTCAGTGATGGACAGTCTGCTCAAACCGGCACTGGAGGAGCGCCGCCAACAGCAGCTCTATCGTCAGCGCCAGGTTATACACTCAGCGCAGCAGCCAGAAAGGATGCTGGGTAATCAGTCGGTGTTGAGTTTCTGCAGCAATGATTACCTCGGGTTAGCCGCTGATCCCCGGGTGGCAGAGGCTATGATCGAAGGCACCCAGCGTTATGGTGTCGGCAGTGGCGCATCCCATCTGACCGCGGGCCATACGGATGCACATCATCAACTGGAGCTGGAGCTGGCGGCTTTCACCGGGCGTGAACGGGCGTTGTTATTCAGTTCCGGTTATATGGCCAATCTCGGCGTCATGACGGCCCTGGCTGGGCGGCGCGATGCGGTATTCCATGATCGGCTTAACCATGCCTCATTGCTGGATGGTGCCTTGCTGAGTGGTGCCCGTTTTCGCCGTTATCCGCATCTGGACACAGGCTCGCTGGAGCGCATGTTACAGACTAGTCAGTCACAACGTCGGCTGGTTGTCACCGATGGGGTGTTCAGTATGGATGGTGATCAGGCTGACCTGGTGGCTTTGTCAGCCTTGTGTCAGTCGCATCAGGCCTGGTTGGTGGTCGATGATGCGCATGGCTTTGGTGTGTTGGGTGCACAGGGTGGTGGCAGTGCTGCTGTCAGTGGGCTGGCGCCTGAAGAACTACCAGTTTTAGTGGGTACGCTAGGTAAAGCCTTTGGTACAGCTGGCGCTTTTGTCGCCGGTTCGGAGGCACTGATTGAAACCCTGATTCAGTTTTCCCGGAGCTACATTTACACCACAGGACTGCCGCCGGCTGTGGCCGAAGCGACCCGTACCAGTCTTGCACTGGTACAGGCAGAAGACTGGCGTCGCCAGCACCTGCAGCAGTTGATCCAGCACTTTCGTCAGTCATGTGCCGCCGCCGGGATGTGTTTACTACCCTCTGATACACCGATTCAGCCGCTGATGATCGGCTGTGCAGGCAAGGCGATACGCATTAGTGAGCAGTTACTGTCACAGGGATTGTTAGTTACTGCTATCCGCCCACCCACGGTACCAGCAGGCAGCGCCCGTTTGCGTGTGACCCTGACCGCAACACACACGATTGGGCAGGTGGATAGGCTGGTGCAAGGGTTGAAGCAGGTGATGGAGTCGGATAATGCTGCAGATTGAATGCCTGAATAGCAAAGGGCGGGACTTAGTATTAGTACCGGGTTGGGGCAGCAGTGCCGATATTTTTGATCCGCTGTTGGATGCGCTCATGGCTGAATTTCGGGTGCACCGTGTGGTCTTTGATCACTCTGATTGGCGTAAAACCTCACCTGCTGCGCTCAATTACACCCTAATTCAATGCCTGAGACGCCAGGCACCGCAGCGGGCGCTATGGATGGGATGGTCGCTGGGCGGCTTGCTGGCAACACAGCTGGCTGCTCAGGCACCTGAGCATGTCATAGGTTTGATCACTGTGGCATTCAACCCCTGTTTTGTGCAGCGTGATGATTGGCACTGTGCCATGCCACAGGCTCAGTTTAGTCGTTTTCAGACAGACTTTTCTTCCAACCCCGAAGCGACCCTGCAACGCTTTCATGCATTGCAGGTATTGGGTGCTACGGACAAACGCCATCTGCTTGATTTGCTGCACAGATCTTGTAGTCCTCTATCGACGGCTTATCTGAGTGATTTACTGACGCTGTTGCTTGAAGATGTTCGTCCAGCTTTGGCTCAACTTCAGTTGCCTGTTCTGCATTTGCTGGGTAAATCGGATGCATTGGTGCCAGCATCCCCCTTGGTTGAGCTGCTGCCGTTACTGAGTAGTGATGCCAGCGTGCATTGCTATCCCGGGGCATCGCACCTGCCG
The DNA here is from genome assembly GCF_048264025.1 of Nitrincola sp. NCBI lineage: Bacteria > Pseudomonadati > Pseudomonadota > Gammaproteobacteria > Oceanospirillales > Oceanospirillaceae > Nitrincola > Nitrincola sp. The sequence goes on from NZ_JBLXDN010000002.1 coordinate 81,172, forward strand.
TTTATTTCAGCGGCTGACAGAGTAATAACGGATGTGTTGAGCTGGGAGGCGGGTCTATGCTGACACTGGTTACCGCCAATCAAGCCTATAAGCAGGATATAGCCTCTCGCTTTAGTCGGGCCGCGACGACCTATGACACCGTGGCTGATCTACAGCGAGAAGTCGCCGATACGCTGTTGTCCGATTTGCCGATACAAACGCTCGAACGCGTTGTCGATCTGGGGTGCGGTACTGGCTACGGTCTGCCGTCTTTACGTAAACGCTATCCTTCCAGCCAATTACTGGCGCTGGATATTGCCCAGGGAATGCTGCAGCAGGTGAAGTCAGTTCATGCTGAGATGGACCTGGTGCCCTTGTGTGCGGATGCTGAGGCCTTACCCCTGGCAGATGCGCAGGTTGATCTGATCTGGAGCAGTCTGGCGGTGCAATGGTGCAGTGACTACAAACGCTTGTTTGCTGAGTGCTGTCGGGTGTTAAAGCCTGGTGGGCGCCTGATGTTGGCAACCTTGGGACCAAAAAGTCTGTGTGAGATGAGAGCGGCCTGGCAAAGCGTCGATCAACTGCCCCATGTGAACCGCTTTGTGGCGCTGGAGCCGTTGTTGGCCCTGCAACCGCCAGGTTTGCAGTTACTCAAGTCGCAGACGGCCTTTTATACACTGACCTATCCAGACTTGCGGGCGGTGATGAAAGCGTTGAAAATGCTGGGTGCGTCCGCTGTAGAAGGACGGCAATCTCTCGCTGGATTGGGTGGTCGTGACCGACTGCAACAACTGACGCGTGCGTATGATCATTTTCGTCAGCAAGACGGTTGTTTACCCGTCAGCTATGAAGTCTATTACCTGCAGTGGTGCAAGGAATAATTAAGGGGTCAGTGTTGAAACAGGCGTATTTTATAACGGGTACGGATACTGATGTTGGCAAAACCTTGGTGACCACCGCGTTGCTATATCAGGCAGGCCAGCAGCAACTGCAGACCATCGGATTGAAGCCCCTGGCTGCCGGGTGTGAGCAGACTTCAGAGGGGCTGCGCAATGCCGATGCCTTGTTACTGCAACGCTATGCCAGTATCTCATTGAGCTATGATCAGATAAACCCGGTGGCACTGGAAGCTGCTGTGGCTCCGCATATTGCGGCAGCTGGACGCCAGCTCAGCGCCGATAGGCTAGCGGCTTATTGTCGTGGTGCCTTGATGCAGAAAGCGGATCTGGTCTTGGTTGAAGGTGCGGGAGGCTGGCGTGTGCCGCTGAACCCGCGCGAAAATTTGTCTGCGTTAGTAAAACTGCTCGAATTGCCGGTTATTCTGGTGGTCGGAATGAAACTGGGTTGTCTGAATCATGCATTGCTAACGGTCGAAGCGATTGCTCGAGATGGTGTGCAACTGGCGGGTTGGGTTGCCTGTCAGACTGATGCGGATATGCATTGTGTTAATGAGAATCTGGCAAGTTTGCAGCAGCGTATTCGGGCACCGCTACTGGGGTTTATCCCTTGGCTCGAACAGCCGGACCCTGCTACTGCATCAGGCTATCTGGATCTGTCGCTACTCCTGCCAAAGTAAAAAACCAAGCAGTAAGATTGAACAAATTATGTACAGGTTGGTCTTAGGTGCTATACTGCTAATGCAGTTGAAAAACTGTTTTAACCCAAGACGACAGGTGATTTATGAATATTAATGGTATTGCTGCGCAAACCAGTGGTCTTATGAATGTTAACCGTGGACTGGATAACTCAGCACGTGCGGCTGGTGATGTGCAAGGCAGCGGTGCTCCTGATCGTCCTGAACTTGCTTCTGGGCGGGGAGAAGATCAGGCTGTGAGTCAGGCCGCAGTCAATCAGAATGAAGCCACAGCATCCACTCAAGTAGTCCGAGAAGCGGATGAAGCGCTGGGTTCATTGATTGATACCCGTGCATAACTGAGAATGGCTCCAGTCAGGGGTTATTTTTGCTATAACGTGAGGGCTATTGCATGCAAGTCAATGGCTTTTCCAATTCACATATCACGCCGGGGCTAAATACTTACAGCGCCGTATCGCGTGAACGGATTGTGCTGGCTGAAACTTCAACTGCTACCGCATCGGTTGCCGTAGCCGAATCTACGGCACAGTCAGATTCCGGTCGCCGTGTAGCGGCAGGCACATCTACCTCATCCACTGAAAATCGTCAGCAACAGGAAGCAGAGCAGGCGGTTGTAAGTGAGTTGGCCGCGCGTGATCGTGAAGTGCGACAGCATGAAATGGCGCACCAGACGGCAGGTGGTCAATATACCGGTGGGGCGACTTATACTTTTGAACGCGGCCCTGATGGTGTGATGTATGCCGTAGGGGGTGAAGTCAGTATTGATACCTCATCTGTACCCGGTGATCCTGAAGCAACCTTGCAAAAAGCACAGGCAATAGAACGCGCAGCTATGGCACCGGCTGAGCCGTCCGCACAGGATCAGCGCGTTGCTTCCGCTGCCCGGGCTATGGCAGCGGAGGCGCGTGCCGAGCTGCTGCGCGAACAGTCGAATGCGATCCAAAATGAGGAAGAGTCCTTGGATGGGTTGCCAGAGACCGAGGAGCAAGCGTTGCGCGAGTTAGCTGATGCTGACGATGCGACTGCCACGATTTTTACACAGCAAGAGTCTGTCGTTGCAACGGCTGCCGATGAAGCGGCTGAAAGGGAAAGGGCGGCTGAAGATGATAACGCCGCTAATCGCCGGGCTGAGTTGATCGACGAATTCGAAGCCCAGCAGGTTCGCCGTGAAGACGTTGTGGAAGAGCAGCGTGAACGTAGAGAACGTGCCGCTGAGTCCTTGCGCGAGTTTGCTCGCGATCTCGCTGAAATACAGGATAAACTGCGTGAGCTGAATAAGCGTCTGCTCGAGACCGGTGCCTTGCAAAAGCTCAATGCGCCAGGAAACCTTCTGGATCAGCAGATTTAATCTGCCAGAAAAAACTCCATCACCAAACGAGAAAATATTGCTGGCTTTTCCGCATGTGGCCAGTGTCCTGCATCCGCAATCACCTTCACATCTGCCTCTGGAAACAACTGCTTAACTTGCTGGCTATATTCCGGCTGCAGGTAGTGTGACTGTCCACCTTTGATAAACCGAACCTGTCCCCTGAATGGCGATCCTTCAGGGGCCGCAGCGATAGCATCGTAGTTATTTTTTAAGGCATTTAAGTTCATCCGCCAGGTGAAAGCCTTATCCTGATTACGGTAAAGATTTTTCAGCAGAAAAGCGCGTATTGCCGGGTTGTCGATATGTTGTTTCAGCTGCGTATCCGCATCGCCGCGTGAGTGCAATTGCTCAAGTTCGACACTGAACAGCCCGCTGAATACCTCATCATGGTCATGTGCATAGCTGACCGGCGCAATATCGACCACCATCAATTTATTGAGTCGCTCAGGCTGGTGCATCGCCAGTTGCATCGCTACCTTGCCACCCATGGAATGGCCGATCATATCCACCCGATCAAGTCCGAGATCATCCAGCAGTTCAATCACATCGGCCGCCATTAACGGGTAGCTCATATCGGCACTGTGTGGAGAGCGACCATGGTTACGCAGGTCAACGGCTATCACGTCAAAATGCTCGGTGAGTACCTTGACCTGGGCACCCCAGTTTTCCAGAGTGCCAAATAATCCATGCAGGATAACCAGGGGGTTGCCCTGTCCGCTGCGCTGAAAATGCAGTTTCATAGTGAGTGACTCTCAGAGGGTTTGTGTTCGATAACCCGACAGATAATATCACCGTCCTGCAAGCGTGCTGTGATCAGATCCTCAGGTTTTACCTGATTGCAGTGACGAATGATTTGTTCATCCTGGTCCAATAGCAGACTGAAACCACGCTCCAATGTAGCCAGTGGACTGACCGCATTTAGCCGTAAGGCTGCTTGTTTAAGCTGGGTCTGTTGAGCTACCAGAGAGCGGTGCATGCGTAACACCAGGTGTTGCTGCAACTGCTGCAGCTGCTGTTGCCATTCCGGCAATTGTTGAGCCGGATTACGGCGTAGCAAACGTCGTGAATAGCCATTCAAACGCTGCTCTTCTTGCTGCAGACGACTGCTGAGTTGTTTGCTTAGCTGCATCTCCAGTCGGTCCAATCGCTGGTACTGGTCCTGTAATCGTTCACCTGGATGTCTAAGGCGCTTGCGGTAGTTCTGCAGTTGCAGCTTCGATTGCTGCAGGGCTCGGCTCAAATGCCATTGCAGTGTAGCGGCGGTTTGTTGCAGGCGCTGGCGCAACAGCGTCTGGTCCGGACTGAGGATTTCCGCTGCGGCTGATGGCGTGGGGGCACGGTAGTCAGCCACCAGATCACTGATAGTGGTATCGGTTTCATGGCCCACAGCCGATACGACCGGGATGTTCGATGCCACAATGGCTTCGGCAACACGCACTTCATTGAAGGGCCAGAGGTCTTCCAGTGAACCGCCGCCACGCCCGATAATCAATACATCGCACTCGCCATGCCGGTTAGCCAGCGCCAATGCGCTAACCAGTTGATCAGCAGCTTCGACTCCCTGCACTGCGGCCGGATAGAGGTTAACCGGCAAGCCAGGGAAGCGTCGATTCAGCACATGCAAAATATCATGAATAGCGGCGCCAGACGCCGAGGTGATCACGCCGATACACCTCGGGTGAGCCGGTAGTGGTTTTTTGCGTTCCTCGGCAAACAGACCGCGGGCACTGAGTTCTAACTTGAGTGCTTCAAAGGCTTTTTGTAACTGACCCTCACCTCCAGGCATCATCTGTTCACAAATCAGCTGAAAATCACCGCGTCCTTCATACAAACTGACCTTGGCGGTGACAATCACCTGATCGCCTTCCTTAGGACGAAAACCGATCAATTGCGAACGATTTTTGAACATGGCGCAGCGCACCTGAGCCTGGCTATCCTTGAGGGTAAAGTACCAGTGCCCGGAGGCTGGTCGGGCAAAATTGCTTAATTCACCCTCCACACGAATGATGGAAAAGCTGTGCTCCAGTAAACGACGCGCTTCGCGGTTTAACTGACTGACGGATAAGGCGGTGTTGGATTGACTATTCATGTCGCTATAGTAGTGTCTCCGGGGTATGGAGTAAAACTCTGGATTAAGCGCGGTTGATATGAGTGTTCAGATTGAGACAAGGCTGGCTTTGGTGTAAAATGACGTGCTTAATTTTCCAAGATAAACAGGCTGGCTGATCATGTTGCGAATCGTTGAAGAAGCGCTCACTTTTGATGATGTACTACTGATTCCGGGGTACTCTGAAGTACTGCCAAAAGACGTTTCACTTAAAACCCGCCTGACGAAAGAAATCGTGCTGAATGTACCCCTGGTTTCAGCCGCAATGGATACTGTCACGGAAGCGCGTCTGGCGATTGCCATGGCTCAGGAAGGTGGCATAGGTATTATTCACAAAAACCTGACGCCGGAACAACAGGCTGAAGAAGTGCGTCGGGTTAAGAAATATGAATCCGGTGTGGTTTCTGAACCGGTTACCTGTACACCTGATACTACCGTAGGTGAAGTGCGTAACCTGGCTCAGCGCCACGGTTTTTCTGGTTTCCCGGTACTTGAAGGCGATGAGTTGGTGGGTATAGTCACCAGCCGTGACGTGCGCTTTGAAAGTGATATGGATGCGCGTGTTTCCAGTATCATGACCACCAAAGAGCATCTGGTGACAGCGAAAGAAGGTGATGACCCTAAGGCTATTCGTGAATTATTGCGCGAACATCGCATTGAAAAAATCCTGCTGGTGGATGATAACTTCCACATGACCGGCATGATGACAGTTAAGGATATGAATAAAGCCCAGGCTTTCCCGAATGCGGCGAAAGACAGTAAGGCTCGGTTGATTGTTGGCGCAGCTGTAGGAACAGGCCCAGAAACACCTGCACGAGTTGAAGCGCTGGTTAATGCCGGCGTTGATGTGATTGTTGTGGATACTGCACATGGGCACTCCAAAGGTGTGATCGATCGCGTGGCCTGGATCAAACAGAATTTCCCACAGGTGCAGGTGATTGGCGGCAACATTGCTACGGCTGATGCGGCTGTGGCCCTGGCCAAGGCCGGTGCAGACGGCGTTAAAGTGGGCATAGGCCCCGGCTCTATCTGTACCACCCGTATCGTTGCCGGTATCGGCGTGCCGCAGATCAGTGCCGTAGCTAATGTAGCTGAAGCGTTGAAAGACTATGGCGTTCCCCTGATTGCCGATGGTGGTATACGTTTCTCCGGTGATTTGGCCAAGGCGATTGCCGCCGGTGCGGCAGCTGTTATGGTTGGCTCCATGCTGGCGGGTACCGATGAAGCACCCGGCGAAGTGGAGTTATTCCAGGGTCGGGCATTCAAGTCTTACCGTGGCATGGGCTCTTTGGGCGCTATGTCTGGCCTGACCGGTTCTTCAGATCGTTATTTTCAGGATGCTAAAGCCGGTGTTGAAAAGCTGGTGCCGGAAGGTATTGAAGGTCGTGTGCCCTGTAAAGGACCGATGCATAATGTGGTGCATCAGTTGATGGGTGGCTTGCGTGCCTCCATGGGCTATACCGGTTGTGCGACAGTAGAAGAGATGCGTACCAAGCCCTCTTTTGTGCGCATAACCAGTGCCGGTATTACTGAAAGCCATGTGCATGATGTCAGTATTACCAAAGAAGCACCGAATTACCGCGTCAGTTAAGCCTAGTTAAACGTATTGATCAGTGGGGCGATTGCCGCCCCATTTTTCGTTTTACAGAGGTCTGATTTTTGCACTGTCCCATCAGACCATTTGCCGGAGTGAGCAAAGATGAGTAAAGATATTCACGCGCAACGAATTCTGATTCTGGATTTCGGTTCCCAGTATACGCAGCTGATTGCGCGCCGTGTCAGGGAAATCGGTGTTTACAGTGAAATCCACCCTTGGGATATGACACCAGAAGCGATTCGTGACTTTGCTCCCAAAGGTATTATTCTGGCAGGTGGCCCTGAGTCAGTAACTGAGCTGGATTCACCACGTGCACCCGCTGAAGTGTTTGAAATGGGAATTCCGCTGCTGGGTATTTGCTACGGCATGCAGACGATGGCTGAACAGTTAGGCGGTAAGGTCAGTTGTTCTGAAAAGCGCGAGTTTGGTTATGCCCGCGTCAAACTGGCCGATAGCCCCAGCCGTCTTCTCGAAGGTATTGAAGATCATATTGGCAATAACGGTGCGCTATCGCTGGATGTGTGGATGAGTCATGGCGATAAGGTGACTGAGATCCCAGAGGGTTTCCATGTCATCGCGTCTACGGAATCCGCTCCGATTGCCGCTATGTGTGATCCGCAGCGTGATTTCTATGCCGTGCAGTTCCATCCAGAAGTGACACACACCAAGCAAGGTATGCGTATCCTGGAGCGTTTTGTGCGTGAGATCTCCGGTGCGGAAGCGCTGTGGACAGCACAGAATATTATTGACGATCTGATCAGCAAGGTGCGTGATCAGGTTGGCGATAACAAGGTATTGCTGGGCTTATCCGGTGGTGTCGATTCATCGGTCGTAGCGGCGCTGTTGCATCAGGCAATCGGTGACCGACTCACCTGTGTGTTTGTCGATAACGGTTTGCTGCGTAAGCAAGAAGGCAATCAGGTGATGGAGATGTTTGCCCGCAATATGGGGGTGAATGTAATTCGTGTGGATGCCGAAGAGCGTTTCCTCGGACGTTTGGCCGGTCAGGCCGACCCTGAAGCCAAGCGTAAAATTATCGGTAACACCTTTATTGAAGTGTTTGATGAAGAAGCGCAGACACTGACCGAGTGCCGCTTTTTAGCACAGGGCACCATCTATCCGGATGTGATTGAATCCGCCGCCTCCAAAACCGGCAAGGCACACGTGATCAAATCGCACCATAACGTCGGCGGCCTGCCAGACGATATGAATCTGGAATTGGTTGAACCACTGCGTGAGTTGTTCAAAGATGAAGTACGCAAGATAGGCCTGGAACTGGGTCTGCCGTACGATATGGTTTACCGCCATCCTTTCCCCGGCCCTGGCCTGGGTGTGCGTATCCTCGGTGAAGTGAAAAAAGAATACGCCGATATCCTGCGTGAAGCCGATGCTATTTTCATTGAAGAGCTGCACAAAGCCGACTGGTATCATAAAACCAGCCAGGCCTTTGCCGTCTTCCTGCCAGTCAAATCAGTCGGTGTCGTCGGTGACGGACGCCGTTATGAATACGTCATCGCCCTGCGTGCCGTGGAAACCATCGACTTCATGACCGCCCGTTGGGCACACCTGCCGTATGACTTCCTGGAAACCGTGTCTGGACGGATTATCAATGAAATCGCGCAGGTTTCGCGCGTGACCTATGATGTGTCCAGCAAGCCACCGGCTACTATTGAGTGGGAGTGATCACACGCTAGGTAGTAGTTAGGGGAGCACTGACTAGAAGTAAATCAGATATAAGACCGCAAAATTATTGGCTTTCTGTTATTCATATAGAACCCTGTAGCAATCAGGCTAGATGTTTGCCTGCTTTGGAACAAAAAGCTGGAGCAGGCTGGCTTTATTGATATCAGACTTTATTGTAGCTGGATCACCTGTTAGACTTTTGATGCGCACAAAATAAGGGTGACATAGCACAGTTTATAATGCAGAACGGTCACGTGGGTGTAGCTATTTGTATTATGCCCCTGTTGTTGTGTTAGAAATGTTTACCAAATGGACTTATCGACAAGCTAAACATAGTTGGGCGCTCAAAACTCGAATGGACAAAAAAAAATGTAAAGTCAGGCCTGTTGTTGTCGATTTATTTGCGGGAGCTGGTGGTTTTTCCCTTGCTGCTGTCCAAGCAGGCTGTTCAATCGCCCTCGCTATCGAAAATGACCCTTATGCAGTCAAAACGTATAAGACAAATTTGCTTCAGTATGATGCTGCGAAAAATGCACAGGTCCTAGATAAAAGTATTTTGGAGTATGTGCCAGAGGCAGTGCATGCTGAAATCCTTGGGGGCATGGAGTGCGATCTACTTTTAGGTGGACCTCCTTGCCAGGGCTTCTCTACGCATCGAATATTGGATGCGGGTGTCAATGATCCTCGAAATCAGTTAGTTCTTGCATATTTCCGTTTTGTAAAAGCACTTCGTCCACGCGTTTTTCTGATGGAGAATGTTCCCGGTATACTCTGGCCTAGGCACAAAAAATTTCTTGAAAAGTTTTATGAGGAAGGGGTTAAAGCTGGGTACCAGCTTTTTAAGCCAGTAGTATTAGATGCTCGAGATTTTGGTGTGCCACAACGCAGGAAGCGGGTTTTTGTCTTAGGGGTTAGGGATCACAGGGACATACAGGGTTTTATGTGGCCACCAGCAGCAACTCACGTGGCACCGGGAAAGGCGCAGGCAGGGCAAAAAAAATGGATCTCGTGTGCAAATGTTTTTAAGCCCGCAGTAGTGGGCGACGAAAATGATATCCATATGAACCATGGCGCTGAATTAGTAGATGCATTTCGTAACACGCCACCAAATGGCGGAAGCAGGAAGGATTCAGGCCGAATCCTGCCGTGCCACAAAAAACATGATGGGCACAAAGATGTATATGGTCGTATCAACCCGGCCGAGCCTGCGCCAACGATGACCACTGCATGCATTAATCCATCCAAAGGCCGCTTCGTGCATCCAACAGAGCATCATGGTATTACATTGCGTCAAGCGGCAAGAATTCAGACTTTTCCAGATAATTTCACTTTTATAGGGGGGCTTACTGCCGCTGGTAGACAAATCGGCAATGCTGTTCCGGTTGAACTTGGTAAATACTTGATTCAATATATTAAAACCAGTTTGATTGATGAAAAATTTGAACAGGAGCAGGTTGCCGTGACTACAAGAGCTGAAGAACGTGAAGTTGAAACAGTATGATTGAGACACTCGCTTTTCGGACCCAAGCTCGCACGATTGATCATTTGGGGCGTGAACAAATTGCTGACTGTCCTACAGCAATTTCGGAACTTTGGAAAAATGCCTACGATGCATATGCACGAAATGTAAGTCTTCACATTTTCGATGATACAGAGCCAGTAGCTGCTGTTTTCGATGATGGGCATGGTATGAGCTATGATGAGTTCATCACACGGTGGCTCGTTGTAGGTACAGACTCAAAATATGATAAAAGTATCTCAGATGAGGATGATCGCGACAGTTTACCAAGGCGGACTAAGCAAGGCCAAAAAGGAATCGGTCGACTGTCATCAGCAAATCTTGGACCCCTTCTGCTGATTGTAAGTAAAAGAAAAAATCAGAATTTTGTCGCAGCACTGATTGATTGGCGTATCTTCGAAAACCCCTATCTGGTTTTGTCAGATATTGAAGTCCCTGTAACCCAGTTCACTGTTAAGTCTGAACTCTTTAAGCTGCTGCCTCAATTGTTTGATCGTTTGATGGACAATATTTGGGGTAACCCTTCAGATGAAAAACGTGGAAACCGGCTAAAACTTGCATGGGAAACATATGATAGAGTGACGCTAGAAGGTGATCCGGAAGCAACAAAACCATCTGAGTTTATAGCTAACACAATCATTAATGCACGATTCGAAGAACGCTACTTCGATCCTTGGTTGGTTTGGAGCGGGAAGCGAGGGCATGGCACCGCTCTACTTGTTTCTGACATCAACTATGATCTCCGGGCTCAACTACCCTCAATTGAACCGGATTCTAACGTTAAGAGCATTCGAGAGGCTTTTTTTGGTACTCTTTCAGCATTTACCGATCCCTATGTTGGAACAGATGCTAGCGAGTTTAATGCATTCGACCCTGAGTTTGCTTACGAAGTGAAGGTGTGGTCTAGCGCAGTTGCTTCGGCTATTGTGGAGGATGAGCGGGAAGTCATAAACCGCGAAACTACAGAAGAAATGGAGCATGTTCTTTCTGGGAATATAGATGCAGATGGCGTGTTCCGAGGGCAGGTTAAGGCTTTTGGTGAGTGGAGGCGACAAGGTTCGGATTATGAAATATATCCGCCAAAAGATCTCACGATTCCGAAAGGGCCTACCACGTTTGTTGGGCCTTTTAGCATCCATGTGTCAACTTATGAGCGTGATAGGCAAAATTCAACTTTGTCAGATATTGATTTTAAGAGGTTCAATGATCTTGCTATTCAGCATGGGGGGTTCTTGCTTTTTCGTAATGGATTGCGCGTTTTACCCTATGGCCGTGTAGATAATGATTTTTTCAATATCGAAACAAATCGAAGTATCAATGCCGGACGTGAATATTGGAATGCCAGGCGTATGTTTGGCCGTGTGGCAATATCTAGGGAGATGAACCCAAACTTGCGTGACAAAGCAGGACGCGAGGGCTTTATAGACAATCGTGCAGCCAAAGTACTACGCGCGATTGTCATGAATATTCTCAAACGTGCAGCCTACGAATATTTTGGAAGTAACTCAGACCTGCGGAATAAACTTCTCCCCGATATCCAAGCACAGAATGAAAAAGATAAAGCCGAAAGTCAACGCAAAGAGCTTGCTAAAAAGAACGCTAAGAGCTTTCGTGCACGGCTAAAAAAGAATATGCCGCTTATGGTTAGCATGTTCGATGGCACAGAAAATATTGTCTATGACACGAATATAGACGACGAGCAGGGTCTGAATGACATTCAAGAGTTAATTGGTGAGTTGAGCAACCGCTTAGCTGATTTGCGGATTGTCGGTGCACCAGCAAAACTCGGTTCAGTTGAGGATGATTATCGCGTATTCCGATCCATGTATGCCAATGTGCAGGAGCGCATCCGCGCCCTGGAAGAAAAACGAGCAATAGCTATTGAAAAAATCAGCCCTTCAAAGCCTGAAGACTTTGCTCAGAAGCAGCTCAATAGCCATGCCAGTCGGTTACAAGCTCGTTTGAAGGCTTGGCGTAAGTCCATTGATGCCTTGCAAGGTTCTGAGAGAGAAAGGGTTGCCGCACTGTTCGATGAGCGCAATAAAGCGTTTCATTATGAAGCGATGCCATTAGTCGATCAGGTTCGTTTGGGGCGGCTCGGTCTTGAGAAAGCTTTGGAGCAAATGAAAGCCATTCATGCCAAGCTTGATTCGGAAAACGAGGATACTTTCCAAGCCTACCTAGGCGCTCTGGAAATAATGAGCGAGAACATCAATATTGAGCTAATTGCACGGCAAGGGACAGCGGAAAACATCACACTGCGTGACGATCTTAATCGTCTTAATCAGGTTGCGCAGCTTGGCATAACTGTCGAAATCTTAGGTCACGAGCTAAATACCAATGAGCGGATGATCAGAGAAGGTATTAGGCAAATTCGGCAGGCTGGAGATGTTCCCGGAGCTAACTTGGTCGTGGAAGGGTTTGAGGCCCTTAGTCAACAGCTTGAGTTCCTTTCCCCGCTGAAGGTTTCGGGGAGCCGCTCACGCCGTGAAATCACCGGAAAAGAAATTGAGAGCTATCTCAGAGGATTTTTCGATGCTGTCTCTCGCAATCGATCCATTAAAATACACGCTTCCGACGCATTTCGCGCGTTTTCAATCTATGATCAGCCATCTCGTTTGTATCCGGTCTTTGTAAACTTGGTAAACAATAGTGTCTACTGGTTGGTGAACTCTCATACGCCTGAGCCAGAAGTTTATCTCTCAGTTGAAGATGGCAAGATCATTGTATCTGACAATGGTCCAGGTATTAATCCGGTAGATCAAGAAAACCTCTTTAAAATGTTTTTTACGCGTAAGTCTAGCGGAGGGAGAGGCATTGGGTTGTACCTCTGTAGAGTGAATTTAATGGCAGGTGGTCATTCGATTGAATATTCCACAGAACGTAAATTTAGGTGCTTGGATGGTGCTAATTTCGTGATTGATTTCAAAGGAGCTGACTTTGGCTGAGGCAAATACTTTTGCAGATTTGGTCCGTGAGGCATTTATAGCACCTCTTCGCTCTGTGTTGATTGTTGATGATCAATATCCAACATGGGAAGAAATTTTTAATGCAAAAATTACGGGAGAACAGCATTCTGAAGAAATTGAGACCAGCTCTACTAAGAAAAGATGGCATGATTCTGCGACTGCTGACGAGATCCTGCGGTTGATCAAAAAGTTTCGCAGTCAAAAACCAGGTTTCATTATTGATATTCATGATGGGGTTTCAAAAAGTACAACAGTGCAAATAACTGGCAGTGAAACTCCCAATGAACTGGCAGACCACCTGCATCAATCAGATTTGTTGATTCTGGACTACAATCTGGAAGGCCCTGAAGCCGGAACAGGTGGTGACATTGCTCGAGAAATTCTATCTTCGGTCTTGGATAATCAACATTTTAATTTGGTTGTAGTTCATACGAGCGAAGACCTCGACAGAGCTATGCAGGAGTGTCTACGCGCTCTAATGAAAAGCTGTGCTTCTCAGTATGATAAGGAAATTGTTGAAAAGATTGAGGAACTGGATACATTTATTACTGAAAAAGAAGATGCGGGTGATTTTGATCGCAAGCATGTTGAGGAATGTCTTGACATGGCGACTTATATTCAAACGCGAGACCCTGATGGCGTCTTGATGAGCGCTTTAGGTGAGTTTATGCAGGGCCAGGGGGCTTTTGCTAATTTATATACATGGGCAGACAAGTTAGAGTTAAAAAAACAACAAAAGAGAGTGTTTTTTTACTGGGCTATACGCGCCTTTGAAACGCGGTATCTGAATGATTTTACAGAAACTCCTCCTAGAGGCTTGTCATGGCACATTTCTGATACAAGTAAATGGCTTCGTACATCTCGCGGGTTTGTGTGTTTCGTAAAAAAAGGCCCTGAAAATCTTTTGGCTGAGCTTGAAAATGCTCTTGTTGACTGGAGACCAACACCGTCTCGCCTGCTTTCGGCAAAGTATAGAGATGAAATTAGTAGAATGGGAGTGGAGGTTGAAGATACGTCTTTGAGACGGCGGCACGCATTTGCTAAGTTCTACGAGACAATTCGGAAACCGTGCATGGATGGTCTTCCTCCAGAGCAGACTGCACTTCATCGAAAATACAAATTAAAAGATCATGTTTCCCGTCAATCTGAAATGCTTTCGTTTTTAGTAGAGGATAATGTCGCCGATTTCGGTCAGAAAATTTATGAAGCTGACGCAGCGGAAGGGTTTAACTTTAAAGATCATTATAGAGTTAACTTGGAGGATGCTGATGAAAATCAAATAGCTATTAGCCAATATAACCGCTATGTTTGCTGCCTACCCTTGAAAGAAGATACTTCGGGAAATGTGAGTTCTGAACAATTGGATAGCGGGCATATTTTTAAACTTGATGAAGCCTGGTGGGTTTGCGCTACACCTGCCTGTGATTTGCAGCCAGGGCAAAGAACGATCGCTTTTAAAAAGGGGAATGACCCAACTCTGCGGCCCTTCACAGCTATTAGACTTCATCCAGTCACAAAACTCAACGACTTAACCGAAAACCATATCAACAGCGGATCTTATTGCTATATTGAATATAAGGGGAAAATATTAGTGCTTGGCGTTAAGCCTCCAAAAGAAGACTCCACAAGCCCTGCGATTCAGAAGGTTGATTGGTGTGCATTTGTTGCTCAAAAGGGTGGGGTGATCAAAGATGGGAAGCTTTCTTTGTTGGAGATACAGCTCGAATATGATCGCCTGAGAATTAAGAACAACCACAAAGAGGCTGAGGTCATCGCAAAGTTAAGATATGAATACGCACTCAACTATATTCAGCGAGTAGGAGTTAGCGTCAGCCGTATCGGCCTTGAATATGTGTCAGCATGAACCACTGAGGACGAATACGAGGCTCTATTAAATTGAATGAGGTGTCTCATCACATCTGATCTCGTTCCTACCATTGTCTCTGTCTGAGTTTTGCCAGGCTGTTTTTTGATGCATTCCACCTTGCTGCAGCAGTTGTTGGTGATCTCTTTCACCACCAGCCCAGCTGAACCTCATACACCCCGCCTATGACCAGATGCTCCTGCTCCCCCTGTAAAATACCGGGTAGCAGACCAGGAAAGTAGAGGAGTTTTGGGCCGGGCACCAGGGTGTCCAGAATGGCATCGCCGAAGGCACTGGCGGTGTCTCGGTCACCGCTAAACGAGTTGAGATTGTTCAGTACCAGCTGATAATGACCGGCTTCATGTTGGTTCAGTAGTTCGTGGGCTTCGATACGATTAATTCCTCGATAAAGCCGCCAGTGTTGCTGCTCTGGAAAACGCCGCCCCAGCTCGTACTGGCAGAAGCTGTAAAGCAGATCCAGTTGTGCCTCCAGGGCATTGGCGTTGTACAGTCCTCGTGAAACATCGGCCAGATAGGCGGCATAACAGGGGCTGTTGATGTCCTTGAGTGATCCCCGATGGTTACGCGGCAAGAGCCCGAAGCGTGACTCGACCCAGTGTTTCAGTACCGCCGCCTCCATACCATCGGCATTAAACATCCAGCCACGCAAAAGTCTCAGATAATCGGCCTTGTGGCGTTTCAGGCGTTGGCGCTGTGGATTCGCACCTGCACTATCCAGGTGATCCAGCAAAAAAGCGCAACACATGTACTGGCGAAAGTGCAGCGCACGCACGGTGGGTTCTGCCAAGGCATTCAGCGTGGTAAAAAGCTGCCGGTGCAAGGCATGCACGCCATCAATGAACAAGGGGGTCGGTTGTTGTTGAAAAGCCAGACTGCCGAGAATCACTGGCGGCAGATTGCAACGATTGATAGAGCGTCGCGCCCATACTGGCAGGGTTGCCTCACCACTGGTTGATTGTGCCAGCTCGAGGGCTGAGGGTGCGGAAAAATGGTGATTGCGATAGGTCAAGATGGGTGTCACTCTATTATCTATCTTCCCGGACAGTATAAAGGGTTTTACAACAATCAGCAGGAGAAAAACCGATGCCTGACCGACAGCAACGCTATCGCGGCTCTCTGCTGGGGTTGGCGGTTGGAGATGCGCTTGGCACCACGCTCGAGTTTCGTCAACGCGGCAGTTTTGATCCCATCACCGATATGGTGGGTGGCGGGCCGTTTTTGCTCAAACCCGGCCAGTGGACGGATGATACCTCCATGGCGCTGTGCCTGGCTCACTCACTTCTGGACTGCCAGGGGTTTGATGCCGAAGATCAGATGCGCCGTTACTGTGATTGGCGCTCCAATGGTTACATGAGCAGTAATGGCCGCTGTTTTGATATCGGTGCCACTGTCTCTGAGGCCATCAGTTGTTATCGGCGCACGGGCAACCCGCTGGCAGGTTCCCGTGATCCTTTCTCGGCGGGCAATGGCTCGCTGATGCGCCTGGCACCGGTGGTGATGTACTTCAGCCCCGATGCCGAACAAGCCCTGCACTTTGCTGGCGAAAGCTCCCGCACCACGCACGGTGCAAAAGAGTGTATCGATGCTTGTCGTTATTTTGCGGCCCTGCTGCACCAGGCCTACGCAGGCACCAGCGAAGATCGTGAAGCCCTGCTGAGTTGCGCAGGGTATCAGCCAGAAACAGCCAGGGTTCAGGCGATTCAACAAGGGCATTACCGGCATAAAAGCCGAGACGAAATTAAAGGCAGTGGTTACGTCATCGACTGCCTCGAAGCTGCTCTCTGGTGTTTCTATCACACCGAGAGTTTCAGTGATGCGGTGCTGGCGGCGGCCAACCTGGGCGATGATGCTGATACCACGGCTGCTGTCTGCGGACAGCTTGCCGGTGCCTGGTACGGACTGGACGGCATTCCCACACACTGGCAAGAACGCGTAGTGATGGGCAAGGAGATTCTTGAACTGGCTGATCGGTTAAAAGAATCTTCCGGGGGTGGTAAAACTTGACCTGTCGGTTTATTAACCAGCAGCACACCCTCCACATTCCTACCCACCCATCCCTGCTGTAACTACAACAAGCAGGCGATAACAATCCAAGCCAATCCCTCGTTTTATCGAACAAGCGTACAAATACCATCCTATGGGTTCGCTATCGCACAGTCTAATGAGGTGTAGGGAGCTAGCTTTATTATTCGGTGATCTGTCGAGTCAGGCGCGACAAAGTGATCCTGACCAGAGACCCGAAACCTAATCATTAGCGAGGATTTTTTATGGAAACGGTAATGGATACAAAGCAGAACATCTCTGACCTAAGCGACCTGATTGAACTCGAATATGATGCCATCGCCGCCTACCGCAGTGCCATCGAACGATTGGATAATGCAGCGTACAAGCTACAACTCACTGAATTTCTTGGTGATCATGTAAGACATGTCGAGGATTTGAGCAATGTCGTTCGCCAGGAGGGAGGAAACCCACCCACAGAAGGAGATTTCAAACAGATTCTGACCCAAGGCAAGGTAGTACTTGCAGGTCTCATTGGTGATGAAGCTATTCGCAAGGCAATGAAGGCTAATGAGGTCGTTACGAACACCACCTATGAGAAAGCCGTGGACACTGGCTATGCCGAGCACATCCAGGCGCTGTTACGAGGGGGCCTTGCTGATGAGCGTCGTCATAAGGACTGGATAGAAAAAACCCTCGCGACACTTTAAGGGAGTGACGTCGCCCGGGTATTGTCCCGCTTGTTGTTTTTAAGGCACTAGAGATTGACCCGATATAAACGTAATTTTTGCAACATAAAACAATTGGAGGTCCTTATGAATAGTGACCGAACTCAGACAAAAGGCTATCTTCTGCAGGGCACAGCTGCTCTCGCTATCCTAGTAGCGCTCATGGGCTGCGATTCTGGCCAGGACAGAAATGATATTGCACAAACTCCGTCACCTGTCGCTGCGACAGAGAGCGCAGTGAGCGATCCCGACCAGAACAGAGATGACATGGCACAACCACCAGCACCCGTTGCTTCGGATGAGGATGTAGCGGGCGATACCAGTCCTGATATCGGTGCAACCAATTCAACCCAGACCTCAGAGCAGGACCAGGGCGTCGCCGGGGCATCAGATGAGCCTGCGGCCAATGAGAATCCGATGCAGATAGAGTCGGCCGTAGCGCAGATCCAGCCAACAAGTGCCGGTAATGCAGGAGGTACCGTGACGTTTACGGCTGGAGAGAATGATCAGGAAATGCGGGTCAGTGTTGAGCTCACGGGACTGGAGCCTGGTCTGCACGGCTTTCACATTCACGAGGTAGGTGATTGCTCAGCGGATGATGCTTCGTCTGCCGGTGGACACTTCAATCCAAACGATACACCGCATGGCTCACCAGATGGGACCGAGCAGCATATTGGGGATATGGGCAATATCGAAGCCGATGAAGATGGCCGGGTTTCCACTGAGCTAAGCTTTCCCGGTCTTGCTTTTGTCGGGCCTGCCTCGATACTGGAAAAGTCGGTCGTGATTCACAGTGACGAAGATGACTTGGAGAGCCAGCCCGCTGGTGATGCTGGTGAGCGGGTAGGCTGCGGCGTCATTCAAAGTGATGAGCAGGCTTCTGTAGAGTGAGTGTGTGACCATAGCAGGAGCCTATCTGGGCTTCTGCGGCATACAGCACCGGCTGTTCAGGGTGGCAGTTTACTGTAGTGCAGATCGTTTTTGTCGGTAAGAGTGAAACACTTGCATCAGGTCTATCGGAGCAATTTGCTCCATCGGCTGAAGAACATGTGCTGATGATGGAAGCACTTGTCAGTATCGATGCGCTGCTGCACCGCTTGCCTGATAAAGTGCGTGAGGCATTATTGTTAAGGCAGTTGGATAATCTCAGTTATAAAGAAATTGCAAAACGTTTGAATGTATCGGTTTCTTCAGTGGAAAAATATGTAGCCAAAGCGCTTCAGGCCTGTATGGCTGATATTATTCAGGATTAATTACTTTCGTTTTAACTTTCATCGGACAGGTGGTCGGCATTTCAGGTCGGCTAGCTAACCATATCATCACCACCGCCATGATGGTCGGTGCAGTGCATTTAACCCATAAGGGTGCACTACTGGAAAGAAGCAAGAACGTACTGACTAGCATGCTGAGACCGGCAATCCACTTGGCGCGGCGTGGGATGGCTCTATGAGTTTGCCATTGGCTAATCAGTGGTCCGAAACGAGGGTGTGCCAATAGCCAATCGTGTAATTTTGGCCAGCCTTTGGAGGAAGCCCATACGGCTGAAAGCAGAAATACGGTCGTGGGTATGCCTGGAAGAATAGCACCGATAAAAGCCAATCCGACAAAAAATAGAGCCAACAAACGCCATAACGCAATGATTAACATAAGCCAACCAGAGGTTTTGGGGTTTCATTGTTTATCGTTAAGGTCATCAGGCTATTATCCATTAAAATTCAGTGGGTATACTTTATATACCGAATGAAAACATGATTTCCGTAAAAATAAACTGAGATTCGCGTTTATTTTGTTTTCAGGGCTCTGGCCCGATTAGTATAAGGCCTCGCCTTGCCGGGCTTTCCCCAAGATGTGTAGAGGGCAGCAAGATTATCGAGCGCAACCAGCAGGCTGTTCTCATCCACCGATGGGGTGTTGTCCAGTAAAGCCAAGGCTTGCAGAAACAGTGGTTCAGCTTGCTCATATTGCCGCTGATTGTAATAGATAGTGGCAGTATAGCTGGCTATTTGTGATGCTTCCAGCGGACGCTGATTCAACTGGTCATGCAGCAACAGGCTTTGCTCAAATAAGGCCAACGCGGCAGTGTTATCTCTCTGTAAAAGTTTTAGACTGGCCAGATTGCCCAAGATCAGCGCCTGCTCAATAGATTCGTTTTCATTCAACTCTGACAGCAGGTCAAGCGCCTGTTGGTACAGGCTATCGGCTTGTAGGTAGTTTTCATTTAGTTGATGGCGCAGTGCCAGTTCATTAAGGTGCATCACGCTGGCCAGGCTCGGCTCAGTTTGTTGCTGGCGTAACAATAAGGCCTGTTCGCGTAGGGGAGTAGACTTGGTTTCCTGGTTTGCATCATCATAGACATTCGCCAGGTGCTCCAATGCATTCAGTAGGCGTTCATTATCTGGTTGCGAGCTTTGCTGTAAGGCTTGTCTGGCCTGTTCCAAGGCATCAATGGCTTGTTGCGGTTGCTGCTGTGCGGTGTGTATCTGCGCCAGCAATAATAGTAAATCCGCCCTGTCCGGTGCGGAGGTGGGTTGTGGATTATAGTGCTCTGTCTCCGCAAAGCCCGCCAAGGCATTGTTGATCAGGTTTTCTGCTTCGGCATACTGATGTTCTTGCGCTAGCATCTGTGCCTGCGCCAACACGGCCTGCCACAACTTACCTTCACCGGTACTCATCAGGACGAGGTAACGCTCAATGGACTGCTGATAAGCCAGTCTGGCTTGCTCGAAGCGATTGGCCTGTTGCAATAACTGTCCCTGGTTGAATAATAATTGACCTAACTGTTCCTGATGGTCTCCAGATGCCAGCCTGCTCAGTTGCACGGCTTCAGCGATCACCTCCAGAGCCTGATCTGTTTGCCCTTGCGCTGAGTGAATATAGGCCAGCATATTTAAACTGCTGGCTTGATAGGCGTCGCCATTATCAGCCTTTTCGGCCACGCGGATGGCTTGCTGTATCGCTTGCTCGGCCTGTAGATAGTATCCGTTCTGATAGGCTTGAGTTGCCTGTGACTGAAATGCTTGCCAGTCTGCAGTGCTCGCATGGGACTGCAGACTGAAAAATAATAAACTCAGGATCAATAAACCAAGATGAAGTTGTCGCATAAAATTCTCACTATCGGAACATGACTTTCAAGCACTGTAGTTATCAGTGGCAACTTATATACCGCGCGAGAAGTCTGAATCAGTAAATAGAAGCTGAAAAAAATGGGCTGATACCGATCTGTCGCCGGTGTGGGTGTAATCTGATATTATGTTATCGGTTTGATAATTAGGTGGGAGCTGCACAGGTTGTGACTGATCAGGTAGATATCGACTGGATGAGGCAGGCATTTGTGTTGGCTCAACAGGCCGCCGATCTAGGTGAAGTGCCAGTGGGTGCGTTGGTAGTACTGGATGGAGAGGTGATCGGAGCGGGCTTCAACCAGCCGATCGGTGCGCATGACCCCTGTGCGCATGCTGAAATTATTGCCTTGCGTGAAGCGGCCTTGCGGGTGGGTAATTACCGTTTGCCGGGTGCTGAACTCTACGTCACGCTGGAGCCCTGCATGATGTGTGCTGGGGCGATGATCCATGCGCGCATAGAGCGGCTTATTTTCGCTGCGACTGAGCCTAAAGCGGGGGCTGTAGTCAGCCAGCTCAACAGCTTTGATCTGGCGCATGTGAATCATCGTCCGGCTGTGACAGCGGGCGTGTTGGCAGCTGAGTGCAGTGAGCAGTTGAGTGGTTTTTTTAAGGCGCGACGAGCGGCTAAACGTTCATCATAAGCTGGGTGCAAAATTTCTTAACACTTTTTCGCTGATGTCCCGGAAATCATCCGGATTGTTGTTAGTTATCTCATGTTCGCCAAGTGGGTCCAGGCTTTCGCGGGCCAATAACTGGTACTCCCACTCAAACACATCAATGTAACGACGAATATTATCGACATAACGGACGGGCTCATGGCCACGGGCATAGCCATACCGGAGCTGAGAGTAATAACGCTCTTGGGCCAGTTTGGGTAAGTGTGAGCGAACATCGGCCCAGCGGTCTGGGTCATCACCGAGTTGTTGGGTTAGTCGACGAGCGTCTTCCAGGTGACCATAACCTATATTGTAGGCCGCCAGAGCGAACCAGGTATGATCTGGCTCGGGAATGCGTTCGGGTATGCGCTGTTTAACATTCAATAAATACTGTGCTCCGCCCAAAATGCTTTGTTCTGCATCGGTGCGGTCCTCAATATTGACTTCGCTGGCGGCGGCATTAGTCAGCATCATCACACCTCTGACCCCTGTTGGTGAAACGGCATCAGCATTCCAGTGTGATTCCTGATAAGCAATGGCGGCCAGTAGTGATAATCCAAAACCGGTATTTTCAACAGCTTGTGAAAAATACGGCTTGAGCGGTATAAATCGTTCGGTCAAGTGACTGCGGAAGGACACGGTATCAAAAAAATTCAGTGGGTTTTCCTGGGTAAAGTAACGGGCTTCCAGCTCGGTTATCAGTGCCTGAGTGTCGGGTTCTGCAAAAAAATCATTTAGTGCATTGATGAAGGACTGGTCTCTTTGCAGGGGTAATAGCCAGCTCACTGCGATGGGCTCGCCTAACGCAAAAGCTTCCTGCAGGCCTGGAAAAAAAGAGCGCTGGGTACCAAAAAAGAAAGTGTCGGTGACGGTATAGTCCAGTTCGCCTTCGTGCACGGCTCTCAGTAGATCGATACTGTCGGCATCGGCGGGTGTGACTATGTCTATTGAGTCGAGACCTGAGATGTAGTTGCGCAGGCTGGCTTCATGGCTGGTGCCTGGTAATACGCCGATTCGGCTGTCAATCAAGTCATCCGCTGTTTGCGGGGCTGGCCGCCCCTGACGTTGTCTGTAGATTAGCACTGAATTACTTTCGCGGTAGATCGGACCAGCTTTGAATAGCAGGCGGCGCTCATCGGTAGCCAGCAGATTGGCTGCCAGCAGATGCACGCTACGGCCCTGTAGACTGCCAAACAGTTCGTTGTAATCGCGATTAACCGTCAGGTCTAGTTCCACACCAAGATATTCGGCAAAGGCTTGACTGAGTTCGTATTCGAAACCGGCGGGGTCCCCCCGTAGCAGGTACCAGGTCATCGGGCTGTTGATCGACCCCACGCGCAGTTTACCCTGGTTTTGGATCAGCTTGAGTTGCGTGGCATTGTTCAGGCTGATCAACACCACAGCAAAGGTCAGGCCGAGTACCAGTAGGGTCAGCAATAGTTCGCGCAGGTAGTTAGATTTTAGTGTTGGTATCATGTCTTTGCTTTTCTGGTATCGGATACCCCTGTTCGGGTAAACTATACACTTAATTTCCCGCTGTTAATGCCTGGCGTTACAGGTACCAAAAGAGGCTCGAAATCGACATGCTCGTTCTGCGTGGAGCACCCGCTCTCTCGGCTTTCCGTCGTGATAAGTTACTATCACTCATTCAGTCTCAAACCGGTTCCGTAACCGGTCTGTATGCTGAGTTCATTCATTTTGCCGATACACCGGCTCCGCTGAAGGGCGAGGAGCAAGATGTGCTCGACCGAATTCTGAGTTATGGCCCCACAGGAACGGCTGAAAATCCTGAGGGCGAGCTGTTTCTGGTCATTCCCCGACCCGGGACAATTTCACCCTGGTCCAGCAAGGCTACAGATATCGCACATAACTGTGGTCTAGCGCAAATAAATCGACTGGAACGAGGGTTAGCCTACTATATTCATAGCCCTACTGCACTGAGCGATGACGAGCGCCGCCTTATTCAGGCCCAGTTGCATGATCGTATGACGCAGTCAGTCGTTGACACCCTGGAGGCGGCTGCCAGCCTGTTTCGGCATGAAACACCTCGCCCGCTTGCCTTGGTTGATTTGTTAACAGAAGGTCGGGCAGCGCTTGAAAACGCCAATATTACATTAGGGTTGGCTCTGGCAGACGATGAAATTGATTATCTGTTGCACAGCTTCACCGAGTTGAAACGTAATCCGACCGATGTGGAACTGATGATGTTTGCCCAGGCGAACTCGGAGCATTGCCGTCACAAAATTTTTAATGCCAGCTGGGATATTGATGGTGAAGCACAGGATAAATCCCTGTTTGCGATGATCCGTAATACCAATGAAGTGGGTGGCGAGAATGTCCTCTCGGCCTATAAAGATAATGCCGCGGTCATTAGCGGTTCGGTTGCCGGGCGGTTTTATCCAGACCCAGATTCAGCCGTTTATGGCTATCATCAGGAACCGATTCATATCCTGATGAAGGTTGAAACACACAACCACCCGACGGCTATCGCTCCGCATCCAGGTGCGGCAACAGGCTCGGGTGGAGAGATTCGTGACGAAGGTGCTACAGGTAAAGGCGCCAAGCCGAAAGCCGGTTTGAACGGTTTTACGGTATCCGATTTGAATATCCCTGGTTTTGAACAGCCTTGGGAGTCGGATTATGGTAAGCCTGAGCGCATCGTGACCGCGTTGGATATTATGCTGGAAGGTCCGATTGGCGGTGCGGCGTTCAATAATGAATTTGGACGACCAAACCTGACTGGCTATTTCCGCACCTTCGAGCAGCAAGTACCCGGTGCGGCAGGTGACGAAGTACGCGGCTATCACAAGCCGATCATGATTGCCGGTGGTTTAGGCAATATTCGTGAAGATCACGTTGAAAAGGGCGAGATTCCGGTAGGGGCTAAGCTGATTTGTCTAGGTGGTCCGGCCATGTTGATCGGCCTGGGTGGTGGTGCCGCTTCCTCGATGACATCGGGCAGCTCAGCAGCTGATCTGGATTTTGCTTCGGTACAGCGCGAAAATCCTGAACTGGAACGTCGCTGTCAGGAGGTAATTGACCGCTGCTGGCAGTTGGGGGATAGAAACCCGATCGCGTTTATCCATGATGTTGGTGCGGGTGGTTTATCCAATGCTTTCCCTGAGCTGGTTAAAGATGGCGGTTGCGGCGGTCATTTTGAACTGCGTAACATCAATAATGATGAACCCGGTCTGTCACCACTGGAAATCTGGTGTAATGAAGCGCAGGAACGTTATGTGCTGGCGGTCAGTCCAGAGGATATGCCACGTTTTGAAGCCATTTGTGAGCGTGAACGCTGTCCTTACGCGGTGGTGGGTGAGGCAACAGATGAGTATCACCTAACCTTAAATGACACCCATTTTGAATCTAAACCGGTTGATTTGCCGATGTCAGTATTGTTTGGCAAACCACCGAAAATGCATCGTAGCGTTACCCGTATTAACTATGATCTGCCAGAGTTTGATGCCAGTAATATTGATCTGGAAGAAGCGGTTGAGCGAGTGCTCAAACTGCCAGCCGTAGCCTCCAAATCCTTCTTGATCACTATCGGTGATCGGACGATTACCGGGCTGGTGGCACGCGATCAGATGGTCGGCCCCTGGCAGGTACCGGTGGCTGACTGTGCCGTTACCGCTGCCTCCTTTGATACCTATGCCGGTGAAGCCATGGCCATGGGGGAGCGTACTCCCCTGGCATTGATTGATTCGCCAGCCTCTGGGCGCATTGCTGTTGGTGAAACCCTGACTAACCTGGCAGCGGCGCGGATTGCCGATATTCGTGATGTTAAGCTCTCAGCCAACTGGATGTGTGCCGCCGGTCACCCGGGAGAAGATGAAAAGCTTTATGACACGGTAAAGGCTGTGGGTATGGAGTTGTGTCCTGAACTGGGTATTACCATTCCGGTAGGCAAGGATTCCATGTCGATGCGCACGGTATGGACAGAGGATGATCAGTCGAAGAGCGTCACCGCTCCCATGTCTCTGATCGTATCAGGTTTTGCACCGGTGGTGGATGTGCGTCAGACTCTGACACCGCAGCTACGTACAGATCAGGGTGAAACCGATCTGCTGTTGATCGATCTGGGTGCGGGTCAGAATCGACTCGGTCTGTCAGCCTTGGCACAGGTCTATAATCAGGTCGGGCAGCAGGTTCCGGATCTGGATGATCCCGGATTGATGCGTGCTTTCTTTGCTTCGATTCAAGAGCTTAATGCCCAGGGTAGGCTGCTGTCCTATCATGACCGCTCTGATGGCGGTTTGTTCGTCACCCTGGCAGAAATGGCTTTTGCCGGTCACTGTGGTATTGATATCAATCTGGATATGCTGGCAGCCGATCAGAGTGAGATTGCAGCGGCACTCTTTGCTGAAGAGTTAGGTGCTGTGATTCAGGTGCGCCGTGAACACACCGCTGAGGTGCTAACGGAGCTGAATGCCGCCGGTCTGGGTGATCTGGTCAGTGTTATCGGGACGATCAATGAAGATGATTCGGTTAATTTTTACTTTGATGAAGAAGAAATCTTCAGCGAAGGCCGTTCTTTATTGCAAAGCTATTGGGCTGAAACGTCTTATCAGTTGCAGTCGATGCGTGATAACCCTGAGTGCGCTCAGCAGGAGTTTGAGCAGATTCAGGATCGAAATGATCCAGGTCTGCATGTGGCTCTGAGTTATGATGTAAACGAAGATGTTGCGGCACCCTATATAGCTTCAGGGCAGCGGCCGCAGGTGGCTATTTTGCGCGAGCAGGGAGTGAATGGCCAGGTTGAAATGGCCGCTGCTTTTGATCGTGCCGGATTTACCGCCGTGGATGTACATATGAGCGATATTCTCTCTGGTCGCGTTTCTCTGGATGTTTTCCAGGGATTGGTGGCTTGTGGTGGCTTCTCGTACGGTGACGTACTGGGCGCTGGTGAGGGTTGGGCGAAGTCTGTGTTGTTTAACAGCCGTGCTCGCGATGAATTTGCCGCCTTCTTTGCCCGTCAAAGCAGTTTTGCATTGGGTGTGTGTAATGGCTGTCAGATGATGTCTAATCTGCATGAGTTGATTCCCGGTGCTGAGCGCTGGCCGCACTTTGTACGTAATAGTTCTGAGCAGTTTGAAGCGCGTCAGGCTATGGTAGAAGTCCAACAGACGCCTTCAATCTTCCTGCAGGGGATGGCTGGATCGCGTATGCCAATTGCAATCGCACATGGAGAAGGGCGTGCTGAGTTCAGTGATGCGGATCAGCTGCAGCGCTTGCAGCAATCCTCGGATATCGCCATGCGGTATGTGGATAACTACGGCAAGGTAACTGAGCGCTATCCAGCTAACCCCAATGGCTCACCAGCCGGGATTGCTGGTATTACGACACCGGATGGTCGCGTAACTATTATGATGCCACACCCGGAGCGGATGTTCCGAACGGTTCAGCATTCATGGGGTCCAGAAGACTGGAATGAAGATGCCAGTTGGATGCGTATGTTCAGAAATGCGCGTGCTTGGCTGAAATAAGCAGCTAAGCGGCTACCTATCTATTCAGATGGGTAGCCGCTTAACGAATTTAAGGCGAAAAAAAACCAACCCGAAGGTTGGTTTTTTTGTCTCTTATCGGTCAGTTATTACTGAGCGCGACGAGTACCTTTGATTTCAACGTCTACACGACGGTCAGGACGCAGGCAAGCAATCAGCTCGGCACCACGACCAGAACAGTTAGCAACAGGTGAACGGCTACCCATAGAGCTAGTGCTCATCAGGTTGCGGTTAACACCAGCATTTGCCAATGCAGCGGCTACGGCATCAGCACGACGCTGTGACAGACCGTCATTGTAAGTCATGTTACCGATGCGGTCAGCGTGACCTACCAGTTCGATGCTTTCAACGCTAGCCAATGAACCGATATGGTTAACAATGGTAGAGATGTCGCCAACATTAGTTTTGTCAAAGTCGAAGTAGAGTGCAAATTTGCGCTCAAGATCAGCAGTTTCAGCTGCAGGTGCTGGAGCAGGTGCTGGAGCAGCATCAGCCTGAGCAACATAGCCAGCGCAACCTGGAACCGCTTTATCAACGCTCCAAGAACTTGTCTGCCAGCATTCACCAAAGCTGGTGCGCCATACAGTATCGCTTGAATTTGCGGCGTAGCCTGAAACCTGAGCCTGTGCGGCAGAGAAGCCGAGAGTCATGGCCAGGCCGGCAGCTATAGCAATTTTCTTCATCATCATTTCCTTGTGCCAGGTTGGATGTAGGTCTTTTAGTTAATTTCTCAGCTTAATTTAAGCATACTAAAGCTTAACCCAAGATAAACGCACTTCATAGATAAGTGTCGCTTTTTTCGGTTAAGTTCTACACAGAGGAGTATAGCAGAAACTACTGAGGTCAGGGCAACACCTTCTTGAAGGGTTTGACACTAATTCTTTTGTATACACCCGCTGCAACGTATGGATCTTGGTCCGCCCATGACTGTGCATCGATTAATGAGGGGAATTCGGCCACAATCAGGCTACCGCTAAAGCCAGCTTCGCCTGGATCTTCGCTGTCAATCGCCGGATGCGGTCCCGCAATAAGTATACGTCCCTCTGCGCTGAGTTGCTTCAGACGTTCAATGTGTGCAGGGCGAGTTGCAAGCCGTTTTTCCAAGCTGCCTTCATTATCTTCGGCAATAATGGCATAGAACATGATTTGTCTCCGGTGTTTTTACTGATTCTATCTGTAATGCCCTATATAGGACGGGCGTTTTTAATATTATACCACTATAATGGAGTTTCAGAATCTGCGTTATTTTTAGCCTGATATGGCGTCTGCTATTGGGTTTTGTCTGTATTGATGCTCTGACTTATCCATACCCTGAATCCGGAGATACATGTTGTTATATGATCTGCACATGCACAGTAATGCATCCGATGGTGTGTTGGCTCCAGGTGCGCTGGTGGACTTGTGTGTAGATAAAGGCATACAAATTATGGCGCTAACTGATCACGATACGCTTGGCGGAATTGCTGAAGCGAGTCGAATTGCGGCGGATCGGGGTGTGCATTTTATTCCAGGAGCAGAGTTTACCTGTCTGTGGCGTAGGCAGGTATTGCATATATTGGGCTTGAATCTGGATGAGCAAGACCCGGATTTGCAGGCTTATATGCTTGAGTTGGTTGCCGTGCGTGATAAACGCGCGGAGAAAATTGCAGAGCGTTTGATAAAAAAAGGTATTTCAGCCGATATACTGGATCAAGCGCGAACTATTGCTGGAGATGCCAGTATTTGCCGACCCCACTTTGCCAAGGCGCTTATTCAAGGTGGTTATGTTGCCTCAGCTAAAGCCGCGTTTGATGTCTATCTGGGGCAGGGCAAGGTTGGGGATGTAAAAGCGGAGTGGCCGGATCCTGAGCATGTCATTAACATTATTCACCATGCCGGTGGTTATGCCGTGCTGGCACACCCGACCAAATATAATATGACATTTACCCGGCTAAGATTATTATTCGGTGAGTTACAAGGTTGGCAGTGTGATGCGGTTGAAGTCAGTTATCCAGGTATGAATCCTGATCAGGCTCGGGAGTTGCTAAAAGTGGTTAAGCAATATGAGCTTCTGGTGTCTGCAGGCAGCGATTTTCATTCGCCGGAATTTGGTTGGACAGCACCGGGCCGTTTTCCAGTTATTGATGTCGATGACAGGCATTTGTTAAATAAGTTGGTTGTGAATTTTAATGTGGAAGTCGGTTTGAGCTAGCCGGCGATGGAGGTAGTAGTGAGCCAGTTCTTTCAGATTCATCCTGAAAACCCTCAGAAACGCCTGATTACTCAGGCCGTTGAAATACTGAGAGAGGGTGGGGTTATTGTTTATCCAACTGATTGTGCTTATGCGTTGGGTTGTTGTCTCGAAAATAAAAAAGCCGTTGATCGTATTCGTCAAATACGCCGTTTAGATGATAAGCATAATTTCACGCTTGTCTGTGGTGATCTGTCGGTTATCTCCACCTATGCTAAGGTGGATAATTCAGTGTATCGGTTATTAAAAGCACATACACCTGGTGCCTATACATTTATACTCAATGCGACCAGTGAAGTGCCAAGGCGTTTGTTGCATCCGAAGCGCCGCACCATTGGTATTCGTGTTCCGGATAACCCTATCGTCGCTGCGTTATTGGCTGAGCTGGGTGAGCCTATTATGAGCACGTCTCTGATTATGCCCGATGAGACGGTGCCCTTGACTGATCCGTATGATATTCGAGATACCCTGCAGCATCATGTTGATTTAGTGATAGATGGTGGTTTTTGTGGAATGGAGGCAACCAGTGTTATTAATCTCACTGGAGATGAGCCTGAAATAGCACGAGAAGGTGCGGGTAATATAAATTCTTTTATATAAAAAGTTTTTATTGGTCTGATATTGCAAATGTTGTATTTCTGAAGATAATGGGCAAGTCAATAAACAAGATGGGAATTAATGGAATGTCTGATTTTATCAAAATACTAATGCGTAAAAACTCCTTAAGAAAGCAGTGTCAGGAGTTGTCTGTTGGTGATGTGGAAAAAGTGCTGTCTGATTTGACTGATATTCTTGCTGAACGCAAAGAAGAAGAAACTATCAAAGCAGCAGAAGAAAATAAACGCATTGAAAAAATCGAACAGATTCGTCTGGCAATGAAAGAAGCGGGCCTGGATATTTCAGACTTGTCTGAATTGGCTGAAGTGGCACCGAAAAAAACTGTAAAGGCAAAGTATTATATTGTTGATGCAGAAGGTGAGCGTCATGAGTGGTCCGGCCGTGGTAGAACGCCGGTGGTGTTTGCTGAATATATGCAGCAACGTGGTATCAGCAAAGATCAGTTGCCGAGTGTAGATTGATTTAATGGTTTTATTGATAGGTTATCAGGGTAGCGTCAATGGAAAGTGAAAAACTTCAAAAAGTATTGGCGCGCTCTGGAGTTGGCTCACGTCGTGAGATGGAGCGTTGGATCGAAGCAGGTCGAGTATCAATCAATGGCAGGCTGGCCACCCTTGGAGACAGGGTTGGTGAAAGTGATCAGGTCATGGTTGATGGTCGTGCTGCAAAGTTGATTTTCGCATCAGAGTCGCCCAGGCGCGTTGTTATCTATAATAAGCCTTTGGATGAGGTGTGCACTCGCCATGATCCAGAAGGGCGGCCGACCGTTTTTGATAATCTGCCACCGCTGAAACAAGGGCGCTGGATAGTAGTCGGGCGGTTGGATATTAATACCACTGGCTTACTGATCTTTACTACCGATGGAGAGTTAGCCAATAGGTTAATGCACCCTTCGGCGGAGATAGATCGTGAGTATGCGGTACGCGTATTGGGTGAGATCACTGAGACTATGCTGGAGCAACTGACCAAAGGTGTGTTGCTTGAGGATGGTATGGCGCGTTTTACCGACGTGCGTTTCTTTGATGGTGAGGGCGCTAATAAATGGTACCACTGTGTGCTTATGGAAGGGCGTAATCGTGAGGTTCGCCGTCTATGGGAGTCTCAGGGTATCCAGGTTAATCGTCTGAAGCGGGTGCGCTTTGGGCCGGTATTTCTACCGAGTGATGTCAAAGTAGGCACTTGGCGTGAGCTGGGTCGTAAAGAGAGTAATATGCTGGCGGCTGAAGTGGGTCTTGAAGCGGATAAAACCCCGTTTGACCGCACGCCAGCGCAGTTGGATGCTGATGAGCGACGTTTTCGCAAACAGCGAGTGCGTCAGCACGCCGTAGCTGGAAAGGGTGATGTTAGGTCAGTAAAAGCAAAGCCTCGTGGACGCACAGTTGGCAAGCGCAATGCTCGCTAACAGCCAGCACTGCGCACCCGTTTAGGCTTGTGCGTCGATTGATTGGCCTTGGGTGTCTTTACTGTCCGGCCCCATCAGGTATAAATACACTGGCATAATGTCCGCTGGTGTTGGCAGGGTATCCGGATTTTCTCCCGGGTAGGCGTAGGCACGCATATTGGTGCGTGTGCCGCCGGGATTGATCGCATTGACGCGGATGTTGGGCGTATTTTCCAGCTCATCAGCCAGTACTTGCATCAATCCCTCTGTGCCAAATTTAGATACGGCATAAGCTCCCCAGTAAGCTTTTCCTTTGCGCCCTACACTTGATGAGGTGAAGATGATTGATGCATCTTCCGATGCCTGCAATAAGGGCATGAGTGTTTGGGTCAGCATAAAGGGGGCGTTGAGATTGACCTGCATGACTTGATGCCAGATGACTGGGTCATAATTTTCAATCGGGGTTCTTACACCCAGGATGCCCGCATTATGGAGGATGCCGTCCAGGCGTCCAAACTCTTGATGCAGTGTGTTGCAGAGCTCGATATAGTCATGCTCGGTCGCCACCTCCAGGTTCATTGGTACAATGGCGGCCTGAGGGTAACCGGCAGCTTCTATCTCATCATAAACAGCGTCTAGCTTTTCCTGGGTTCTACCTAACAAAATCACTGTGGCGCCATGAGCGGCATAGTGTTTGGCTGCTTCGCGTCCTATACCCTCACCAGCGCCAGTAACGAGAAGGATCCTGTCTTTAAGCAGATCAGTCGGCGCGTTGTATGCAAACATAATCTTGGTGCTCCTATTTAAGCCTGTAGTACTGTTAATACGGTTGTATAAGTGATTTTAGCAGAGGCAGCAGTTGTGTTGATTCCTGGATGCAGAAATCGCTACGCCAGAGTTCCGGTTGGTCTTTTGGGCTCAGATAGCCGAAGGCGGCAGCCAGAGTGCGCATACCAGCTGCCTGACCGGCCTGAATGTCGCGTTGGTGATCGCCGATATAGAGGGTGTTGGTTGGTGGGCGGTCAATGCGTTTGCAGGCCAGTAGCAGCCCCTCTGGATCGGGTTTGCTGCGGCTGACGTCATCAGGACAGATAGTGACGGCGCAACGTTTATCTAATGCCAGTTGTTGTATCAGTTTGTGGGTGAAGCGGGCGGGCTTGTTGGTGACAATGCCCCAGGGGATATTGATTTCCTCCAGCCAGGTAAGCATTTCATCGAAACCGGCAAACAGTCGGCTATCTTGTGCGGGTGAGGCTTCGTAAAGCGACAGCATCTGCTCAAGCAGTCGCTCAAAGTCTGGGTGATCATCCTGAATGCCAAATGCACCCTTAATGACAGCGCGACCACCGTTGGATACAGATAAGCGCAACTGGGCATAGTCAACGGCTGGACGACCTTCGGCTTCAAGCAGCTGGTTGCAGATGCGCAGAAAGTCCGGTGCGGTGTCAACCAGCGTGCCATCAAGGTCAAACAGTACGGCTTGAATTGGTGTCATGTCAGCGCGGCCTTTTGAGTGGCGAGCATATAGTTTACATCCACATCATTTGGATCAAGGCGATACTGGCGGGTCAGCGGGTTGTAGGTCAGGCCGGTCATTTCAGTAATATGCAATCCATTTTCACGCACCCAGCCAGCCAGCTCGGCAGGTCGGACAAATTTATTGAAATCGTGCGTGCCTGCGGGGACTAGTCTGAGTAAGCGCTCAGCGCCGAGGATCGCAAACAGGTAGCTTTTCGGATTGCGGTTGAGCGTGGATAAAAATACTTGTCCACCAGGCTTTACCAGGCTGGCACAGGCATTGATCACTGAAGCCGGATCGGGTACATGCTCGATCATTTCCATGCAGGTCACGACATCAAAGGCTTGCGGGTGGGTGATGGCCATCTCTTCGGCGGTAATGCGTTGGTAATCAACTTTTACGCCACTTTCCAGTCCATGCAGCTTAGCCACTTTCAGTGGGGCTTCGCCCATGTCGATGCCGGTTACCTCGGCGCCGCGTCTTGCCATGGCTTCTGATAGGATGCCACCGCCACAGCCGATATCAATGACACGCTTGCCAGCCAGTCCGGCAATGCGGTCAATAAAGCCGACTCTAAGCGGGTTAATGTCGTGCAGTGGCTTGAATTCACTGTTTTTGTCCCACCAGCGACTGGCCAGTTCTTCAAATTTTGCAATCTCGGCAGGGTCAAGGTTCAGTGCGCGCGGGTTGCTCATGGTCAATTAATTTCCAATTGGTCAGTTCAAGTTGATTCTAACACTCATAGCAGAGGTGAGTCAGCGTGTGTTTATGGTATAATAGCCCGTTAATAAACTGCCGTATCAACGGCGTGTAAGCATACCGAATCAAGGAACGCTGAGCGAATGGGTGATCTAGCCAAAGAAGTCCTGCCAGTCAATATTGAGGATGAGCTTAAACAGTCCTATCTCGACTACGCCATGAGCGTCATTGTAGGTCGAGCATTACCTGATGTACGTGATGGTCTGAAACCGGTGCATCGCCGGGTTCTGTTTGCCATGCACGAGCTTGGAAATGACTGGAACAAACCATACAAGAAATCGGCACGTGTTGTCGGTGACGTCATCGGTAAATACCATCCACATGGTGATAGCGCTGTTTACGATACCATCGTCAGGATGGCACAGAGCTTTTCCATGCGGGCGCCACTGGTTGATGGCCAGGGTAACTTTGGTTCCGTGGATGGCGACAGCGCGGCTGCCATGCGTTACACCGAAATCCGTATGGCCAAGATCGCACATGATCTGCTGGCTGACCTGGATAAAGAAACGGTCGATTTCGTTGATAACTATGACGGCACTGAACGTATTCCTGCTGTGTTGCCGACCCGTGTGCCGAACTTGTTGGTCAATGGCTCCTCAGGGATTGCCGTGGGCATGGCAACCAACATTCCACCGCATAACCTCAGTGAAGTGGTCAAAGGGTGTCTGGCGTTGATTGATGACCCGGAACTCACGGTTGATGAGTTGATGGAGTTCATTCCAGGCCCGGATTTCCCCACAGGTGCGATTATTAATGGTCGTGCGGGTATTTTGCAGGCCTATCGGACCGGGCGTGGGCGTATCTATGTTCGTGCGCGCCATCATGTTGAGGATAACCCGCGTAATGGCCGGCCGATGCTGGTGATTACCGAAATTCCTTATCAGCTTAATAAAGCCCGCACCATTGAAAAAATTGCTGATCTGGTTAAAGAGAAGAAGCTGGAAGGCATCAGCGAGCTGCGTGACGAATCCGATAAAGACGGTATGCGTATTGTCATCGAGTTGCGCCGTGGTGAAGTCCCTGAAGTTATTATCAATAACCTGTTTATTCAAACGCAGCTGCAAAGCGTGTTTGGTATCAACATGGTGTCACTGGTAGATGGGCAGCCGCGTACGCTCGATCTGAAAACCATGCTGGAGTGCTTCATCCTGCATCGCCGTGAGGTGGTTACACGCCGAACTGTGTATGAGTTGCGTAAAGCGCGTGAGCGAGGCCATGTCCTGGAAGGTCTGGCGATTGCACTGGCCAATATTGACCCGGTTATTCAGCTGATTAAAGAATCTCCGACTCCGGCGGATGCGCGTGATCGTCTGATCGCTCAGCCCTGGCAGCCAGGTGATGTAGTAGAAATGCTCGAGCGTGCTGGTGAAGATGCTTGCCGTCCCGAAGACCTTGAGCCTCAGTTCGGTCTGCGCGATGGTCATTATTACCTGTCACCGGTTCAGGCGCAGGCTATTCTGGATTTGCGCTTGCATCGTCTGACCGGGCTGGAGCATGAAAAGCTGATTGGCGAGTACCGCAATCTGGTCGAAAAAATTGCCGAGCTCTTATATATCCTGTCGTCACGTGAGCGCTTGATGGAAGTGATCCGTGAAGAACTGGCGGCTGTTGTTGATGAATACGCTGATCCGCGCCGTACGGAAATCATGTCTTCGCAACAAGATCTTACCGTTGCTGATCTGATCACTGAAGAAGACATGGTGCTGACGATTTCGCACAGCGGTTATGCCAAGACACAACCGCTGGATGCGTATCAGGCACAGAAGCGTGGTGGTAAGGGTAAGTCGTCTACAGCAATGAAAGATGAAGACTTTATCGAACATCTGCTGATTGCCAATACCCATGACACCGTGTTGTGTTTCACCAGTCGTGGCAAGGTTTACTGGTTGAAAGTTTATGAAATTCCACCGGCCAGTCGTGCTTCCCGAGGTCGACCATTGGTGAATATACTGCCGTTGGAAGAAGGTGAGCGGATCAATACGATTCTGCCGGTCAAAGAGTTTGACGAAAATCGCTTCGTTTTCATGGCGACTGCTCAGGGCACCGTGAAGAAAACACCATTGCAGAGCTTTGCCAGACCTCGTAGTACAGGTTTGATTGCACTGGATATCGTCGAAGGTGATCATTTGATAGGTGCCGCCATTACCAATGGTAATGATGATGTGATGCTGGTGACCAGTGCCGGAAAAGCGGTGCGCTTTAATGAACAGGATGTTCGCTCCATGGGTCGTACGGCTCGGGGTGTGCGCGGCGTCAGAATGCCGGAAGAGGCCAGCGTTATCTCCCTGATGATTCCACAGCCGGGTGGCAAGGTGCTTACTGCATCTGAAAAAGGCTTTGGTAAGCAAACAGCTGTGGAAGATTTCCCACTCAGAGGTCGTGGCGGTCAAGGGGTTATCGCTATGCAGTGTACGGATCGTAATGGATCCCTCGCGGGTGCTGTTCAGGTCTTCAACGGTGATGGTGTGATGCTCATCAGTAACCGCGGTACGCTGGTTCGCACACGCACAGAAGAAATCTCTGTCTTGGGTCGTAATACCCAGGGAGTTATGCTGATTCGCCTGAGTGAAGATGAAAAACTGGTAGGTCTGGCACGTATAGAAGAGCCGGAGGATGATGATGTTGAATTGAGCGCTGATGCGCTGGAGCAACCTCAGGATGATTCTTCCGACGCTGACACAGGCGCAGACGAATAAGTACATCAAACTAAGCACCATCAACTGGGTGGGAGAGCGTCTCCCACCTGAGCAACTGGACTGATAGACGTAATGACACGTAAATTTAATTTCAGTGCAGGGCCAGCCGCCTTGCCAGATGAAGTGTTACAACAGGCGCAGCGGGATTTATGTGATTGGCAAGGAAAGGGCCTGTCGATCATGGAGATGAGTCACCGTAGTGATGAATTTGTTTCGGTTGCACACCAGGCTGAGCAGGATCTGCGTGAGCTGATGTCGATTCCGGATCATTACAAGGTGTTGTTTTTGCAGGGTGGGGCGAGCAGTCAGTTTGCTATGCTGCCGATGAACCTGTTGCGCGGCAAACAGACTGCTGATTACATAAACACCGGTATCTGGTCGACGAAAGCTATTGCTGAAGCGTCTCGTTACTGTAGTGTTAATGTGGCCGCTACAACCGAAGCTGAGCATTTCCGGCGTGCACCCACCCCAGCCGAAATTCAGTTGAGCCCGGATGCGGCTTACCTCCATTACACCAGTAATGAAACCATTGGTGGTGTGGAATTCAATTACATACCCGATAGTGGCTCTGTGCCCCTGATCGTCGATATGTCATCGGATATTCTTGCAGGTCCCTTGGATGTCAGCCGTTTTGGGGTGATCTACGCCGGAGCACAGAAAAATATCGGCCCAGCCGGTTTGACTGTGGTGATTGTGCGTGAAGACCTGTTGGGGCAGACCCTGGCAGGAACTCCCACCATGTATGATTACAAAGTGCATGCTGAGGGTGAGTCGATGCACAACACACCTCCAACTTTTGCCTGGTATCTATCAGGGCTGGTGTTTGATTGGCTGAAACGCCAGGGAGGGGTTACGGCAATGGCTGAGGTTAACCAGCGTAAAGCCGCTAAGCTATACGCCGCCATAGATCGCAGCGATTTCTACGCCAACCCGGTAGCAATGGATAGCCGTTCTGGCATGAATGTGCCCTTTACTCTGGCTGATGCGGCACTGGATAAGCTGTTTCTGCAGCAGGCTGAAGAGGCTGGTTTGCTAAACTTAAAAGGACACCGTTCTGTCGGCGGGATGCGTGCCAGTATCTATAACGCCGTACCCGAAGCGGCTGTCGATGCGTTGCTGACATTTATGTCCGATTTCGAGACGCAGCATGGCTGAGCAGGTTCCGGAGACTCCATCGGCCAGCGCCGAAGCTGAACTCAAGACACTGCGTGATCAGATCGATGCCATAGATCAGCAGTTACAAATGTTGATCAATAAACGCGCGGCTTGTGCGCAGCAAGTGGCCGAGGTAAAGCAGCGCTTTAATCAGAATTTACCGGCTGTGTTTTACCGTCCTGAACGCGAGGCACAGGTATTGCGACGTGTTATGGCACGTAATACTGGGCCGCTGCCAGATCAGGATATGGCCCGCTTGTTTCGTGAAATTATGTCTGTGTGTCTTGCGCTGGAGCAGCCGTTGAGTGTGGCCTACCCAGGACCAGAGGGAGGATATACCGAACAAGCCGTGCGTAAGCATTTCGGGCTTTCGGCTAAGGGAGTAGCAATGACCGATCCGGAACAGGCATTCAAGGCGGTAGAGCAAGGTCACTGTCACTATGCTGTCACCCCGATAGAGAGTGCCCACGAAGGTTTGGTCAGTCATACGCTGGACTTGTTTCGTCGCTATGATTTACGGATCTGTGGCGAAGTAGAGCTATTGCTTGATCCTACAGATGATAAAACCCTGGCGGCTGATACCCGTTATCTGGTCTTGGGTAAACAGTATGTAGAGCCCAGTGGCCATGATAAAACCTCAATTTTGCTTTCGGTCAAAGACCAGCCTGGCGTGCTCCATGATGTGTTGGGTGCATTCCGGCAGCGTAATATCAGCTTAACCCGTTTGGAAAGCCGGACGGTGCATCAGGGGCTGGATGATTACTCCTTATTCTACATCGACTTTGAGGGGCATCAGGAAGATGCATCCGTTATGGAATTACTGAACGAACTGGCAAGTGGTCCCGATACTCTTAAAGTGCTGGGTTCATATCCCAGAGCCGTCCTCTAATTACAACAGGAAATCCGCTATGAGCTGTGATTTTGTAGCTCTGTCAAATCCCGGTGTACAGGCACTTCAACCCTATCAGGCAGGCAAGCCTGCGGAAGAGTTGGAACGTGAACTGGGAATTCGCGATATTGTCAAACTGGCCAGCAACGAGAACCCGTTAGGGCCATCGCCAGCCGCTGTTGCGGCGGTACAGTCTGTGCTGGCAGGTATGACCCGTTATCCTGACAGTAACGGATATTATCTCAAACAGGCACTGAGTGAGCGCTTTAATCTTGCTACTGACCAATTGACCCTAGGGAATGGCTCCAATGATCTTCTGGAGTTGGTTGCTCGTGCCTTTTTGCATGAAGGGGTCGAGGCGATCTATTCTGAGTATGCCTTTATTGTCTATCCGCTGGTAGTCAAAGCCTGCGGAGCCACGGGTATTAGAGTGCCTGCACGGGATTACGGCCACGATCTTGATACCATGGCCGATGCCGTCACGCAATATACTCGTGTCATTTTCATTGCCAATCCTAATAATCCTACCGGTACCTTACTGTCCAAACAGGCATTCCAGCAGTTTATGGCGCGTATACCCGAACGGGTGCTCGTGGTTCTAGACGAAGCCTATAGCGAGTATACCGATCAGGCCGATACGCCGGATGGTCTATCGCTCACATCTACCTACAGCAATTTGATCGTAACTCGCACCTTTTCCAAAGCCTATGGACTGGCTGCACTGCGTGTTGGTTTTGCTGTTGCCAATCCGGTTGTTACTGATCTTCTGAACCGTGTCCGTCAGCCATTTAATGTCAGCTCAGTCGCTCAGGCAGCGGCCATGGCGGCATTGACTGACTGGGAGTATCTGGAGCGTACAGTCAGTTTAAATCGACAGGGGTTGCAGCAGATGCAAGCCGGGTTAGCCGAGTTGGGTGTGAGCTATATTCCTTCGGCGGCCAATTTTATCACCCTTGATTGTGAAAAAGATGCCTTGCCTGTCTATCAAGCGCTGCTCGAACAAGGCGTGATTGTCAGACCGCTGGGTGTCTATGCCATGCCGCAACATTTGCGTGTTACGCTGGGTACAGAAACAGAAAATCAACGCTTTCTGAACGTGTTGAAAAAGGTGATAGCGTGAAATATACCTTGAACAAGGTGTTGGTAATTGGCCTGGGGTTGATTGGTGGATCGTTTGCCAAGGCACTTAAAATACGCCATCTTGTTGATGAAGTGAGCGGTTACGATTTGAATTCGGCCGAGTGTGAACTGGGGCTGCAGTTAGGCGTGATAGATAAACAAGTCACATCCCTGCTGGACGCCGTAGCTGAAGCTGACCTGGTGATGCTGGCTGTGCCGGTCAAGGCGATGGAGCAACTGCTGGGAGCTATTGCGCCTGCATTGCGACCAGACACTTTGGTTACCGATGCTGGCAGCACTAAAATGAATATAATTGAAGCCGCTCAGCGTGTATTTCCAACTATGCCAGCCACCTTTGTGCCAGGGCATCCGATAGCGGGTGCGGAAAAAAGCGGCGTGATGGCTGCCAATGCCGACCTGTTTGAACGCCATAAGGTGATTCTGACCCCTTTGCCAGAAACTGACCCCTTAGCGGTCAGCGTGGTTGCAGAGTTATGGCAGTCACTGGGTGCTGAAGTACTGCAAATGGAGCCTCAGCGTCATGATGAGGTATTAGCCGCTACCAGTCATCTCCCGCATCTATTGGCCTTTTCGCTAGTAGATACGCTGGCGCATGAAGAAGAAAATAAAGATATTTTTCGCTATGCCGCGGGTGGTTTTCGCGATTTTACCCGTATTGCCGCCAGTGATCCGGTCATGTGGCACGATATCTGTCAGGCAAATCGGGAGGCGCTACTGAATCAGATTGACCAGTTCACCACGGGCTTGTCGCGCCTGCGCCAGGCGATAGATACAGATGACAGTCAGACATTGCTGGGTATTTTCACTCGTGCACGCATTGCGCGTGAATATTTCAGCACGTTACTGACCGGTACGGCCTATGAATTGCCATCGGCACCCACCTCGGCTGATATACCAGCCAAGGGTGCAGAAAATCCGGGTGAGTGACGGGTGTAGCTGTAAGAATTTACCAATTTGGTTCTGTGCTGTTTGCAGTGCAGTCTACTAATCCAGAAAGGAGGCGGACTGATGTCCACCAGAGTTTCAGTACCTATCATTACTGTTGATGGTCCGAGTGGTTCCGGCAAAGGAACAATCTGTCGTCTGTTAGCTCAGAGCCTGGGATGGCATCTGTTGGATAGTGGAGCCTTGTATCGCCTGACAGCTGTTGCCGCCCGGCATCATGGTATTTCACTGGATGATGAAGAATCTCTGGAAGTTGTGGCTGCCCATCTGGATGTGCAGTTTCTGGCTGGATCTGCAGATGATGTTAAAATTGTATTAGAAGGTGAGGAAGTTACTGATACCATCAGGACTGAGGCAGTAGGGGCTGATGCCTCGGTTGTAGCTGCTATGCCCTCGGTGCGTCAGGCTTTGCTACAGCGTCAGCGTGACTTTGTTGCGGCCCCTGGCCTGATAGCTGATGGCCGTGATATGGGCACTGTGATCTTCCCGGAAGCCTGTCTAAAGGTCTATTTGGACGCCAGTGCAGAAGAACGTGGCAGTCGCCGTTATAAGCAGTTGATTAGCAAGGGCCTGAGTGCTAGCCTTGAAGATATAGTATTGGATTTAAAAGCGCGGGATGCGCGGGATATGAACCGCAGTGTCTCGCCACTGAAACCGGCGCTTGATGCGGTGATTCTTGACACCACCAAAATGACAATTGAGGAGGTGTTGATGGTGGTGCTGGATGAAGCAAAACATAAAGGGCTGCGTTAGGCAGTTTCAGTCTGAGGATGCGGGTAATGAGCGAAAGTTTTGCAGAGCTGTTTGAAGAAAGTCTGAAAGAGCTTGAAATGGCTCCAGGCTCCATAGTCACCGGTACGGTGGTGGCTGTTGAAAACGATTTCGTCATCGTTAACGCTGGATTGAAATCTGAAGGTGTGATTCCGTTAGAGCAGTTTAAGGATGACAAGGGACAGTTGACCGTTGCCGTAGGTGACCAAGTCAAAGTGGCTCTTGAAGCACTGGAAGATGGATTCGGCACAACACTTCTCTCCCGTGAAAAAGCACGCCGAGCTGAATCCTGGGGTGTATTGGAAAGCGCTTACGAAGGCAACGAAACCGTTACCGGCTACATTACCGGTAAAGTGCGTGGTGGCCTCACCGTGGATGTTAATGGCATCAGTGCTTTCTTGCCGGGTTCGCTGGTTGATGTACGCCCAGTCCGTGATACTGCCTATCTCGAAGGGCAGGAACTGGAACTCAAGCTGGTAAAGCTGGATGCCCGTACTAATAATATCGTTGTTTCTCGACGCGCCGTTCTTGAAGCCGCCTATACTGAAGAACGCGAAAAACTGCTGGAAAAAATGGAAGAGGGCCTGGTCATCAAAGGGGTTATTAAAAACCTAACTGACTATGGCGCCTTTGTTGAGCTAGGCGGTATCGATGGCTTGTTGCATATTACCGACATGGCCTGGAAACGCGTTAAGCATCCGAGTGAACTGCTCAGCATTGGCCAGGAACTGGATGTTAAAGTGCTCAAGTTTGATAAAGAGCGTAGCCGGGTTTCTCTGGGCCTGAAACAACTGCAGGCTGATCCTTGGGATCAACTGGTCAGCAAAAACAATGTTGGTGACAAGGTCAGGGCTCGCGTTACTAATCTGACTGACTATGGCTGCTTTGCCGAAATAGGTGAAGGTGTAGAAGGCTTGGTTCATGTATCTGAAATGGACTGGACCAACCGCAATATTCATCCCTCCAAAGTTGTACAGGTAGGAGATGAAGTTGATGTTATGATTCTGGATATTGATCAGCAACGTCGTCGTATCTCGCTAGGCATGAAACAGTGTTGTGAAAACCCCTGGGAAGGCTTTGCGAACCGTTGTAAGAAAGGTGATCGTGTTGCCGGTGTGATTAAATCCATTACAGATTTTGGTATTTTTATCGGTCTGGATGGTGGAATCGATGGTCTGGTCCACTTGTCTGACTTGTCTTGGGACGAGTCAGGAGAAGAGGCTGTGAAGCTGTACAGCAAAGGCCAGGAAGTCGAGGCTGTGGTGCTGTCGGTAGATCCTGAACGGGAACGCATTGCGCTGGGCATCAAACAGGCCAGCTCAGATCCATTTGCTAACTTTGCTGATATAAATCCG
The DNA here is from genome assembly GCF_048264025.1 of Nitrincola sp. Classification (NCBI taxonomy): domain Bacteria; kingdom Pseudomonadati; phylum Pseudomonadota; class Gammaproteobacteria; order Oceanospirillales; family Oceanospirillaceae; genus Nitrincola; species Nitrincola sp. The sequence goes on from NZ_JBLXDN010000002.1 coordinate 123,343, forward strand.
AAAGGGGCTCAGGTTCAGGGTAAAGTGATCAGTTGTGATGAACGCCAGGCTATCGTTGAGTTGGCTGAGGGTGTTGAAGGTACGCTTAAGGTCTCTGAAGTTTCGCGTGACCGGGTTGATAATCTTCCCGGGCTGTATCCGGTCGGAACGCTGGTTGATGCTATTATTATCAGTCTGGACCGCCGTAATCGCAGTGTAAACCTGTCGGTGAAGCAATTGACTGAGCAGGCTGAAAAGGATGCTATTAAAGCGGTAAAAGAGCAGGCTCCTGTTGAAGCAGCTGGTCCGACAACGATCGGCGAGTTGATCAAGGCGCAGATGAAAAAAGATAGCCGATAACCTGGCAAGTAACTGCCCGAGGGTGGTTTATGTGCTCGTGTTCGGCAGAGCGATGAGCATTCATCGATTTTAGTGGAGGAAACCATGACAAAATCAGAGCTTATTGAACGCCTGATAGAGCAGCACCCGCAGTTATCTGTCAAGGATGTGGAGTTGGCCGTGAAAACCATGCTCGATCACATGACCGAAGCCTTATCCGATGGTGATCGGATCGAAATACGTGGTTTTGGTAGCTTTTCACTGCATTACCGTGCTCCGCGTATTGGACGCAACCCAAAAACGGGTGAAGCCGTATCGCTGGATGCGAAATATGTGCCTCATTTCAAACCCGGTAAAGAGATGCGGGATCAGGTAAACAACAGTATGAATGCCGGTTGATAAACCTGGTCTGACGGAGGTTGTAACGTGCGTTTTCTGAAGCGTTTTATTGTGGTGGTTATTGTATTGCTGGTATTGCTGGCTGGGATACTGTTTACCTTGCATAACATGACGCCAGTGCAAATAGATCTGATTTTCTTCACGCTACCACAAGCCAGTCTTTCGTTGTGGTTGCTTGGGGCATTTGCTGTCGGTGGGCTTTTGGGGGTATTGCTGAGTTCAGTGGTAGTACTGTCTCTGAAAACCCGACTTTACTATCTGAATAAAAAGATGGTTTCAGCACGCCAGGAAATTAACAAGTTGAGAACATCGAGTCTGAAAGACCCAGCCTGATATGTCAGACTATGTTGTACTGATTCCGTTGCTGATGGCTGCGATAGCGGCAGGTTGGCTATTAGGCCGCTATCGGCGACCGGCCCATCCGCTTCAGTCCCAACCTGGCCGTGATTACTATCATGGCCTTAATTTTTTGATTCACAACAAAACTGATGAAGCTGTAGAGCGTTTTATCCGTGTATTGGAGATTAACTCTGACACGGTCCCTGCCTACCTGGCGTTGGCCGATCTGTTCCGGAAAAAAGGTGAGTATGAGAAAGCAATAGAGTTGCACCAGACTTTATTGGCGCGTAGCGACCTGTTGCATGAGGACTTTCTGAATATACAAATATCCTTGGCCAAAGACTATAATGCCGTAGGTTTGCTGGACAGGGCTGAAACATTATTACAGTCAGTGATCAGTGATAATCCGCGTGACGAGTTACGCCATAGCGCTCGCCGACTTCTGGCAAAGCTGTATGAAAAGCAGTTGGAGTGGGACAAGGCTCTGAATACCGCGTTGAAATTACCCGACTCCAAACGCACGGCTGTTGCTCATGAAATGGCACATTATGCTTGTCAGCTTGCCGATGGACGACTCGGGGAACAGGGTACTGATGCAGAAAGCCGACTCAAGCAGGCGTTAAAGTTGGACCCCACCTGTGTACGTGCAAATCTTATGTTGGCTGAGCATCGAATGCAGCGCCATGCTTGGCGCGGTGCAATCAAACATCTGAAAGAAGTGGCCGATCAGGATCCCTTGATGATACCTGAAACAGTTGAAATGCTCAGGTTATGTTACACCGAACTGGACAATGTCAAGGCTTATCAGAGCTATTTGGAGCAATGTCTGGGGCCGCATCCGTCCACCACATTGATTGTTGCAAAAGCACAGTTGCTACACGCGAGCCAAGGTGATCAATTGGCAGTTGAGTACATCATCGATGCATTAAAAAAACACCCATCACTGCGGGGATTCAATTATCTGATTAGTCTGCAGTTACAGCAGAGTGATGTTGCTGTAAAAGGCAGTTTAAGCACCCTGCGCGAACTTACTGAGCAGTTGGCGCAAAATAAACCCCGCTACCGTTGTGGCCAGTGTGGTTATGACAGCAAAACACTTTACTGGCAGTGCCCTTCCTGTAAAACCTGGGACAGTTCACGTCCTGTACAGGGGTTGGAAGGCGAATGAAGCAGGATATCAAAAATGACTGATGCGTTAAAACCGATCATAGTAGCACTGGATTTTCCTGAGCAGGGGGCTGCCCTTAATATGGCCGATCGTCTGGACCCGAACTCTTGTCGGGTCAAAGTGGGTAAAGAGCTGTTTACCCGGGCTGGACCGACTGTGGTTGAAGCCTTGCAGTCGCGTGGGTTTGAAGTGTTTCTTGATCTGAAGTTTCACGATATTCCCAATACTACCGCCAGTGCAGTCGGTGCAGCGGCAGAACTGGGTGTCTGGATGGTTAATGTGCATGCCTCCGGTGGTCGGCGCATGATGCAAGCCGCACGGGAACGGCTGGATAAACAATCAAACTGCCAGACTCTGTTAATTGCTGTCACCGTACTGACGAGTATGGAACAGGCTGATCTTGCGGAGATAGGTATTGCCGTTGAGCCGCAGCAGCAGGTGCAGCGTTTAGCCAATTTGACAGCCGAGTGTGGACTTGATGGTGTGGTGTGTTCTGCTCAGGAGGCTAGCCTGTTGCGCCAGCAGTTACCGGAAAGCTTTAAGCTTGTCACTCCTGGAATTCGACCGCTGGATGCGGATGCAGGTGATCAACGACGAATTATGACTCCGCTTGAGGCCCTGCGCCAAGGGAGTAACTACCTGGTCATTGGTAGACCCATCACCCGTGCAGAAGATCCTGCCGCCCGCTGTGATCAAATATTAAAAGAATTGCAGCAGGGTGGCTATTTCTGATCGATTTTTGATCTGTATCAATTCGGCTGCATTTTTATGCATCAGCCTCTGGTGTGTCAGGGCCGATCAGATTAAATTTAAGGCGCTGGTCTGGAGACCGGCGTTTTTCTTAAACATGGAGGTTTACAATGAAACTGTCATTTGTTGGTGCTTTAGCACTGATCTTCGCATTATGCTTCGCCGCTCCGTTATCGGCTTCTACACCGATTGACCTGAATACTGCCACTGCTGAACAGATTGCCGCAGCCTTAACCGGTGTAGGTCCGGCCAAGGCCCAGGCTATTGTGGATTATCGCACGGAAAAGGGAGGCTTTGTCAGTATTGACGAGCTGACTGAGGTGCAGGGTATAGGTCCAGCTACGCTGGAACGTAATCGCGACCTGTTACAGGTTGAGCAGCTCGCAGTGCAGGACTGATGCAGCCTCACTCTGGCGGCAGCTTAGAGCTTGTCGTCAGAGTGTAAATGCCAGTACAACCGGGATGAACAGTAAGCTGCCAACATTGCCAATTAACACAATGGCAGCAACTAAATGAGGTTCCTGATTATAGCGCTCAGAAATCATATAGTTGAGTACGGCTGGTGGCAGTGCCGCAAACAGAAGCAAGTAAGCAAAGTGCTGGGGTTCTAGTTGCAAGAAAGGCTGTAATGCTAATGCAACTAGCAAACCGGATGCCGGAGCCAACACGGCGCCCCACAAACCAATTTTCCAGTGGGTAAAGTCAATACTGGTCATGCGTACCCCAAGTGCAAACAGCATCAATGGAATGGCAATTTGGCCCAGCATGTCAACAAAGGTGCGTAACGCTGGTGGTAGAACCATATCTGAATAGCTCCAGGCAACCCCGGCAAGGGTGGCAATGATCATCGGCATTCGCAGCAAGTTAAGTAAACGGGTTTTGTGATCAAGAATATACAGACCCAGGGTGAAATGAAGTAAATTCTCGACCAAAAATAACACCACGGCTGCGGGTAGAGCCGATTCTCCGAATGCCAGCACAATTAATGGAATACCTAGATTGCCGCTGTTGGAGAACATCATCGGTGGTAGAAAGGTTTTTGGCTTGACACCGATAAATCGGCACACTGGCCAGATGAGTAAGCCGGAAGCGAGAATAACGACTAGCGCCCCAAATGCCAGGGGGTAGTAATTTTGCAGGTCAAAGCTCTCAGCAGACATAACAGAGAAAATCAGCGCTGGGGTGAAAATGTCGATGTTTACTTTATTGGCAACTGACATATCAGTTGGGCGTTTACGAGCATAGACAAACCCGATCAGCACAATGGCCAACAACGGGAATATGGTCTGAAAGATACGATCAGCAACCATCCAAGCGGTGACTTCCATAAAAACAACCTGTTTACGTCTTGAAACCGCTGACTATACGATTAAGTGACTGCCATGTCAGGCCATTTATGGTTAAATTCCTTTTAACGGGGATATATAGGCTGCCGGATTCATATCTGGCCGCTGTGGTGAAGTTGTTCAGTGAAGGGTAGCGAGTCCGATGGTCTATAAAAGTGTCAGGCAACCAAAAATATCTGATGTCATTATGCAGCAGATAGAAGAAATGATTCTTGAAGGCGCGCTAAATTCAGGGCAGCGCTTGCCGCCTGAACGTGAGTTATCAGTTAAATTTGGTGTTTCTAGGCCCTCGTTACGTGAGGCAGTACAGAAGCTGATTGCCAAAGGTTTATTGACTAGCCGACAGGGTGGGGGTACCTATGTGGCAGATAATCTCGGATCGGGTTTTTCTGATCCACTGATGGCTTTATTTGAAAGTCATCCTGAAGCTCAGTACGACTTGCTGGAGTTTCGCTATGCATTGGAGGGCGTATCCGCATACTATGCCGCATTGCGCAGCACTTCGGCGGATAAGCTAAAAATACGCCATTGTTACGAAGAGTTGCAGCGCTTTCATGATTTACGCGAATTTGATAATGAAGTACGTGCTGATGTAGAGTTTCATCTTTCGATTGCTGCAGCCGCGCATAACACCGTGCTTCTGCATATGATGCGGGCGCTGTTCAGTCTGCTAAGCCATCATATCGGTGGTAACCTGAGCAAAATTTATCCCAAAGCTGATTACCGCCGCACCATACATGCACAGCATGGTCTGCTGCTTGCCGCAATTGAAACAGGTGATCCGGTTGCTGCAAGGCAGGCTGTTCATGATCATTTGGCTTATGTTGAGGACGCCTTGCAGGAGCAGGGTAAGGAAAATACCCGTGTTGAACGCTCGTTACGTCGAGCTGATCTTAACCTATAATAAAAAACAGCAAGTTAACTTATCAAGTTTTGTATATTTATTACACTATTCGTTTATTTGTGTGCTGTATAAGCGACTATTTTTCGCAATATGGACAGAAAACATCAAAAAAGGTAGTATTACTACATAATAATTTCTGTGCGGTGCAGCATGCAAAACGTGCAGCATACGTCTAGGCTTTCATAACACAGTTATCTACTGGCCGGAGAATACAAAGTGCACGACATAAGAGAAGATGTGGATCCATTGGAAACTCAAGAGTGGCTGGACGCGCTTGAGTCAGTTGCCAAACATGAAGGTGACGACAGAGCGCGCTATATTTTAAAGAAGCTGGGTCATAAGGCTTCTGATATCGGACTCGGTGCGGCCGGTTCGTTGACAACACCCTACTGCAATACTATTTCGCCACGTGATGAAGTGCGGATGCCGGGTGATCTATTTATGGAGCGGCGCATACGCTCTTTTATTCGCTGGAATGCTATGGCTATGGTCATGCGTGCGAATGACAATAATGATGCGCTTGGTGGGCACATTTCCAGTTTTTCTTCATCCGCTACGCTGTATGACATAGGCTTTAACTATTTCTTTCATGGTCCAGAAGGGGATCGTGAGTCGGATATGGTGTTTTTTCAGGGCCATATTTCTCCGGGTATTTATGCCCGTGCTTACCTTGAAGGGCGCTTGACAGAAGAGCAGATGGATAATTTCCGTCGCGAAGTGGATGGTAACGGTCTGCCTTCTTATCCGCATCCTTGGCTGATGCCAGACTTCTGGCAGTTCCCGACCGTATCTATGGGGCTGGGACCGATTCAGGCGATCTATCAGGCGCATGTTATGCGTTATCTGTCAGCTCGCGATCTGGTTAAGCGCGGTGAGCGTAAAGTCTGGGCCTTCCTGGGCGATGGTGAGTGTGATGAGCCTGAGTCATTAGGTGCCATTTCGCTGGCTGGCCGTGAGCAGTTGGAAAACCTGGTGTTTGTGGTCAACTGTAACCTGCAACGCCTGGATGGTCCGGTGCGTGGTAATGGCAAGATCGTTCAGGAACTGGAATCCATTTTCCGTGGTGCCGGATGGAATGTCATCAAGTGCCTATGGGGTCGTCATTGGGACCCGTTGTTTGATAAAGACGACAAGGGTTTACTGCAGAAGCGCATGGATGAAGTTGTCGATGGTGAACTGCAGAACTATAAGGCTAATGGCGGCGCTTATACTCGTGAGCATTTCTTCGGCAAATACCCCGAGTTGCTGGAAATGGTCAAGGATATGACAGATCAGGAAATCATGAACCTGAACCGCGGTGGACATGATCCTTACAAAGTCTACGCAGCCTATCATGCAGCGATGAGTCATAAAGGTCAGCCTACCGTAATCCTGGCACAAACCGTTAAGGGATATGGTACCGGGCAGTCAGGACAGGCTAAAAACGATACCCATTCACTGAAAAAAGTGGCGCTGGAAGACCTTAAACTCTTCCGTGACAACTTCAACATTCCGCTGACCGATGATCAGTTAGAGACAGTGCCTTATTACCGCCCATCGCCAGACTCACCTGAAATGAAGTACATGTTTGAGCGGCGTAAGCAACTGGGCGGTTTTTATCCTGCCCGACGCAGCAGTTTCGATAAACTGGAAACACCTGATCTGGAGACTTTCAGTAGTCAGCTCAAGGGTACCGGTGAGCGTGAAATCTCAACGCAGATGGCGTTGAACCGAGTGATGAGTACGCTGGTTAAAGATAAAAACATTGGCAATCGTGTGGTACCGATTGTACCGGATGAAGCGCGTACCTTCGGTATGGAGGGTATGTTCCGCCAGTTGGGTATCTACACCTCTCAAGGTCAACGTTACACGCCACATGATCGTGATCAGATCATGTTCTATAAAGAGTCGAAAACTGGCCAGATACTGGAAGAGGGGATCAACGAAGCCGGTGCGTTCAGCGCCTGGTTGGCTTGTGCCACCTCTTACAGTAACAACAACTGCCCTGTGATTCCCTTCTATATCTTCTATTCCATGTTCGGCTTCCAGCGTGTGATGGATTTGATTTGGGCCGCGGGTGATTCACAGGCACGTGGTTTCCTGATCGGGGCAACCTCAGGACGTACTACGCTGAATGGTGAAGGTCTGCAGCATCAGGATGGCCACAGTCACTTGATGGCGCAGATGATTCCTAACTGTGTCAGCTATGATCCTACTTACAGCTATGAATTGACCGTGATTATTCAGGACGGTCTGAAGCGTATGTTCCATGATCAGGAAAACAAGTTTTACTACGTAACAACGCTGAACGAAAATTATCAGCATCCTGATATGCCAGCCGGAGCGGAAGAAGGCATCATCAAGGGTATGTACCTGCTTGAAGAGGGCAAAAAAGCCGACTTGCGGGTACAGTTGATGGGTTGTGGTTCAATCCTGCGCGAAGTCCGCGAAGCGGCCACTATTCTGCGTGAAGAGTTTGGTGTCGAGGCTGACGTTTGGAGTACGACATCAATCAATGAGCTGCGCCGTGATGCTCAGGCTGTGTACCGCTGGAATATGTTGCACCCTGAAGAACAACCACGTGAATCCTATGTGGAGCAGTGTCTGAAAGGACGCGAAGGGCCTGTAGTGGCATCGACAGACTATATGCGCCTGTACGCGGATCAACTGCGCGAGTATATCCCGCGCCGTTACAAAGTACTGGGTACCGATGGTTTTGGTCGTTCTGACACCCGTGCCAAGTTGCGTGAGTTCTTCGAAGTGAATCGACACTATGTGGTGGTTGCAGCACTCAAAGCACTGCAGGAAGATGGCAAGCTGGAGGCCTCCGTTGTCGCCAAGGCCATGCAGAAGTTCAATATCAACCCTGAAAAACCGGCCCCTTGGACCGTGTGATACAGGCACTTCTGACTGGTTAAGCGAGAGGATACGAATGTGAGTAAAATTACCGTAACAGTTCCAGACATTGGTGGCTATGAAGGCGTAGATATCATTGAACTCTGTGTCAAAGAGGGTGATGTGGTAGCCGAAGGCGATTCCCTGATTGTACTGGAAACCGATAAAGCCTCGATGGAGGTCCCGTCCACAGCGGCAGGTAAAGTCACCAAGTTATTACTGAAAGAAGGTGAGACCTGTAGTGAAGGTGATGCTGTTGTTGAATTGGAAGTAGAAGACGGTGAGCAAGCCGTAGCGGAACCGGCGGCAGAAAAAAAGCCTGCTGCTGAAGCGGCGCCTGCGCCAGCTTCATCAGCCGCTCAGGCAGCCGCTTCCGGCGGCGTTGAAAAAGTCTTGATCCCTGATTTGAGCGGCGCCAGCGATGTTGATGTCATCGAGGTCCTTGTCAAGGTGGGTGACAGTGTTAGCGAAGGCGACAGTTTGATTACACTTGAAACCGACAAGGCATCGATGGAAGTCCCTTCGCCTAAGTCGGGGGTGATCAAAGCGTTGCACATCAAGGAGGGTGACAAGGTTAGCGAAAATGACCTGTTACTGGAGCTTGAGGTTGAGGGTGCCGCTGCCGCTGCGCCTGCATCGGCAGAAGCCCCTGTTGCACCTGCTAAAGAAGCGAGTGCCAGTACGCCGGCACCTGCACCAGCCGCTTCAGGCGGTGTGGAAAAAGTGCTGATACCCGATCTCAGCGGCGCGACGGATGTGGATGTTATTGAAGTATTGGTTAAAGCGGGTGACAGTGTCAGTGAAGGCGATAGTCTGATCACACTGGAAACTGACAAGGCATCGATGGAAGTCCCTGCACCTAAGTCGGGTGTGATCAAAGCGATGCACATTAAAGAAGGTGACAAGGTTAATGAAAACGACCTGTTACTGGAACTTGAAGTCGTCGGAAGTGCGCCAGCCCCTGTGGCCGCAGAGGAAAAGCCAGTCGCATCTAAAGTTGCTCCTGCCGCTGAAACAGCCCCTGTCGCTGCGAAAACCGCTCCTGCAGCAGATCTGAATGCGTTGGAAAAGAGCAATCGTCAAGTGCATGCTGGCCCCGCTGTGCGTGCCCTGGCGCGTGAGTTCGGTGTTGATCTGTCCAAAGTCAGTGGTACTGGACCGAAAAGCCGTATACTCAAAGAAGATGTGCAGCTCTACGTTAAAACAGCACTGAAACAGATCACCGATAAGCCTCAGGCTGCTATCACGGGTGGTTCGGGAATACCGGCAATACCTGAGGTGGATTTCAGTCAGTTTGGTGAAATCGAGATGGTCAAATTGAGCAAAATTGCTCGCCTGACCCGCGATAACATGGCTCGTTGCTGGTTAAATATTCCTCATGTGACCCAGTTTGATGATGCCGATATCACCGAGCTGGAAGCTTTCCGTAAGGAGATGAAGGAAGAGGCATTGAAGTCAGGTGTGAAGCTGACACCACTACCTTTCCTGATTAAAGCCTGCGCCCTTGCGCTGTCGCGTCATCAGAAATTCAATGCTTCCCTGCACGCCGATGGTGAGCATGTGGTGTATAAGAAGTATGTCAACATAGGTTTGGCAGTCGATACCCCGAATGGCTTGATGGTGCCGGTCATCAAAGACGCTGATAAAAAGAGCGTTTACGACCTGTCCAAAGAAGCGGCTGAGCTGGCGGGTAAGGCGAAAGATCGCAAACTTAAACCAAACGAGATGCAGGGCGCCTGCTTTACTATCTCAAGTTTGGGTGGCATTGGCGGCACGGGCTTTACACCAATTGTGAATGCACCTGAAGTGGCCATACTGGGCGTTTCCAAAGCGGATATCAAACCACGTTGGAATGGTAAGGAGTTTGAGCCACGCCTGATGTTGCCGCTGTGTCTTTCCTATGACCATCGCGCTATCAACGGTAGTGATGCCGGTCGTTTCCTGACGGAATTGAATGGCTTGCTCAGCGATATTCGGCGTTTGTTGCTTTGATTTGAAGCCCTTCGATGGATGATAAAAGGCCCCTTTTGGGGCCTTTTTGCGTACAGGGGCTACAGGCAATGTTTTGTATGCTCAAGGTTCGTTGTGCTATGTGCCGCATTCCGGAGCACTAGATACGACAATTCAGGAAGTGTGTCAAAAGCGTTGAATAAAAACATTGGTTATTCAGAGATGATGAGTTCGACTCGACGATTAGCTGCCCGGCCTTCCGCTGTTTTATTGTCAGCGATAGGGGCAGAGGGTCCCATTCCTGTGACTTTAATCCGTGTCATATGCACGCCTTGTTGCGCTAAATAGTCAGCAACCTGATGAGCACGATTTTCTGAGAGGGTCTGATTGTATTCTGCATTACCAATATTGTCGGTGTGACCAATGACTTCGGCACTCAAAATCGGTTGGGCAATTAGCGCCTCGGCAATATCAGTGAGCGCCAGCTGTAATTCCTGGCTTAAGCTTGCACCGTCAAAACTGAAGGCTTGAATATCGGGAAATCCAATCTGCAAGCTACTGTCGTTTTGTTGTAGCATTTGCAGGTAAGGTGAGGTAACCAGGGTTTGAGAAACCCAGCTAATGGATTCCATTACTTGCGAAGAAGGGTAGTTACTTGATTCTACCTGGGATTGGTTTGCTGCACAGCCTGCTAAAAAGAAACAAGTACAACCAACGGTGATTGCTTTTTTTAGATTAAAATCCATTTGATCCTCCGAATACTTATTAAAGACGCGTTCCAAATCGCATGCATCCATGTTATGGGATAGTAAGTGGATTCACTGAAAAAATCCACTAAATATAGTGTTGTGGACGACTGGCTTGCAGAAAATGCAGGCGCATCCTTGCGCTAGCGGCATACTGTATATTCTGTACATAAAAAGCCCGGACGATGCCGGGCTTGTGTGTTTGTGTTGCAGGGCTGGTTTATTCAGACTTCTGCTTTTCTAGGCGTTCTTCCCAGAAGGTGGCGTTTTTGATGCCCAGTTTTACTGGATCAAACGTGATAGGCCCACCGGCTTTCTGTTGCTCTTCATAGTCACGCAGTGCCCGCATTGTTGGCTTGGAGACGAAGAAGATCACTAGAATACCAAGAATGTTGATCCAGGCCATCAGACCAACGCCGACGTCACCCAGACCCCAGATGTAGCCAGCGGTGTTGACGGTACCGTAAGCGACCATGAACATGATCACCAGCTTGACGATAAACAGAGGAATTTCCAACTTCAGTGCACGGCGTAGATAAGCTACGTTGGTTTCGGCAATGTAGTAGTAGGCCAGAATGGTAGTGAAGGCGAAGAAGAACAGCGCAATGCCCACAAAAATGGGACCTACGCCACCGAATACACTCTGCAATGCCAGTTGCGTAAAGGCCGGTGAACCGATTTCAGTGCCAGCGGCGACGTTCTGAACAATGAACTGGCCTGCTTCCAGAGAGCCCTGAACATTGTACTGCTGAGTGATCAGAATCATCAGGGCTGTGGCCGTGCAGATAAACAGCGTGTCGACATAAACCGAGAAGGCTTGTACCAGACCTTGCTGGGCAGGATGCTCTACTTCAGCTGCCGCTGCCGCATGAGGACCGGTACCCTGACCCGCTTCGTTGGAGTAGATGCCGCGTTTAACGCCCCAGCCAATGGCTGCACCAAAACCCGCTTGAGCGGTAAAGGCATCAGAGAATATCAGCCCAAATACCCCAGGTACTTTATCCAGGTTGAGGAAAATAATGATCATCGCCATGATGATGTAGCCCAGTGCCATAAAGGGTACGACAAACTGAGTGAAGTGGGCGATGCGTTTGATGCCACCAAAGATAATGAAAGCAAGCACGATAAGTATAATCGCCAGTGCAATCAGTTTGGTGCTGCCGACTTCGCCAAAGCTACTGGACACTATCTGCCCTTCACCAAATACTTGAGCAACGGCGTTACCGACCGCATTTGCCTGGATACCTGGCAGGAAAACACCACAGGCGATTATCGCTGAAATGGCAAAAAGTACACCGAGCCATTTCCAGCCCAGACAGCGTTCAAAGTAGTAGGCTGGACCACCGCGGTACTGGCCATTGTCATTAACCTTGTAGATCTGACCCAGAGTGGATTCGGCATAGGCGGTACTTGCACCCAGAAAGGCCACTACCCACATCCAGAAAATGGCGCCAGGGCCACCAAAACCTATAGCTGCGGCAACACCTGCGATGTTACCGACGCCCACACGGCCAGAAAGCGACACGGCAAGTGCTTGAAATGAAGAGATACCTTTGTCCGTCTCGTTGGAGTTGAACAGTAGACGCCACATTTCTTTGAAGTGACGTACCTGCGCAAAACGCGTCAGGATGGAGTAGAAAAGACCTGCGCCAAGGCACAGAAAGATCAGAGCATCACTCCAGATAAAACCGTTAAGAGTATTAACCAGTGTTTCCATGATGAGATTCCGGTTCGTTATTGTTGTTGGCCTTTGTCGATAAGCTTGAGGTTATAGATACGAGTGTTTCTTATAACCTTTAGGCTTCGACACTAAGGGAAGGTATTTTGCAGTAACAAAAAGCTAATATCTATTTATGTGCTAGTGTTTAGTTTTGAAATAAAAATAATACTCAGTTAAAAAATCTATTATGGCGTAAAAAACAATAATAATTCCTGTAAAAAGTATAATGTATTGAAATAGAATAATTTTCTGAAATTTAACAAAAAAGCAGGTGGGTTTTGGCGGTGTGAATGGAAAAGCCGATTTTAAACGGCTTTTCCGATAGGAAAAAGTTCTGTTTAGATTTGCAGACCAGCAACACCGGCTTTGGCAACCTGAGCATCCTGGTCTGGTTTTACTCCTGAAACACCGACGGCCGCTATGACCTGTCCTTCATGAATCACCGGTACACCACCCTCTAGCGTAGCGCTGATAACTGGCGCTGACAGGAACGCACTACGACCGGCATTAATCATATCTTCATAAATTTTGGTTTCACGCCGACCCAGGGCAGCGGTGCGTGCTTTTTCGACGGCGATATAAGCACCGACTGGCGCGCAGTCCTGCATACGTTGCATTGACAGCAGGTGGCCACCGTCATCAACTACGGCGACTGCCACAGCCCAGCCATTTTGTTTGGCTTCGGTGAAGGCGGCGTCAATCAGTTGGTTGGCTTCTGACAGTGTAAGTGCCTGTTTTGTGTACATGGGTGATCTCCTGTTGTGTTTTTCTTGTCGGTAATTAGCTGAGTGCATCTTCAACGATTTCAATCCAGTGACGTACTTCCGTACGTCCAGCACCATTGAGGTGTGTCTGGCAGCCAATATTAGCGGTGACGATCATATCAGGCTTGCCGCTTTCTAATGCGTTTAGTTTGTTATCTCTGAGTTGAATGGATAGCTCGGGTTGGGTGACCGAATAGGTGCCAGCTGAACCGCAGCACAAATGGGCATCGGGTACTGCGGTCAAGGTAAATCCGAGTCGGCGTAACACCCCCTCAACCGCACCGTTAAGTTTGAGCGCGTGCTGCAGAGTACAGGGGCAATGAAAAGCCAGCTTTTGATGGCTGTTCAGGCTTAATGGAGCAAGATCTTCATTGGCCAGTATTTCCACCAGGTCCTTGTTCAGTGTGCTGATCTTGTTGGCTTTATCAGCGTAGACAGGGTCATCTTTGAGTAGATGGCCATAGTCTTTTACAAATGCACCGCAGCCGCTGGCAGTTTGAATGATCGCTTCAGCACCGGATTCGATCATCGGCCACCAGGCATCAATATTCTGTCGTGCCCGAACCAGTCCGGCTTCATGTGCATTCAAATGGTAGTCCACCGCGCCACAGCAACCAGCCTCTTTGGCCGTTATGACCTGAATGCCCAGTTTATCTAAAACACGAGCGGTCGCCGCATTGGTGTTGGGTGACAGTGAAGGTTGAACGCAGCCTTCCAGAATCAGCATTTTTCGGACATGTTGATTATCAGGGCGTGGTTTTGCCTTGATACTGCGTGCTGGTATTTTTTGTTTCAGACTGGTGGGTAATATTGGCCTAAACAACTGGCCAGTTTTCATCAAGGGATCAAAGATCTGTGGATTGGGAATAACCTTGCGCAGGGCACTGCGTACCAGTTTTTCACTGAAAGGGCGTCCTACTTTGTCTTCTATAGCCGCACGACCTATGTCCAGCAGGGCATGGTAATTAACCCCTGACGGGCAGGTGGTTTCACAGTTGCGACAGGTCAGGCAGCGGTCCAGATGGGCCTGGGTTTCCCGGGTGACTTCACCCCCTTCGAAGAAGCTCTTCATCAGGTAGATGCGTCCACGCGGTCCATCCAGCTCATCACCGAGCAGTTGATAGGTTGGGCAGGTTGCCGTGCAGAAACCACAGTGCACACAGCTACGCAGGATATCTTCAGCCTCTTGGGCGCGGGGCAGTTTTTTAGCGTCTTCAGACAGGTTGGTTTGCATAGTATTTATCTCTACTGCTTAATAGTCGCTGTACATGCGTCCGGGGTTAAAGATGCCTTTCGGATCCAGTTGCGCCTTGAGTTGCTGATGATAGCGAATCAGTAAAGGTTGTAGCGGATGCAATGGCTGATCTGTGAGATCTGGGGTATAGCAGGTGGCATGGCCCCCGGCGTGTATCGCCGCTTCCCTTACCGCTGTTTCCAGCTGGTCAGTTTTGATCCAGCGCTGTGCGCCACCCCAGTCGATCAGACAATCACCATCCAGATCAGGCTGTGAGGCATTGGCAGGCAGGGAGAGTCGCCACAGCGGGCGAGAGTCATGAAAAAATGCCAGCCGCTGCTCTTTGAGTTGTGTCCAAAATTCCGGATCGATTTCCTGGCCCTGCAGGCTATCCGCAAAGTTTTTCACCGAGGCTTCACCGCCCTCCAGGCGCAGATAGAGTTGATCCTGATAGTGACAGGCGGCTGTGATTGGTAGCGGCTGCTGTCCCCAGAGGCTTAGCTTCTGCAGCGCGTCTGCCTGATCGCAAGGCATGCTCAAGTGGTACTCATGACGCGGCTTTGGCAGGACTTTCATGGAAACTTCGGTGAGTACACCCAGGCAGCCAAAGCTACCGGCCATCAGGCGGGACAGGTCATAACCGGCGACATTTTTCATCACCTCACCGCCAAAGCGCAGCAGTTTGCCGTGCCCGGTGATGACTTTGGTGCCCAGTACAAAGTCGCGGACAGAGCCTGACCAGGGGCGGCGTGGACCGGACAGGCCAGTCGCGACCATGCCACCCACCGTGGCGTTGTCGCCCAGGTGGGGCGGCTCACAGCCTAGTATCTGCCCTTGCTCGGCCAGCAGGGTTTCCAGTTGTTGCATGGATGTACCGGCGCGTACCGTAATCACCAGCTCGGTTGGGTCATAGCTGACCACGCCCTGATGAGCGGTGATATCCAGTACCTCTCCCTGGGTTTTTCGGCCGAGGAAATGTTTAGAGTTTCCACCTTGAATTCGTAGCGGTGTCGCTTGGTGTAGCGCTTCACAGACCTGCTCCAGCAGGGCCGCTTCCGTCTGGCTGACGGGTCGTTCTCCCGGGCGGTGGTGAGTCTGTTGATCTGTTTGAGAGTTGGCTGCAGACATCAGAAACGCTCCAGTTCTGGGAAGGGTAGTTCGCCATGATGAATATGCATGGCACCAAATTCGGCACAGCGGTGTAGTGTCGGGATATTTTTGCCAGGGTTGAGCAGGCGATCCGGGTCGAATGCGGCTTTTACCGCATGGAAGAGTTCCAGTTCATCGTCATTGAATTGTGAACACATCTGATTGATCTTCTCCCGGCCCACTCCATGCTCACCGGTAATGGAACCGCCGACCTTGACGCAGAGTTCCAGAATTTGTCCGCCCAGTGCTTCGGCTTTTTCCAGGCCACCGGGTACATCTGCATCAAACAATATCAGTGGGTGCATGTTGCCATCGCCAGCATGAAACACATTGGCAACCCTCAGGTCATAGCGCTCAGACAGTTCGGCAATGCCTTTCAATACGCCAGGTAATTCACGCCGTGGAATGGTGCCGTCCATGCAGTAATAATCCGGTGAGATGCGTCCTACGGCAGGAAAGGCATTTTTACGACCGGCCCAGAAACGCTGGCGCTCCGCTTCATCTTTGGCCGTTTGTACGGCTGTGGCACCGGATTGCTCCAGCACTTCCTGAACCCGGGCGCTTTCTTCATCAACATCGGATTCAACGCCATCGAGCTCGCAAAGCAAAATCGCTTCGGCTTCCACCGGATAACCGGCATGAATAAAGTCTTCAGCAGCGCGTATGGCGAGGTTGTCCATCATTTCCAGACCACCGGGAATAATACCGGCGGCAATAATATTACCCACGGCCAGCCCGGCTTTTTCAACATCATCAAAACTGGCCATGAGCACACGGGCGACCTGCGGTTTGGGTAGCAGTTTAACTTTGACTTCTACAACAATACCCAGCATGCCCTCGGAGCCAGTAAATAAGGCCATTAGATCAAAACCGGGTGAGTCCAGCGCATCACTGCCCAGCGTCATCTGTTCACCTTCCACGGTGATAATGTCAACACTGATCAGGTTGTGTACGGTCAGGCCATATTTCAGGCAGTGCACACCACCAGCGTTTTCCGCCACATTGCCACCGATAGAACAGGCAATTTGTGAGGAAGGGTCTGGAGCGTAATACAGGCTGTGTATTGCACAGGCTTCAGAAATGGCCAGGTTTCGAACCCCTGGCTGAACCCGTGCAAAGCGCCCCTCGGGATTCACTTCAAGGATGCGATTGAATTTAGCCATGACCAGCAGCACGCCCTGTTCCAGCGGCAGTGCACCACCTGATAGACCTGTGCCTGCACCGCGGGCGACCACCGGTACTTTCAGCTCGTTGCAGGTTTGCATGATGATCTGAACCTGCTCCAGCGTTTCCGGTAGGACCACTAGTAAAGGGGTAGCTCGATAGGCGGCCAAACCATCACACTCATAAGGTTTGAGTTCTTCATCACGGTGTAAAACATGTAGATCGGGCAAGCGAATGCTGAGCTTGTGCAGTAATGCTGTACGGTCCGGCATGGGCAGCACACCATCAAGGCGCTCATCATGGAGTATGTTCATCAATCCTGTCCTGTGTTGAGGTATGGCTTCGTTATTATGAGTTTTATTGCATAGATCTTGGTTGCTAGGAACGGATAGGTCAATCTTTAACTTTACTGGTCCTACCAGTTATTTTTATATAAATTTGTAAAATTTACCCAAGAATAAGACACTGCGCTGTATTATTACTGATAGGTATGTGGATCTGTGCAAAGTTTTCAAACTGGTCCTACCAGTTAATGTAAGGCAACCTTAAGTAAAGTGTAGCGGGTAAAAAGTTAATGGTAGAAGAAGCGCGTCAGATCGCCGATCTAGTGGCTGATCGGATTGAAACCTTGATACTGGATGGTGTGCTTAAACCAAGGCAGCGATTGCCTTCAGAGCGGCAACTGTCAGAGAAACTGGGATTTTCCCGCTCAGCACTTCGAGAGGGGCTGAAATTATTGCGTGCCCGTGGAATTATTCTGACTGAGCAGGGTCGTGGCTCCTATGTCGCCAGGATGATGCCAGAACCCTCTACGCCGCTGATGCATCTGTTTAGCGAGCACCCGCGCACCCTCTATGATCTGCTGGAGGTACGTGCGCTGCTGGAAGGAGAGTCAGCTCGTCTTGCCGCTATGCGCGGCACAGAGGCTGACTTCATCATGATTCGCCGCCGTTATGAAGAGATGGTGGCGCTGATACAGTCGGAAGAACCGGTGGAATTGCGTGAGCATGCCCGCGTTGATCATGCGTTTCATCTGGCTGTGTGCGAGGCGTCGCACAACCCCGTATTGGTGCATACCCTGCAATCCCTGACTGATTTACTCATCAGTTCCGTGTTTGCCTCGCTGAACAACCTTTACCACCGTCCGGTGCAAAAGCGACAGATCGACCGACAGCACGCCCGATTATTTCATGCGGTGGTGGATCGTCTGCCGGAGCAGGCACGCCGAGCGGCGGTTGAGCATATTCAGGGTATTCGTGACGAGTTGCAGGATATTGAAGTGGAAGAGCAACGACTGCTACGTGCCTCCATGCGGCTGAATGGCTGGTGATTAGGCTAGCGTAATTAATAATTAGGGTTTTCTATGATTCAAGGTATGTTGATTCTACTGTTTTGTCAGTTGCTCGGAGAGTGGCTGATGGTGGCTCTGGGTGCGCCAATACCTGGACCGGTAGCCGGCATGTTGATTCTTTGGTTGGGGTTGCTGGTCTATGGCAAGGTGCCGGACACGCTGCGCTTGCCAGCCGAGGGTTTGATCCGTCATTTATCCCTGCTGTTTATTCCAGCAGGGGTGGGCTTAATGGTGTTTGCAGAGTTGTTGGCTGCACACTGGTT
Organism: Nitrincola sp.; assembly: GCF_048264025.1. Lineage (NCBI taxonomy): Bacteria > Pseudomonadati > Pseudomonadota > Gammaproteobacteria > Oceanospirillales > Oceanospirillaceae > Nitrincola > Nitrincola sp. The sequence continues at coordinate 141,782 of NZ_JBLXDN010000002.1, forward strand.
GGTGGTACTGTCATCGCTGCTAGGCAGTACGTTGATCACGCTAGTGTTAACTGTATGGATGATGCAACGCATGGAGACCTATAAGGCGCGTCGTCGAGGTGAACATGGAGATAGATAATTTCTGGGTATACTTTGCCGCCCGTCCCTTGTTTTGGATTGTGGTGACCTTGATTGCATTTTTAGTGGCAACCTGGCTGAATCGTAAAGCAGGCGGTACCGCTTTGCTACACCCGGTTTTTGTCGCTATGGCGCTGATTATTTCATTGTTACTGTTAACTGGGACAGATTACGACACCTATTTTGAGGGCGCTCAGTTTATTCATTTTTTACTCGGCCCGGCTACTGTGGCCTTGGCTATTCCCCTCTATGATCATATGGCGCGTATTCGTAAGCTGCTCCTGCCGGTATTGCTGTCCTGTTTGGTTGGCAGTGTAACGGCGGCTGTCACTGCGTTGGGTATTGGCCTGGTACTGGGTGGCCCTGACAGGTTGCTACTGTCGCTGGCTCCCAAGTCGGTCACCTCACCAATCGCCATAGGTATTTCGGAACAGATTGGCGGCTATCCGTCCTTGTCTGCCGGGCTGGCGCTGTTAACCGGTATTATCGGTTGTTTGCTGGCACCACTGGTGTTTCGCTTGCTAAAAGTGGAATCGCAAACGGCAAAAGGCTTTGCTCTGGGGTTGGCTGCACATGGTTTCGGTACCGCTTATGCGATGCAAATCAGCTCCATAGCGGGTGCATTTGCCGGGCTGGCCATGGGCTTGACCGGGGTGGTGAGTTCGTTATTAATTCCCCTTATTGTGCGCATTTTAGGGTTATGACACTATTCAATTGTTACTAATATAATAAATCGTAATAATGCTGTTTTGATATTCTCATTGGATTTAACTGCTGCTATTTGCGACATTTCAGCAGTAAGAGGGGTTTGATCCTCAAGTGTTCAATGACAGTGAATATACAAGAGCGGAGTTCGAAACATGACAATAATAACTATAGAGCATTATATAGCGGGTCAGCGCGTGATGGGGGAATCCGCACGTACACAACCGGTTTTTAACCCGGCTACGGGTGAGCAAACTGGTGAAGTGAGGCTGGCTTCAAAAGCTGATGTTGAAAGTGCCGTTGCAGCGGCACGAAGTGCCTTTCCTGCTTGGGCTGCTATGCCTCCCTTGCGTCGAGCTCGTTTAATGAATCGCTTTTTACAGTTGGTCAACGAGAACAAAGAGGCATTGGCTAAAGCGATTACCGCTGAACACGGAAAAGTGTTTACCGATGCCTGTGGCGAAGTGGAGCGTGGTATCGATATCATTGAGTTTGCCTGTGGCATTCCTCAACTGCTAAAAGGGGATTACACCGAGCAAGTCTCAACCGGAATTGATAACTGGACAATGCGACAGCCCTTGGGGGTAGTTGCTGGCATTACACCCTTTAACTTCCCGGTCATGGTGCCTATGTGGATGTTTCCTGTAGCTATTGCTGCAGGCAATACCTTTGTACTCAAACCGTCTCCGACTGATCCTACGCCTGCTTTGATGTATGCTGATCTGATGCAGCAAGCCGGTTTTCCTGATGGTGTGTTTAATGTTATTCAGGGCGATAAAGAGGCCGTTGATGCGTTGATTGAGCATGAGGATGTCCAGGCATTATCGTTTGTTGGTTCCACCCCTGTTGCAAACTATATTTATGAGCGTGGAGCACACTTTGGTAAACGAGTTCAGGTGTTGGGTGGTGCTAAAAACCATATGTTGATCATGCCTGATGCCGACCTGGATAAAACCATCGATGCACTGATGGGGGCTGCTTTCGGTTCTGCCGGTGAGCGTTGCATGGCTATTTCGGTTGCACTGTTTGTCGGTGATTCTGGGGATCTGATTATTCCGAAACTGATTGAAAGAACCCAGCAGCTAAAAGTCAAAAATGGTCTGGAACTGGATGCGGAAATGGGGCCAATTGTTACGGCTCAAGCGCATCAGCGTATTAGTGACTATATCGCTCAGGGTGTTGAAGAGGGCGCTGAACTTCTGGTCGATGGTCGAGGTTATACCGTGGCGGGACATGAGAAGGGTTATTGGTTAGGGGGTACTCTTTTCGACAAGGTCACACCAGAGATGCGCATTTATAAAGAGGAGATTTTTGGTCCGGTTTTGGTCTGTCTTCGTGTAGCTAGTTTTGCCGACGGGTTGGATTTAATTAATCGTCATGAGTTTGGTAATGGCGTTTCATTGTTCACGCGTGACGGTAATGTAGCGCGAGAGTTTGGTCGTCTGGTACAAGTGGGTATGGTTGGTGTGAATGTGCCAATACCTGTACCTATGGCATGGCATGGTTTTGGTGGCTGGAAGAAAAGTTTGTTTGGTGACATGCATGCCTATGGTGAAGAAGGTGTACGTTTCTACACCAAGCAAAAATCCATCATGCAGCGCTGGCCGGAAAGTATTGCTAGCGGTGCCGAATTCACTATGCCTGTATCTAATTAAGCCAGGAGATCGCTATGCCTCGTGATCCCTATGATTATATTGTTATTGGTGCTGGCTCAGCCGGTTGTCTGTTGGCAAACCGGCTGAGCCAGGACCCGACCAAAAGTGTGCTGCTGATCGAAGCTGGCAAGAAAGACAACTACCATTGGATTCATATTCCAGTGGGGTATCTTTACTGCATTGGAAATCCCAGAACAGATTGGTTGTTTCAGACAGAGCCAGATGCCGGGCTCAATGGTCGTTCCTTGCGTTATCCTCGCGGTAAAACCCTCGGTGGCTGCTCTTCAATTAATGGCATGATCTACATGCGTGGCCAGACGCGGGATTATGACAACTGGGCTGAGCTTAGCGGTGATGATGCGTGGAATTGGGAAAACTGCCTTGCGGATTTTATCAAGCATGAACACCACTATCGATTGGATGAAGGGCAGGACCCAGTCTTGGCCAGCGGTGAACGTTTTTCACAACTGCATGGCCACGGGGGGGAGTGGCGGGTTGAAAAGCAGCGCTTGCGCTGGGAAGTACTGGAACGTTTTGCTGAAGCCGCTGTTCAGTCCGGCGTACCCAAAACAGACGACTTTAATCAAGGTGATAATCAAGGGGTCGGGTACTTCGATGTGAATCAATCTAAGGGCTGGCGCTGGAATACTTCAAAGGCCTTTTTAAGGCCGGTGAAGCAGCGTTCCAATCTTAGTATTTGGACAGAGTCCCAGGTTGAACGGCTGATTTTGGACACCCCCGTCGGTGGCCAGCCTCGTTGTGTTGGTGCCATTATTCGCCGAGGTGGTGATGCCATTACGGTTCGAGCCACTAAAGAAGTGATCCTGTCTGCAGGTGCGATCGGCTCTCCGCAATTGCTACAACTGTCTGGCATAGGTCCGGCAGATCTGTTGCGTCAGCATGGTATTGACGTACACGTTGATGCCCCTGGCGTGGGCGAGAATCTGCAAGATCATTTGCAAATTCGTGCGGTATTCAAAGTGAAGGGAGTGAAAACACTCAATACCATGGCTAACAGCTTGCTGGGTAAGACCGCAATAGGTTTGGAATATATGCTCAAGCGTTCAGGCCCGATGAGTATGTCCCCCAGTCAGTTAGGTGCTTTCACCAAGTCTGATCCTGATCAGCCCCATGCCAACCTTGAGTATCATGTGCAGCCGTTGAGTCTGGATGCTTTTGGTGAAGACTTACACCCTTTCCCCGCGTTTACGGCAAGCGTCTGTAATCTCAATCCAACCAGTCGCGGTTATGTCCGGATTCGTTCAAATAAGTTTGATGCGCCACCTATCATTGCTCCGAACTACCTTAGTACGGATGAAGATCGAAAAGTCGCTGCGCAAAGCCTGCGGCAAGTCCGTGAAATTGTTGCACAACCGGCCTTGCAGCAGTATGAACCGGAAGAATGGCGCCCTGGTGTGCAGTACCAGACAGATGATGAGTTGGCCATGCTGGCAGGTGATATTGCGACTACCATTTTTCATCCAGTCGGTACTGTGAAGATGGGACGTGATGATGATCCGATGGCGGTGGTTGACTCACATTTAAGGGTAAAGGGGGTGCAGGGTTTGAGAGTTGTCGATGCCAGTATTATGCCTGTGATTACCAGCGGGAATACAAACTCACCGACACTGATGATTGCGGAAAAAGCGGCTGGATGGATTATCAATTCTGAATAGCGGCACCACACCCAATGCAATACTTTGCAGGCTGGAAGTGATATGGACTATGCGTTAATCAAAGCGTTTGTGACAATTGCACAGGAAGGAAATCTAACCCGAGCGGCTGATCGCTTGTGTATTACACAGCCGGCACTCAGCCTGCAGTTAAAAAAATTGCAACTGTCACTAGGGCTGGTGTTATTCAAACGAACGCCACGTGGTATGCAGTTAACCGATGAAGGGCGACGTTTGCTTTCATCGGCAGAGCAGGCCCTGGACTCATTGACTGCATTTAACTCCGCAGCTTCAGGTCTTCGAGGCGTGATTCATGGTGAATTGAAGATTGGCACAATTGTTGATCCTGAATTTCTCAGGCTTGGATCATTTCTGAGGCTTATGGCTAATCATCATCCGGGCTTATCCTACGAGCTTCGTCAGGGGATTTCAGGTTCAATCCTGCGTGAAATTGAGCTGGGTACACTGGATGTTGCGTTTACCCTGGGGTTTCCTGGGTTGCATGAGCTACAAAGTCGGTTTTGTGTGCATAGGTTGGCTGATTTTAATTATCGAGTTATCGCACCGCCCAGTTGGCGTAGTTTAGTCAAGGGCAAGGATTGGCGAGCGTTGTCGAGCTTGCCTTGGATCGCAACCCCCTCTGATTCGGCTCACCATCGCCTTTTGAGTCGTGTGTTTGCTGAGTTGTCGATTGAGCCTAATATAGTGGCAAAAGTGGATGTTGAGTCATCGATGATGGACTTGGTGCGCTCTGGCGTGGCATTAGCGCTTGCCCGTGACACGCTGGCGTTAAGGGCGGCGCATGAGCAGGGTATCGTGATTGCGGATAAAGTCAGTATTGATGCGTCTTTAGGATTTGTGTGCCGAAAGGATCGTATTGCCGAACCTCCTGTGCAAGCCGCAATGGATATCGTCCGTGCTGTTTGGGGGTGAAGCTATCAGCTCTATAGCCAATGGATTATTGCATGTTGCTCTGTCGCACAGTAAAGTTTTGCGCTTGTCACGATAAGACTGAGGCTTGAGCGTTTATGACACCCTTAGAGCGTTACCAAAAAGATCTATTGCGCGAGGATTTTTCCTATGACGCTACGCAGGAAATGGCTGTCAAACACTTGCAGCGCCTTTATGATGAGTTGATCGAATCGGTAAATGCACCTGTACCCAGTATGATTCGTCGCCTTTCGGGTATGATTCGTAAAGAGCAGCGCGAGCCTTTGAAGGGGTTGTACTTCTGGGGTGGGGTCGGGCGCGGCAAGACCTATCTTATGGACACCTTTTACGACAGCCTGCCGTTTGAGCAGAAGACCCGTACACACTTTCACCGCTTTATGCAGCGCGTACATCAAGAGCTTAAGCAACTTGAAGGCACAAAAAATCCCTTGGTGCAGATAGGTAAAAAGTTTGCTGATGAATCACGGATCATTTGTTTCGATGAGTTTTTTGTATCAGATATCACTGATGCCATGATTCTGGGTGGTTTGTTGGAGCAGTTGTTTGCTAATGGTGTTTCGCTGGTGGCAACCTCCAATATTGTACCGGATGGTTTGTACAAAGATGGTTTGCAGCGGGCGCGCTTTCTACCTGCCATCGCTTTGCTGAATAAATTCACTGAAGTGGTCAATGTCGATGGCGGTATCGACTATCGACTGCGGGTGCTTGAGCAGGCAGAGTTATATCACTACCCGTTGGATGAGCAGGCTGATATCAGCCTTAATGGTAGCTTTGAGAGTCTGGCGCCGGATATAAGTGAGGCCAGAAATGATCAGTTGGTTGAGGTAAATGGCCGCCATATTCGTTGTCGCCGGGTATGTGAAGATGTGATCTGGTTTGATTTTAAAGAGCTGTGTGAAGGTCCAAGATCACAGAATGACTATATTGAACTCGGTAAGATCTACCATGAAGTGTTAATCAGTAATGTGCCGCAACTGGGGCGGCAAAATGATGACGCCGCGCGGCGTTTTATCAATCTGGTCGATGAGTTTTATGATAGTGGCGTCAAGTTGATCCTGTCAGCCGAAGTCAGTATTCATGACATTTATACTGAAGGACGTCTATCCTTTGAAATAGACCGGACCAAAAGCCGATTGCTGGAAATGCAGTCCCATGAGTATCTGGCGAAAGCGCACCGGGCTTGATGTGAGGGTATCAATACGGACGTAACAAAAAACAATAAATCACCTGGACACCAGGATAAGCGGAGGTTGTATGTTTAACGCAGTGGTCATCGACAAAGACGATCAGGGATACCACGCCACATTGAGCCAGGTGGATGAGTCGCAGCTACCTGATGGTGATGTGTTGGTCAAAGTGGAATACAGCACGCTTAACTATAAGGACGGTTTGGCTATTACCGGTAAGGGGCCTGTGGTTCGTAAGTTTCCCATGGTACCGGGTATCGATTTGGCTGGTAGGGTACTGGAAAGTGATTCTGAGCGTTTTTCACCGGGTGATCAGGTTGTGTTGAATGGCTGGGGTGTCGGTGAAGTGCATTGGGGTGGATTGGCTGAAAAAGCGCGCTTGAAAAGTGAGTGGCTTATCCCTCTTCCAGAGGGCTTGAGTGCTCGCGAAGTCATGACAGCAGGTACAGCGGGCTATACCGCCATGCTCTGTGTCATGGCGCTGGAAAAGCAGGGTGTTAAGCCAGAGGCGGGCGATGTGCTGGTTACTGGTGCCAATGGCGGAGTGGGTAGCTTTGCCGTGAAGCTTCTGAGTCGACTGGGTTACCGGGTAGTAGCATCAACCGGGCGTCCGGAAGAGTCTGCCTATCTGACAGACCTGGGTGCAGCAGAAATTATTCCGCGCTCAGATCTGAGTGAGCCGGGTAAGCCCCTGCAGAAGGAACGTTGGGCGGCAGTAGTGGACTCAGCTGGCAGTCATACGCTCGCGAATGCTTGTGCACAAATGCGTTATGGCGGTGTGGTGGCCGCCTGTGGGCTGGCGCAGGGCATGGAGTTTCCATCCAGTGTGGCACCCTTTATTTTGCGCGGTGTTACCTTGGCAGGTATCGACAGTGTGATGCGCCCGCTGGATGATCGTATTGAAGCCTGGTCACGCTTGTCGCAATTATTGGAATCGGCTGATTTTGACACTATAGGGCAAGAGATAGGACTGGATCAGGTTATTGAAACGGCTGGCGCGTTGATGGATGGTCAGGTGCGAGGACGTGTGCTGGTTAATCTGGCCAGGTAGCAGGGTAGATACTAAGCGAGCCAATCGATTTAGATGAAGATTTGAGTCGGCGGTTAGTTGGTTAAAAAATTATCAAATGGGCTCGTCTTTTTGAGAAAACCCCAGTATAATCTCGCCTCCCGTAAATAGCGGGTATGCGAAGGTTGTCAGCTGTGGCTGGCAACAAATAACTATAAGGTAAGTCGGAACCGCTGTAGCGGATCGAGACTTAACGAGTTAAGGTGAAACTACCAATGAAAACTACTGTTAGCACTAAGCCAGCCGAAGTTAAACGCGACTGGTACGTTGTTGACGCAGAGGGTAAAACCCTGGGTCGTCTGGCAACTGAAATTGCACGTCGTCTGCGTGGCAAGCATAAGCCGGAATTTACACCGCATGTTGATACCGGTGATTACATTGTTGTTGTTAACGCTGAGAAGGTTCATGTAACTGGTAACAAGCGTAACGATAAAATGTACTATCGTCATACTGGATTCCCGGGTGGTCTTAAAGAAGCAAGCTTCAATAAGATGATCCAGACCTTCCCAGAGCGTACTATTGAGTTGGCTGTTAAAGGTATGTTGCCTAAAGGTCCACTGGGTCGCTCTATGTACTCCAAGCTGAAAGTCTATGCCGGCAAAGAACATCCGCATCAGGCTCAGCAACCTAAAGAACTGAATATCTAAGGGGAAGGCGAATATGTCTACTACTCAGTATTACGGCACAGGCCGTCGTAAAACCTCTACTGCACGCGTATTTTTGCGCCCAGGTACTGGTAAAGTCACCATCAATCAGCGCACCATGGAAAACTACTTTGGTCGTGAAACAGCTCGCATGATCGTGATGCAGCCGCTGGAATTGACTGGCAATAAAGATAAGTTTGATCTCTATGTTACTGTCGCTGGTGGCGGTGGTTTCGGTCAGGCTGGCGCAATCCGTCACGGTATTACCCGTGCACTGATGGAATATGATGAAACGCTGCGTCCAGTACTGCGTGAAGCTGGTTTTGTTACCCGTGATTCACGTATGGTTGAGCGTAAGAAAGTGGGTCTGCGTAAAGCACGTAAACGTCCACAGTTCTCCAAACGTTAAGTTTCAGCCACTTCGGTTGTCCAAAAAACCCGGTCTGCACAACAGTCCGGGTTTTTGTGTTTTACGGTATTATAAGAAGCAATAGGCATAAGGTCGGTAGGTTTTTACCTTGTATAAATTGTGTATTTTCTTTAATATTTGCGCCATTTGAAGAATTCAATTCTTGGGTTTAATGACTGGCGGCTGAGTTGAGTAATTTTTGCTCAGCAAGGCTGAATGAGTGGAGATAAAATTAATGAGCAATGACGGCGTGAATAAAGGTCGGCGTCGGCTTCTCTTAGGTGCCACATCTGCATTGGGCGCAGTGGGTGCTGTTGGAGTCGCTGTGCCGTTTGTAGCGTCCTGGAATCCGAGTGCTAAAGCTAGAGCAGCGGGTGCACCTGTCCGCGCTGATGTGAGCAAGCTGGAACCGGGTCAGCAGATGATTGTTGAGTGGCGTGGGCGTCCGGTCTGGATTGTTCGCCGTACTGAAGAGGCGATGGGAAGTCTGGCGTCATTGAATGAACGTCTTGCTGATCCTGAGTCCAATCGTTCAGAGCAGCCTGATTATATTCCCAAGACACCTGAGCGCGCTTTGCGTCCAGACTATGCTGTGTTGATTGGTATTTGTACGCATTTGGGTTGTTCACCAACGTATCGTCCGGAAGTTGCACCCGCTGATTTGGGTGAAAACTGGCTAGGCGGTTTCTTCTGTCCATGCCATGGTTCGCGTTTCGACCTGTCAGGTCGTGTGTACCGTGCGCAGCCAGCACCAACCAATCTGGTTATCCCACCCCATGCGTATCTGGATGATAACACCCTGATAATTGGTATAGATCCGGAGGATGTATAATGGCTGGTCATCGTAATAAAGGTAATCCGGGCTTGATGGGATGGATCGATGATCGTTTCCCTGCAACAGCCATGTGGGAAGACCATCTTTCCAAATACTATGCACCGAAGAACTTTAACTTTTGGTATTTCTTTGGCTCGTTGGCTCTGTTGGTTCTGGTTAACCAGATAGTGACCGGCATCTGGCTGACAATGAGCTATAACCCTTCAGCTGAGGGTGCATTTGCGTCGTTGGAATACATCATGCGTGATGTAGAGTATGGCTGGTTGTTGCGTTACATGCATTCTACCGGTGCCTCCGCATTCTTCGTGGTTGTTTATCTGCACATGTTCCGTGGCATGATGTATGGCTCTTACCGCAAGCCGCGTGAATTGGTGTGGATTTTCGGTATGACGATCTATCTGGCTTTGATGGCTGAAGCTTTCATGGGTTATTTGCTGCCTTGGGGGCAGATGTCCTATTGGGGTGCTCAGGTTATCATCTCTCTATTCGGTGCGATTCCAGTCATAGGCCCTGATCTGCAGCAATGGATTCGTGGTGACTACCTGATTTCTGGTATTACTCTGAACCGTTTCTTTGCACTGCATGTGGTTGCTCTGCCGATTGTACTGTTGGCTTTGGTTGTTTTGCACATTCTTGCCCTGCATGAAGTGGGTTCAAATAACCCGGATGGTATTGAAATCAAGGATAATCTTGATGAAAACGGTATACCCAAAGACGGTATCCCTTTCCACCCGTATTATTCTGTGAAAGATCTGGTGGGTGTGGGCGTGTTCCTGTTTGTTTTCTCTGTTGTAGTCTTCTGGTTCCCGGAAGGGGGTGGATACTTCATTGAAAAGCCAAACTTTGAACCTGCAAACGCACTGAAGACGCCAGACCATATCGCGCCGGTTTGGTACTTCACTGCTTTCTACGCGATGTTGCGTGCCGTGACCTTCAGTCTGTTTGGTCTGGATGCGAAATTCTGGGGTGTTGTGGTCATGGGTGCGGCGATTGCCATACTCTTTGTACTGCCCTGGTTGGATCGCAGCCCGGTAAAATCGATGCGCTATAAAGGCTGGATCAGTAAAGTGTTCCTGGCAATACTGGCCGTTAGTTTTGTGATTCTGAGTGTGCTGGGCGTGCTGCCTGCGACTGATGCGCGAACGACTGTAGCTCAGATCTGTACAGTGCTGTATTTCGCTTATTTCCTTCTGATGCCTTTCTACACCAGAATGGAAAGCACTAAACCGGTTCCGCAAAGGGTGACAGGCTGATGAAAAAATATCTATTTGCATTATTGATGGTATGTTTCCCGGTTTTGGCTTTAGCGGCTGGCGGCGCAACCTACCCGATGGACTCATTCAAGGCTGACCTGCGTAATCAGGAATCCTTACAACGCGGTATGGCGCTGTTTGTTAACCGCTGTATGGGTTGTCACTCCATGGAATATCAGCGTTTTGCTCGTACGGGTGAAGATATAGGTATTCCTGAAGATCTGATGGAAGACTATCTGATCCTGGGAAATCATGGCGTTAACGACCAGATGACCATCTCTATGGACAAGGATGATGCTGAGGGTTGGTTTGGTGCACCGCCACCGGATCTGTCGCTGGAAACACGTCTTCGTGGTGGTGAATGGGTGTATAATTACCTGCGTACCTTCTACCGTGATGATGCAGCGCGCTTTGGCGTCAATAACGCCGTATTCACAGATGTCGGTATGCCGAATGTGCTGGAAGACCTTCAGGGTGTTGTAGTGAATCATTGCAGCCATGAAGATCTTGTGGCCCATGGTGGATTTTCAGGTACGCTGGATCCACTGACAGGTACCCGTAGTGGTCAGTGTTTGCAGGTTCAGCCAGGAACAGGCAGTATGTCTGTAGCCGAATTTGATCAGGCGATATATGACCTGACCAACTACATGACCTATGTGGGTGAGCCATCTAAACTCCAGGCGCATCGTATTGGTACTTATGTGCTGATCTTCTTAGCTATATTCACTTTTGTTGCTTACCTGCTGAAACGTGAGTATTGGAGAGATATACATTAAGCTTGAATTTATTCAAGTTACGCCAGCTACGCGGCCATTTTGGTCGCGTAGCTTTTTGTTTTTTGATCCCTGTAACAAAGAGGTACCTCAATGGGAGTGGTAGCAAAACGTTCTTCCATGACTTTCTTTTCAGATGGTGATGACCATTACAGCCATCGTGTACGTATTGTACTGGCTGAGAAGGGTGTAGCAGTTGATATTGTCGACTGCAAAATTGATGATATGCCTGAAGATGTGGCAGGGCTGAATCCATACAATACTCTGCCCACCTTGCTGGACAGAGATCTTGTGTTGTATGAGCCGGGTGTAATGATGGAGTACCTCGATGAGCGTTTTCCTCATCCGCCACTGTTGCCGGTATATCCTGTTGCCCGCGCGGATAGTCGACTGTATATCTATCGAATTCAGCGCGACTGGTGTGGCTATGCCGATACCATTCTGACCGGTACGGCTGATCCTGAGCAGATAGAGTATTGCCGTAAAGAGTTGCGCGATAGCCTAGTTTCTATATCGCCAATCTTTACTGAAAAGCCCTACTTCATGAGCGATGAATTCACTTTGGTGGATTGCTGTATAGCTCCGCTGTTGTGGCGTTTGCCGGTGATGGGTATCGAACTGCCTCAGGCGCAGTCTGGCCCGTTATTGTCGTACATGAAGCGCATTTTTGAACGTGAATCTTTTCAGGCCAGCTTGTCTGAAGCTGAAAAAGAGATGCGGGACTGATAAAACCAAATTACCAGAGGTGTTGAACTTTTCATGAGCATGACGCCAAGCCGCTCCTATCTGCTGAGTGCATTGCACCAGTGGATTACGGATAATGATCTCACGCCCTATCTGGCTGTGGATGCTAGAGTGCAGGGTGTAATGGTTCCTGAGCAATTCACGCTGGATGATCAGTTGGTGTTGAATATCAGCTATTCTGCTGTGCAGCAGTTGTCCATTGATCAGGACGGTGTGTCTTTCAATGCGCGTTTTGGCGGCGTGCCAATGAATATCTTTGTCCCGCTGGCGGCTATTCTGGCAATTTATGCCAGGGAGAATGGCCAGGGGATGGGGTTTGGCATGGAGCCGGGTGCTGAGGAGTTAATGCAGCTGGCTGAGCAGCAGCCACCAGAAGATTCACCACCCACACCAAGTGGCCCAGTCTCTGTGAGTAGTAAAAAAGGCGCGGGCAGCAAGTCTAGAACAACACTTAAGGTGGTTAAGTAAGTCCTCTAATACAGCAGCCATTGACTAAGTCTTGGCTGCTGTATGCTTTCAGATGTATTCGAATACCTTCACTATCCGGTTGACGCCGACTATATTACGAACGACCTCGACAGCGAGATCGCCTTCCTGATTTGTGACCAGCCCCATCAGAAACACAGTGCCATTTTCAGATACGACTTTGATACGCATGCCGTTGGTGCTCTTGTCAGCCAGTAATTGAGCCTTGACGCGCCCGGTTAGGTAGGTGTCATTGGCACGGATCATCATCGAGGTGGGTCCGGAAATTTCTAATTCATTGTGTATTTTGCGCACTTCGCGGAGTTGGTTAACAACCTCTGTGGCTTCATTTTTGGTGCGGTCATCGGGCACCTGGCCTGTCAGCAGTACCTGGCCGTTAAAGCTGGTAACGTTGATGTTAGACTGAGAGAGCGCCTGCGAGCCTTTATTGATATTTACTTTGGCTTTGAATTCAATGCTGTTGTCTTCGATGTAGCTGCCTATTGTCCGACGGCCTTCATTTTCTTCGATGGGTGTTTCGCGGGTTGAGCTGACCAGTGTAGAACATCCACTAAGAATGAACAGGCAGGTGAAGAGTGCAAAAATAAGCTTTTTCATCGATCAGGCTCCAAAAAGTTGAAAGTCAATCAAGTCGGTTAGACTATGTAATACCAGCAGTTGTGCGTGGTGTACCAGTGCTTCATCAGTACTGGGTACACAGATTTCAGTTTCATCCGGTCTGAGTAGTGCAGTCATGTTACCACCATCTCCACCCGTAAGGGCTATGACGCTCATCTCACGATCATGGGCCGCCTGGATGGCCTGTACCAGGCTGGCTGAGCGACCATTGGCTGATATCGCCAGCAATATATCTCCCGGCATGCCTATCGCCCGGATCTGCTTGGAATAAATATCGGCAAAGCCACTGTCTTCAGCGATGGCGCTGATGGCAGCGCTATCTGCATTTAATGTGACCACTGGTAATCCAGGGCGTTCCTGGCGAAAGCGGTTAATTAACAGGCTGCCAAAATGTTGTGCCAGTGCACCGGAGGCGCCGTTCCCGGCGCTCAGTATTTTATGCTCAGTGATCAGGCACTGGAGAATCAGTTCACTGGCTGTTGCGATGACCGGTGTAAACTGCTCAATCGTCTGGGCGTTGACTTCCATTGATTGATGAAACTGGCGAATAATACGGTCTTCAAGTTCCATGGTACGGTTCCAGCTTGATGGCTTCAGTTCTGAAAGGCGTTACGATACCACAAAGGTTCGTTGTTGCCTTCAAATGCAATGACATCAAAGCGACAGGGGTGTTTGGCCCAGCCGGGATTTCCAGCCAGAAAAAACCGTGCAGCCTGAAGTAGTTTGCGTTGTTTGCGCCAGTCAACTGAAGCCGCGGCACCACCGTATAGGCTGTACTTCCTGTGCCTGACTTCAATAAAAACCAGGTGAGGGCCGTCAGTCATAATCAGGTCAATTTCGCCTAGACGGCAGCGCAGGTTACGCTGTATCAATTGCAATCCCTGGGCTGTTAGCCAGGTTTCTGCATTACGTTCGGCTTCCTTGCCGATAGTTTGTCTGTCCATGAGTTACTCCGTAATGAGTTGAGGTTCTCCATTTACAAATTCTGCCCAGACCAGTGCTCTGCTCAACCTGCGATTGGGGCCAAGTTGCAGATTGCCGGTTTCTCCGGCGAGTATGCCATCCTGGCTCAGTAATGTCGGTAGATTCTGGCTGATTAAATAGGCGTCAGCACCCAGGGCATAGAGTTTGCCGAGATCTGTGTCGGCATTATCACGTAATTCAAGCAGTTGAAGGCGCGTGGGGCTGGGTTCGGCAATTCTCCAGGGTAAATCCACAAAAGTGATGCCATTCAGGTCCGTGTCTCTGGATGCGCTGGCGTTGCCTTCGTACACCTGAGATGTAGCCATGACTGGAATGGCTCCAGCAAAGTGATACATCAGCATCGGACGGATCAAGCGGGCATCTCCAGCCTCTGCCGCCATGAAAATGACATCCGTTTCATGTCTGACATTAACGCTCATGCCGCTACGGGAACGATTCGGCATGGTGCGGGCTATTTCAGGATCCTGAAGCAGGAGTTCTCTAACTTGTTCGCTGTTGCTTTGAGTGGCCTTGAAGCCGAGTGTGGCGCGGATAAAGCCGCCGCGCTGCTCATACTCTTCACGAATCAGTTGTTCAAAGCGCTGTCCTGAACGGGTGTCGCTGTGAATGATCATGGCATTATGGTAGCCCATATCCAAGGCTTTCTGAACCAATGCAAGGGCTTCATGATCACTGGATAGGTCAAGTTGCAGGGGAGGGTTGTTACCCTCCAGTGCTGGGTTCAATGCCAGAACGGTGATCGGGTGTTCCGGATAATCGGCCAGTTGATTGACAAAACTGCGTTCCAGGGGACCCACAATAAAATTGGCACCTTGTGTTCTGGCGGCATAAAACAGCTGTTCGGGCGTGTGTATCTCGGTACTGTTAAGTAAAACGAGTTCTGTGTCCGATGAGCCGGCAGCTTGCATTGCTGTAACATAGCCTTCGGTAATGATGCGGGCTATATTTGCCAACTCACCTGTCATAGGCAAGAGCAGGGCGGTGCGTTGGATGCCTGCCGTTGGAAGTTGTATGGGTGAAAGCTCTGTGGCAATCAGTGCATCGGGATCCTGCGGTGGTAATTCGGCCGCCGGATGTTGATCCCAGAGAAGCTGCCAGTCGAACAGTTTTTCCTGTTGTTCGCCAAAATCAGTTATGCCGGCAACTGCAGACGCACGTTCAAACCAACCCTGTTCTGTGTAGTTGTTGCCTCTATTATCTGTAGCACTGTTCAATTGGGCATTGCTGGCAGACGTCAGTAGACCCCATATCTGTGTGTGCAGCATTTGGCGAATATTCTGCTCAGTTGTCATCTGACTGGCAGCAATTAGTTCGCGGGCAGCATTGATGTAATCCTGTTGGTTTGAAAAGGCTTCAGCACGAAGCTGGTTGAGCTGTATAACCTGTTCGTTGGTCAGTTGAGGAGGGAGCTGACGGAAATCCAGAGAGTCGAGTGCTTGAGCGGACTTGTTGTTCTGTAATAATAGTTTGGCCTGCAGGCTGGCAATATCCAGTCCCAATTGCGGCGGAAGTCTGCGTTTGTCGATGCTTTCCAGTATACTCACGGCTGTGTCGATTTGCTGATCTTCGACGAGCAGTCGTGCCGCTTCAAGTTTCAGTGTGGCCGCCTGTTCGGGGCCTGCACGCTGTGCGGATGTCAGTAGCTGCTGTACATCTGCATTGTCGGCTACGGAGGGTAGGGTTGTTGTTGGTCTGGTACCGCAGGCCGAGAGCAGCAGTAAAGTCAGTATTAGGCATAAAAGCAGGCCTAGTTGCTTTGTCATAAACTCATCAATCCTTAAAAGAGAATAACCTTCATGGCTGAACCGGTTTTATATGTTATTGCGACGCCTATTGGCAATCTGGGTGATCTTTCACCTCGTGCCATCGAGTTGCTGGGCAAGGTGGATCTCATTGCTGCTGAGGATACCCGTCATACAGGGCGACTGCTAGCCTACTTTAACATTAAATCGTCTCTGATTTCAGTCCATGATCACAATGAAAATGCCCGTGCAGATCTGATTATACGCCATTTATCAGCCGGTAAGACGATTGCGTTGGTGTCTGATGCGGGAACACCTTTGATTTCGGATCCAGGATTTTCTCTGGTCAGGCGCGTGCGCGAGGCGGGTTATACTGTGTCACCAGTGCCTGGCTGCTGTGCCTTTATTGCCGCCTTGAGTGCGGCGGGCCTGCCATCAGACCGCTTTATGTTCATCGGTTTTTTACCTGCAAAACAGCAAGCGCGTCTAAAAAGCCTTGCTGCGTTGGTGGAGCACAGTTGCACACTGATTTTTTACGAATCAACCCACCGTATACTGGATTCACTGCAGGCCATGATTGAGGTCTTTGGTACTGATCGCGAAGCTGTGGTTGCGCGTGAGATTACCAAAACCTTTGAAACCATAAAGCATGGAAGTCTGGCAGAGTTGTTGCTTTGGATGCAGTCTGATGCCAATCAACAAAAAGGCGAGTTTGTTGTGCTGGTACGTGGGGCTGTTGCTCCCCAGGCTGATAATGAGGGTCCAGATGCCCGAAGCCTGGAAATTGTCAGGTTGCTTGCAGAGGAGTTGCCACCTAAAAAAGCCGCAGCTCTGGCAGCGCAGATTACTGGGGTACATAAAAAGAGTCTTTACGAGGCATTGCTGGAGCGGTAATGCTTGCACTTGCTGGGTTTCCTGTTATCCTGCGCGCGGGAGTCTGCCGGACAATCGCTGTTCTGCTTGCAGGAGGGAGGAAAGTCCGGGCTCTACAGGGCAGAGTGCCAGATAACGTCTGGGCGGCGTGAGCCGACGGAAAGTGCAACAGAAAGTATACCGCCTAAGGGCTCTTCGGAGTCACGGTAAGGTTGAAATGGTGCGGTAAGAGCGCACCGCGTGGGTGGCAACACTCCACGGCGATGGAAAACCCCACTCAGAGCAAGACCAAATAGGGATCCTTAAGGTGTGGCCCGCACTGGATCCGGGTAGGTCGCTTGAGGTGCATGGTGACATGTATCCCAGATGAATGATTGTCCCCGACAAAACCCGGCTTACAGGCAGACTCCCACACTTGCCTGCTTACGACTTTCCTGTCGAATTATATAATCGCTAAAAAATCTTTTAACTGTATGTATATACAGCCTATCTGTTTGTTTCTCTTTAATTAATTGATTCGCTAATAATTCTTTTGATGCCCTTCATTGATCGGCGTTTGTAATCACTTTTCATGCCGTTTTGACCCAGGGTTGTGCCTTGCATTGCCTGGGGTTACTCACTATAGTGTGCAATAGTGGGTAAAAGTGGTTCAAAGTGGTTAAATTTGGGGAATTCAGTGGGCATAATGTTCCGCGGAGTCAATCCGATCAATCTGGATGTTAAGGGTCGCATGGCGATCCCGGCACGCTATCGCGAGATGATAGCGTCGCATTGCAGTAATCAGATGGTCGCCACGATCGACACCGAGTCCCGCTGCTTGCTGCTTTATCCCTTGCCCGAGTGGGAAGATATTCAGGCTCGGATCGAGGCGTTGCCCAGTTTTAATAAGGTGGCTCGTCGGATTCAGCGTTTGCTGATCGGGCATGCCACTGATCTGGAATTAGATGGTAATGGCCGCTTGCTGTTGCCAGCGAGCTTGCGGGAATACGCAGGTTTGGATAAAAAAATTGTGTTATTGGGTCAGGGACGCAAGTTTGAAATTTGGGATGAAGCACAGTGGAGCGCCACTCGAGACGAATACCTCGACGAGGTTGGCGAAGATACCCTGCCACCAGAAATGCTGGATTTGTCGCTTTAACGCCACAATCCTCAATACAGGTTTACAGGATCTTAGATGAGTCAGGAATTCAGCCATATCACCGTGTTACTTGAAGAAGCTGTTACCGAGTTGGTGACGGACACTGATGGTTTCTATATTGATGGCACCTTCGGGCGGGGCGGTCATTCCGCGCGTATTTTGTCATGTCTGAGCGATCAGGGACGTTTACTGGCCATCGATAAAGATCCCTTGGCTGTGGCAGAAGCTCAGCGGCGCTTTGGTGATGATCCCCGCTTTAGTATTGCTCATGGTTCTTTCAGTGAACTGGCTGCGCTGGTTTCGGCGCGTGGCATGGATGCGCAAGTGACCGGTGTGCTACTGGATCTGGGTGTGAGTTCGCCGCAGTTGGATGATCCCTCACGGGGATTCAGTTTCCAAAACGATGGCCCCCTGGATATGCGCATGAATACAGCAGCGGGTGAAAGTGCGGCTGAATGGATTAATCGTGCTACAGAAGCTGAAATTGCTGATGTGTTGTTTCACTATGGTGAAGAGCGTTTTTCTCGTCGCATGGCCAAGGCTGTGGTCGCCGAGCGAGCCTTATCCCCGATTACAACCACGGCACGTCTTGCCAGCATTATCACGGCAGCCAATCCGCGCTGGGAAAAGGGGAAAAACCCTGCAACTCGAGCCTTTCAAGGTATCCGTATCCATATCAATCGTGAGTTGGAAGAGATTGAAACCTGTCTGGATCAATCGTTGGATGTGTTGGCTCCCAAGGGGCGCTTAGTGGTTATCAGTTTTCATTCGCTGGAAGATCGTATCGTAAAGCGCTTTATCCGTAAGCATGTAAAAGGGGATGAGCATCTTCCTGCTGGATTAC
This sequence comes from Nitrincola sp., assembly GCF_048264025.1. NCBI lineage: Bacteria > Pseudomonadati > Pseudomonadota > Gammaproteobacteria > Oceanospirillales > Oceanospirillaceae > Nitrincola > Nitrincola sp. Next base: position 160,482 of record NZ_JBLXDN010000002.1, read on the forward strand.
CGTTTACTCAGTCCATGCTTAACCAGCGATTGAACGGTATTGGCAAAGCCGTCAAAGCCAGTGCAGCGGAGGTTGAGGTTAACCCTCGATCCCGCAGTGCTGTGATGCGAGTGGCTGAGAAGTGCGTCTGAAGCTGAATGCTGTGTTTAGTGTCTTGGGTAATGGCAAGGCAGAAGAGACGGGTAAAGGTTACATCAGTCATACGGAACTCTATCGGCCCTTGGTTATTTTAATCGTGCTGATATTGGCAATTTTGGTGTCAGCATTGACGGTCATTAAGGCGGCCTATGACTACCGCCGGTTGTTTAATGATCATCAAGTATTGGTGCATCAATGGGATGAGCTGCAGGTGGAATGGGGTCAGTTATTACTGGAACAAAGTACCTGGGGTGGGCATGGCCGTATTGAGAGTGAAGCAGAGACCCGTTTGCAAATGCGGGTTCCCGAAGTGGATGAAACTGAGATAATCAGGAATGAGCAGCGAAACTGAACAGACACAAACCTTGGCCGCCAGAAGCTGGCGTATGTGGGTGGTTTTCCTCCTGCTGAGCCTTGCTGTGGCTGGTGTTCTGGCAAAGCTGGTTTCACTCTACTGGACAGATCAGGCTTTTCTGCAGAACCAGGGAGATGCCCGTAGTATTCGAACCATGTTGATTCCGGCACATCGTGGCGTGATTACCGATCGCAATGGTGAGCCGCTGGCAGTCAGTGCACCGGTTGCCAGTATCTGGGCAGACCCGAAATTGATTGATCTACAACACCCCTACTTAAATCGTCTCAGCCAATTGCTAGAGATGCCTCAGGATAGTCTGTTGGAGCGTTTTAGCAGTAATGCAGAGCGCCGCTTCATCTATCTGCGTCGGCAGGTTACCCCGGAGGTAGCTGAATCCGTCCGCGTACTGGGTATTCCGGGTATTAATGTTGATCGAGAATACCGGCGCTTCTATCCAGCGGGTGAAGTGGCCGCCCATTTGGTGGGTTTCACTAATGTGGATGGAGATGGACAAGAAGGCATGGAGCTGGCCTTTGATGACTGGCTTACAGGTGAACCAGGCAGCAAGCTGGTGATGCGAGATCGGGTGGGTCGAACTATCCGGCATATTCGTTCAATTCAGGATGCACATCAGGGCGATGAGCTGCAACTGAGCATCGATCTGCGTCTACAGTACATGGCTTATCGTGAGCTCAAGGCTGTTGTTGAAGCACACCAGGCTGATGCGGGTTCTATTGTGATACTGGATACGCATACCGGTGAGGTGCTGGCGATGGCTAACCAGCCATCCTATAACCCCAATGATCGCAGTCGCCTTGACCCAGCTGCGCTGAGAAATCGGGCCATGACCGACTTGTTTGAGCCGGGATCTACAGTTAAACCCATGACCATAGCTGCTGCGTTGATGACAGGGCGTTATACACCAGAAACGGTCGTGCATACCACCCCGGGTACTATGCGGGTGCGCAGTGCAACTATCAGGGATTTTCGCGACTACGGCGATTTGGACCTCACCGGTATCATCACCAAGTCCAGCAACGTGGGTGTAGTAAAACTGGTTATGGACATGGAATACGATCGACTACCTCGCTTGATGCATAACTTTGGCATAGGCCAGATGAGTACAACCGGCTTTCCAGGAGAGCGCACCGGCTATCTGCCGGATCTGGTAGAGCGTCAGGTTGTTGAGCGTGCCACGCTGTCCTATGGCTACGGCTTGTCGGTAACCCCGCTGCAATTGGCTCAGTCCTATATACCCTTTGCGTCAGATGGCATTTTTCACCCGGTGTCTTTGTTGAAAAAAGAACCGGAAATAGGTACCCGAGTGATGCCGCCAGGTGTAGGTAATCAGGTGTTGCAGATGATGGAAACCGTCATCGGTCCTCAGGGTACTGCACGTCGTGCGGCGGTAGAAGGTTATCGGGTTGCCGGTAAGACGGGAACCGTTCATCGTATTGGTGGCAGTGGCTATAATCGTGAAGAATACACCACGGTTTTTGCTGGTATTGCACCCGTGTCCGATCCGCGCCTGGCGATTGTAGTGATGGTGGATAACCCGAAGGGTCGGGAAATATACGGTGGAGAGGTGGCTGCGCCAGTCTTTGCCCGGGTGGCTGCTGGTGCCTTAAGGCTATTGAACCTGGATCCAGATAGCTGGCCGGAGCAAAAAACACAGGTGGCCGGACGATGAATGCCGTGCGGTCAGACCTTCCCAGTTTGAAAAGCCTGTTACCGGATTTTCCCGGCGTGCCTGATTATTTATTGATTCGTAATGTGGTGCTGGATAATCGGGATGTACGTGCCGGTGATCTTTATATTGCACGCTCCGGCACGCAGTACAAGGGTGTTGATTTTGTTATTCCGGCCATCAGTGCCGGTGCTTCTGCCGTTATTATGCATGCCTCAGAGTACCATTCCGGCCTGGATGCCTATGCTGACTGGATTTTTCCGGTAGATAACCTCAATCAAGTGGCTGGTGAGGTGATCAGTCGCTATTACCAGCGTCCATCTGAGGCTATCAAGGTCATAGGGATCACCGGCACTAACGGTAAAACCTCTTGTAGCCATTTTATTGCGCAGGCATTGAATCAGCTAGGTGAAAAAACAGCGATTGTCGGCACCATTGGCAATGGATTTCTCAGCTCACTGGATCGCTCTACCCACACAACACCAGACGTGCTCAGCGTACATCAATTGTTGTCAGGGTATCACCAGGCCGGAGCCGAGACTGTCGTCATGGAAGTTTCCAGTCATGCGCTGGATCAGGCGCGCACGGCAGGCGTGCAATTCCGTCAGGTCGGTTTTACCAACCTTACCCGCGATCATCTCGATTACCACCAGAGTATGGCGGCTTATGCCGACTCCAAGCGGCGTTTATTTGAGCAAGCCGGTAGTCAACAGATTCTGAATCTGGATGATGCGTTTGGCTGTGAGCTGGCTGAACAAAGTAAAGCTAAAGGGCATAAAGTGACTACTTATTCATTGCTGGATCAGTCAGCCGATTTGTGGGTGAAAACCTCTGAACTGCATGATGAAGGCATGAGTTTTGCTGTTGCGTCACCCTGGGGTGAAATCAGTGCCAGTTCCTCGTTAATCGGGCGCTTTAATCTGAGCAATTTACTCTTAACGGCGGCGTCCCTGGGATTGTCAGGTTATGAAGCTAGCCGTATTAGTCGTGCATTAACACAGGTTTCAGCAGTTTGTGGACGCATGGAAAAAGTGTCTTTAGCGGGCGAGCCTTTAGTGTTGGTTGATTATGCTCATACACCGGATGCCTTGCTGCAAACTCTGTCAGCACTGAATGAACATCGTAAAACAGCTAGTCGAATCATCTGTGTGTTTGGCTGTGGTGGCGATCGAGATCAGGGTAAGCGTCCACTCATGGCCCAGGTAGCCTGCAGTTTGGCCGATCAATTGATTATCACCAGTGATAATCCTCGCTTCGAGGACCCGCATAAGATTATTGAGCAAGTGTTGTCAGGTGTCAGTGCTGTGCATCAGCCGCAGGTTGAGGTCGACCGTGCCACGGCAATAGCTTCCGCCATAGCGCAGGCCCGCGTAGAGGATATCGTGTTGATTGCCGGTAAAGGGCATGAGGATTACCAGGAAGTGCAGGGTGAACGCCAGCCATTCAGTGATCAGACTGTGGCCAGAGATGTGCTGAAAAGCAGGAGGACGGCATGCTAGGTGAATGGACACTGAGCATCGCGGCGACAGCAACTGAAGCCAGGCTTGAGGGTGTTACTGATCCTCAAAGACAGATAGTGCGCATCTGTACGGATACGCGCCAGATTCAACCCGGTGATCTGTTTGTTTGTCTGAAAGGTGAGCATTTTGATGCCCATGATTTTATAGCCCAGGCGCGGCAGCAGGGGGCACTGGCTGCTGTGACCGATCATCACGTAGATGATGCACTGCCGCAGCTAGTGGTTGAGGATACCTTGATAGCACTGGGGCGGCTGGCGGCCCTCAATCGCAGTCGTTTCAGTGGAAAATTGATCGCAGTGACCGGCAGTAGTGGCAAAACCACGGTGAAAGAGTTACTGGCAAGTATGTTGGGGCAGCTTGGCCCGACCCTCTATACCCAGGGCAATCTGAATAATCACATCGGTGTTCCCTTAACGCTGCTGCGCTTACAGGCTGAGCACCAGTATGCCGTGGTTGAGTTGGGAGCGAGTGCTGAAGGTGAAATTGACTACACCGTCCACTTGGCGCAACCACAGGTTGCTCTGCTCAATAATGCCTGTGCAGCGCACATCGAAGGCTTTGGTGGACTGGATGGTGTAGTGCGAGCCAAATCAGAAATATTCAATGCGCTGACAGATGAAGATGCCGGCATCCTTAACCTGGATGATGCGCATGCCGGTTTTTGGCAAGAGAAACTCGACAATCAGTGCCGTGCTTACCTGACGTTTTCGGTTAGCAATCCGGCTGCTGATATCTGGGCCAGTGATTTAGCTGAGAATGAGGTAGGTGCCTGGCATTTTCGACTGCATCATCAGCAGGATTCAATCAAGGTTCAGCTCAAACTCTTGGGTAAACATAATGTTGCCAATGCAGCGGCGGCAACGGCGGCATGGATTGCTTTGGGTTTGCCGTTGAAAGCCGCCAAAGCGGGTCTGGAAGCTTGTGATGCTGTGAAAGGTCGGATGAAGCCGATAGCACTGCGATCGGCACTGCTCATTGATGACAGCTACAACGCTAATCCTCAGGCCATGCAGGCCGCCATTGATTATCTGGCTTCCCGTAAGGGAAAGCGTCTGCTGGTACTGGGTGATATGGCTGAACTGGGTGAAGATGAAATCGAGCTGCATAGCCAGATTGGCCAGTATGCCGCTGACGCGGCGCTGGATGGGCTTTATGCAACTGGTCCACTGATGTGCTTTGCCGTTGAAACTGCCAGACAAGCTGGCCTGAATGCACAATATTTTGAACACCAGAGTGCTTTGATAGAAGCGCTAAAACAGATGCTGAGCGAGCCAGTTACGTTACTCGTTAAGGGCTCACGCAGTGCGGCAATGGATAGAGTAGTGACTGCTCTACAAAATGGAGATGCTCGGTAATGTTGTTGTTACTAACAGAGTACCTGACACAGTACTACTCAGCCTTCTCAGTGTTTGGCTATATCACTCTGCGAGGTATTCTCGGAGTGTTAACGGCGCTGGCTATTTCGCTGCTACTGGGCCCTTACCTGATCAATCAGTTGCGAAGTCGACAGATAGGTCAGGCGGTCAGAACCGACGGACCACAATCGCATCTGAGTAAGTCAGGTACGCCGACCATGGGAGGCGCCTTAATCTTATTGGCGATTGCTGTCAGTACCTTGCTCTGGGCCGATCTTACCAACCGTTACGTGTGGATTACGTTGTACGTGCTGATTGTCTTCGGTGCCGTGGGTTGGGTAGATGACTGGCGAAAAGTGATCGAAAAAGACCCGCGCGGATTGCCCGCAAGGTGGAAATATTTATGGCAGTCCGTCGGGGGAATCGGTGCGGCGGTGTTGCTGTATATCACGGTTCAGAGTCCGGTTGAGACGCAACTGATCGTACCGTTTTTTAAAGGTATCGTCATAGAGATGGGGATTTTCTTCATCGTATTTACCTACTTCGTCATAGTGGGTAGTTCCAACGCCGTGAATCTGACAGATGGCCTGGATGGTCTGGCGATTATGCCAACAGTGATGGTGGCTGGGGCGCTTGCCGTATTTGCCTATCTGGGGGGGCATGTGCAGTTTGCCAACTACCTACACATCCCCTACGTGGCGGGTGCCGGTGAGCTGATTATTATTTGTGGTGCAATCGTCGGGGCAGGTCTCGGGTTTTTGTGGTTTAACACTTATCCCGCTCAGGTATTCATGGGGGATGTCGGAGCGCTGTCTTTAGGGGCTGTGCTCGGTGTTGTAGCGGTCATTGTGCGCCAGGAGTTGGTGTTGGTGATTATGGGCGGTGTGTTCGTGATGGAAACTGTGTCAGTCATTTTGCAGGTCGCATCTTACAAGCTGACTGGTCGACGCATCTTCCGAATGGCACCTATTCATCACCACTTTGAATTAAAAGGTTGGCCGGAACCCCGCGTCATCGTGCGTTTTTGGATTATTAGTGTGGTGCTGGTGCTGATTGGCCTGGCTACCCTGAAACTGCGTTAACTGGAGAACTAAGTGTCAATGATAGCAACGGATACACTACGCATTATTATCGGTCTGGGTCAGACCGGGTATGCCTGTGCCCGATATATGGCAGCCAAAGGTTGGCCGTTCGCTGTTGTTGATACGCGTGAGAAGCCGCCATTGGCGGCAGATTTTTACAATGAGTTCCCTCAGGTGAAGCTTTACACGGGGGAGCTTGATCCTGTTCTTCTGGCCAGTGCAGACGAATTGATTCTTAGCCCAGGCGTGGCCAAATCTTCGACCGCCATACAGTACGCCATGCAGCAGGGTTGCCGCGTGATCGGTGATATCGACCTGTTCTGTCGTGAAGTTTCGGCACCTATAGTGGCGATTACCGGATCCAATGCCAAGAGCACGGTGACCACGCTGGTGGGTAAGATGGCTGAAGCCGCCGGTATCAATGTGGCTGTCGGCGGTAATATCGGTACGCCAGTACTGGACCTGCTTAAGCAGCCCACCGCTGATCTGTACGTGTTGGAGTTATCCAGTTTTCAATTGGAAACCACGCATGAGCTGAAAGCGATTGCTGCCACTGTCTTGAATATCAGTCCGGATCATCTTGACCGCTATACGGATATGCAAAGCTACTATCTGGCTAAACACCGCATCTACCGGGGCTGTCGCCATTGTATTGTCAACCGCGATGACCCCTTGACCGTACCGCTGATGGCCCAGGGAATGAAGCAGATCAGCTTCGGCCTGTCGTCGCCGGATCTGGGGCAGTATGGTATTGCGCTGGAAGCGGATCAGCCCTGGTTATTCCGTGGTTTGCAGCCGTTGATGCCGGTATCTGAGCTGAAAGTACAGGGCGAACACAATGTTGTGAATGTGTTGGCGGCATTGAGCTTGGGTGCGGCGGCAGGTCTGCCGCTAGAGGCTATGTTACAGGCGGCCAGACAGTTCGAAGGGCTTAGACATCGTTGCCAATGGGTGGCTGAAAAACAGGGCGTGGGTTATATCAATGACTCTAAGGGTACCAATGTAGGTGCCACACTGGCAGCAGTACAAGGACTGGGCTCGGTACTGGACGATGAACAAAAATTACTGATTATTCTCGGTGGTGTGGGTAAAGAACAGAACTTTGCTGAGCTCAAATCACCGCTGGCTCGCTATGCCCGTCAAGTAGTGCTGATAGGTCGCGATGCTGAACTTATTGCCAAAGATCTGCAGGGCTTGCCGCTACAACGTGCAGAAACCCTGGAGCAGGCTGTGGCTATGGCCGCTGAATTCGCCCAGCCGGGTGATCAGGTGTTGCTGTCTCCGGCTTGTGCCAGTTTCGATATGTTTCGTGGCTATGAAGCACGTGGTGATCGCTTTATTGAGATCGTGGAGGGTCTGATATGAACGGACTGTCTCTGAATCTTAGTTGGCCTGCTGTGCTGGATATGCCTCCTGGCAAGCTGTCATTTGATCCGTTTTTAATTCTCAGCGCTGTGACCCTGATGCTGACAGGTTTCGTGATGATTGCGTCAGCCTCCATGGATGTGGCCGCGCGGGATTTTGGTTCAGCCTATTTCTTTATAATGCGTCATGGCATTTTTGTCGTCATGGCGCTCATCACTTTGGCAATCGTGTCGGCTATACCGATACAGCTTTGGCAGAAATATAGTGTGCCTTTGCTGGCTATTGGTGGCATTGCGCTGTTGCTGGTGTTGATTCCGGGTATCGGACGTGAAGTTAACGGTGCTCGTCGCTGGATTAGTATGGGCTTTTTTAACCTGCAGGTTTCTGAGCTGGCCAAAATTTTCATGGTGATCTACATCAGCGGCTATCTGGTCAGGCGGTTGTCTGAAGTGCGGACAACCTGGTCAGGTGTGATTAAACCGGTCTTGCCTCTGTCGATCTATGTCGGATTGCTGATTAGTCAGCCGGACTTTGGGGTCACAGTGGTGCTGATGTGTACAGTTATGGGCATGGTGTTTCTCAGTGGAATGCGCCTTATACAGTTTGTAAGTGTACTGCTGGTAGGCATCTTAATGGCTGGTCTGCTGGCTGTGACGCAGCCCTATCGTGTGCAGCGTCTGAAAACCTTCCTTGACCCCTGGGCCGATCCATTTGGGGCTGGATATCAGCTATCTCAGGCGCAAATCGCTTTTGGTCGTGGCGAGTTGTTCGGCACAGGTCTTGGAAACAGTATACAAAAACTGTTTTATCTGCCCGAAGCACACACAGATTTCATCTACTCGATTCTGGCCGAAGAGTTAGGGCTGATGGGCGCGTTGGTCGTTATTGCCCTCTACTGCTTTTTGGTGTTTCGCATTTTTATGGCCGGACGTCGAGCTGAAAAGCAGCAGCAGTTTTTCATGGGCTATGTCTGTTATGGCTTCGCTTTTGTTTTTGCCGGACAAGCACTGATCAATATCGGTGTCAATGTCGGCGCTTTGCCAACCAAAGGGCTGACGTTGCCATTGCTGAGCTATGGTGGCAGCAGTTTGCTGGCTTCATCCATCATGATCGCCATCGTATTACGTATTGATTATGAGCTGAAACGTGCAGAAGTGGCTGCTTTATCGGCATCAGGCAAACCTAGTAGTTCGCGTAAAGCCACAAGGAGGGCAATCGCATGACGGCTGAAACAACAAAAACGCTGTTGGTGATGGCTGGCGGCACAGGTGGACATGTATTTCCGGCTCTGGCAACAGCTGACTTGTTACGTGCTCAAGGTGTGCATGTGGAATGGTTGGGAACAGCAAGTGGTATTGAAGCCAGAGTGGTTCCTGCTGCGGATATCAAACTGAATTGCATACCTGTGGCTGGTTTGAGAGGTAAAGGGGCGCTGCGATTGCTGACCGCGCCCATCAGCCTGCTGAAAGCGGTATTGGCGGCCAGGGCCGTCATCAAACGTGTGAAGCCAGCCGTGGTGTTGGGTATGGGTGGTTTTGCTTCCGGACCGGGTGGGTTGGCCGCACGCCTTATGGGTATACCGGTGGTGATACATGAACAAAATGCCATTCCGGGGATGACTAACAAGGTGCTTGCACGTATTGCAACGCGCGTATTACAGGCTTTTCCTGGTGCCTTTGAGCAGTGCCAGGATAAAGATACTATCGGTAATCCGGTCAGAGGACCGATCTTGGAATTGCCAGAACCAGCTGAGCGGATGCAAGACCGGACAGGGCCCATCCGCCTGCTGGTGGTAGGTGGCAGTCTGGGGGCTAAAGCCATCAATGAACGTTTACCCGAAGTGCTGGCCAGGATACCTGCCGAAGCACGTCCGGAAGTGTGGCACCAGACAGGACAAACTCATCATAAACAGACGCTTGAGCATTATGAATCACTCGGAATAGCGGCGCGCGTGGTGCCCTTTATTGAACAAATGGATGAAGCCTTTGGCTGGGCTGATCTGGTGCTGTGTCGCTCGGGTGCCCTCACAGTGAGCGAGCTGGCTATTGCCGGTGTGGCAGCAATTCTCGTGCCTTTTCCCTTCGCTGTGGATGATCACCAGACGGCCAATGCACAGTTTCTGGTGAATTGTGGCGCAGCGGAACTGGTACAGCAAGCCGATTTAAGTAGTGATGTATTGCATCAGTTGTTGAGCAAGCTCAATCAACGTGAGCGTTTGTTAAAAATGGCGCAGTTAGCACGTAATCAGGGTAAGCCGGAAGCTGGAAGGCAGTTAGCTGAAGCCTGTCTGGAGGTAATGGCATGAGTAAAAATGATGCGATGGGCGTGTATGAAGTGCCTGAAATGCGTCGTATCCGTCAAATCCATTTTGTCGGCATCGGCGGTGTTGGTATGTGTGGTATTGCCGAAGTTTTGTTGAATCAGGGATATACCATCTCTGGTTCCGATATTCGCGACTCGGTTGTAACCGACCGCCTGGCAACTCTTGGTGCGCGGATATATATAGGTCATCAGCAAAGCAACGTCGAAATGGCCGATGTGGTGGTGATTTCTACGGCTGTAGCCGAAGATAATCCAGAATTGATCGCTGCACGTCAGTCACGTATTCCCGTAGTGCGTCGTGCCGAGATGTTGGCAGAACTGATGCGCTATCGGCATGGTATCGCGGTGGCCGGCACACACGGTAAGACCACCACCACCAGCCTGTTGGCCTCGGTGATGGCAGAGGCTGGACTGGATCCGACCTTTGTTATCGGTGGGCGGCTTAACAGTGCTGGCACCAATGCACAGTTAGGTGGTAGTCGTTACCTGGTGGCTGAGGCAGATGAAAGTGATGCGTCCTTTCTACACCTGCAGCCTATGGTGGCAATCGTCACCAATATCGATGCTGACCATATGGATACCTATGGCGGTGACTTTAATGTGCTCAAGCAGACATTTGTTAACTTCTTGCACAATCTTCCCTTTTACGGGTTGGCAGTGATGTGTACCGATGATCCGGTGGTTGTTGAAATTCTGCCACAGGTAAGCCGTCCAATACTGACCTACGGTTTTAATGAAGGGGCTGATTTCAGAGCCGTTGATCTGCACATGGAAGGCTTGCAGACCCGTTTCCGAGTCGAGCGTCCCAGCGGACATGAGCCGTTGAATGTCACTCTGAATATGCCGGGTCGCCACAACGTACTCAATGCCTTGGCCTGTATTGCTGTGGCTACCGATGAAGGCTTGGCGGATGCCTCCATCTGTCGGGCATTGGAGAAATTTGAAGGTGTGGGTCGTCGTTTCCAGATTTTAGGCGAAGTACCTGTCACGGGAGGGGACGTAACGCTTGTGGATGATTATGGTCACCATCCCCGCGAAGTGGAAGCGGTTATTCAGGCTATTCGTGATGGTTGGCCGGACCGCCGATTGGTGATGGTGTATCAGCCACACCGCTACACCCGCACGCGCGATCTGTATGAAGACTTTGCCCGGGTGTTGTCAGAAACAGATCTGCTACTGATGCTGGAGGTCTATGCCGCTGGTGAGCAGCCAATTCCTGGTGCCGATACCCGCAGCCTGTGCCGATCCATACGTCAGCGTGGCATGGAACCGGTGTTTGTGGAATCAACAGATGACCTTCCAGAGTTGCTGAGTACTTTGTTGCGTCCCGGTGATCTGCTGTTGACCCAGGGGGCCGGTGATATTACTACCCTGGCGCATACGCTAAGCAAACTGAATCTAAGCCGTGTCGGTGAGGTACAGCAATGAAAGCATTTGAAATAAGCGCGGCTGAAAAGCAGACTTTTGGGCGAGTGGCCGTGCTGATGGGCGGAGACTCCGCTGAACGCAGTATCTCACTGCGTAGTGGTGCCGAAGTATTGAAAGGTTTATGTCAGGCCGGCGTTGATGCCTTTGCTATCGATCTGTGCGCCAAGGGAGCTGATCCGGTTGCGCAATTACTTGAAGCCGAGTTTGATCGTGCTTTTTTGATTCTGCATGGCCGTGGTGGAGAAGATGGCACCTTGCAGGGCTTGCTGGAAATGCTGAAAAAGCCTTATACCGGCAGTGGTGTGGCTGCCTCTGCGTTGGGAATGGATAAGCTGCGTTGCAAGCAGCTTTGGCTGGGAGCCGGTTTTCCCACACCGCCTTTTGCTGAGCTTAATGCAGATACTGACTTACAGGCTGTAGCCGACAAGCTGGGCTTTCCGATGATGGTCAAACCCGTACATGAAGGTTCCAGTATAGGCATGAGTCGTGTCATGGACCTGGCGCAGTTGCAGGCGGCTTATGCGGAAGCGGCCCGCTATGACAATCTGGTGATTGCGGAGCAGTGGGTGCAGGGGTCTGAATTTACCCTGGCTGTCTTGCGTGATGCGGCTCTGCCTGTGATCAAGTTGGAAACCTCTCACGACTTTTACGATTTTAATGCCAAGTACGAATCCAATGATACCCGTTACCTGTTTGAGCATGGTCTGACTGAAGCGAAGCATAAGGCGCTGCAAACCCTGGCAGTTAAGGCTTTTAGTGCTGTGGGTTGCCGTGGTTGGGGCCGGGTGGATGTGATGATGAACAGTGCGGGAGAGTTTCTGTTGCTGGAAGTGAACACCCTGCCTGGTATGACAGACCATAGCCTGGTACCTATGGCGGCAAAACAGGCCGGTATGAGTTTCTCGGAATTGGTGGTTGAAATTCTTCGTACGGCCAAACGGGATAGGGAGAGCTGAAAATGAATTTGTCGTTGCCCTGGCTGAAGCAAGACCCGCAACCGGTTGCACCGGTACGTGGTGCTGTGGCCGTGCAACGCCAGTCTGAGCAATTGGTTGAACCTCCGGCCATTAAGCGGGTAGTGATGTTGCTGGGATTGTTGTTACTGTTTGCGGCCCTGGTACTTGGATTGGCGGGTAAAGCATTGGCCTGGTTGGATAAACCAGTTAGCGCAGTCAGTATCAGCGGGCAGATGCGTTATCTCGATGGCCAGGCCTTGGCAAGTCACCTGGCAACAGAGGTTAAGGCACCGATCTTGTCGCTGGATCTGCGCAGTTTGCGTGATGCGACACTGGCTAATCCCTGGGTGCACATGGCTGAAGTACGGCGTCAATGGCCAGCGGCGGTGCATGTCGCTATTGCTGAGCAGGTGCCTGTGGCGCGCTGGGGTGAGCGCGGACTGTTGAATCATCAGGGCGATATTTTCTGGCCGGATTTGAGTGCTGGCTATGAATTTTTACCCAGGCTTAATGGTCCGGCGCACGAAACGCGCGCGATTATCGAACAGTATCATGACCTGAGTGTGCTGTTTGCCCGTTCAGGTTTGCGTATTACAGGACTGTCACTGGAAAGTCGTGGGGCCTGGAATCTGGAGTTGGATAACGGCATCCAGGTTGTGGCCGGGCGAGAACAGTTGATGCCCAGATTAAGGCGTTTCATCAGTATCTATGAAACTGAGCTCAGCCAGTCGGCGGATAAGATTGAACAGGTTGATATAAGGTACACCAACGGTGTGGCTGTCAGATGGCGCACCGAAGAGAGGCAAGGCGATGCAGGATAAAAGAGCGACATCAGATCACAGTATGATCGTTGCACTGGATATAGGCACATCGAAAGTGGTGTGTTTGGTAGGGGAAGTCTGTGCTGACGGCGGTATTGAGATAGTCGGTGTTGGTTCACAGCCTTCTCACGGTATGAAGCGTGGCGTGGTGGTGAATATTGAATCAACTGTTAGTGCGATACAGCGTGCAGTTGAAGAAGCTGAATTGATGGCTGGATGCAAGATTCACTCCGTGACGGTGGGGATTGCTGGTAATCACATCAGCAGTCTGAATTCCCACGGAATTGTCGCGGTGAGGGATCGTGAGGTCTCTGAATATGATCTGGAGCGAGTGATCGACGCCGCTCGCGCTGTAGCGATACCAGCTGATCAGCGCATATTACATATTCTGCCGCAGGAGTACCTGATCGATACGCAAGAAGGTATTAAAGAGCCTCTGGGAATGTCTGGAGTGCGTCTGGAAGCCAAGGTGCACCTGGTTACCGGTGCGTCCAATGCGATTCAGAATATTGATAAATGTATCCGTCGTTGTGGTTTGGATGTCGATGCCATCGTGCTTGAGCAACTGGCCTCCAGCTATGCCGTACTGGCTGAAGATGAAAAGGATTTAGGTGTTTGCATCGTGGATATCGGTGGCGGTACCACAGATATTGCCGTGTTTACTGATGGGTCTATCCGTCATACAGCGGTTATCCCTATTGCAGGCGATCAAGTTACTAATGATATTGCCATGGCGCTGCGTACACCGACGCAGCATGCCGAGAAAATCAAGATTAAATATGCCTGTGCCTTGGCACAGTTAGCTCGCCCTGATGAAACCATCAAGGTGCCCAGTGTGGGTGACCGTCCCGCCAGAGATCTGTCCAGGCAGTCACTGGCTGAGGTGGTCGAGCCGCGTTATGAAGAGTTGTTTGCCTTGGTGCAGGCCGAGTTGCGACGTTCAGGTTTTGAAGACCTGATCGCTGCAGGCATCGTGCTGACCGGGGGTACATCAAAAATGGAAGGGGCGGTTGAGCTGGCGGAAGAAATCTTCCATATGCCAGTTAGACTGGCGCTTCCGCAAGGCGTCCGGGGTATGGAATCGCTGCTTAAAAACCCGATTTACGCAACCGGAATCGGGTTACTGCACTATGCAAAAGCGGAGCAGAAACCAACAGCAAAAGAAATTGTACCGGAAATGCGCGAAAAACGTCTGCAGCGTCCACAGGTCGGTGATCTGGTGAGTCGAGTAAAAGACTGGTTTAAGCGTCACTTCTGAATGAATCGTTAAGCGTGGCATGACCGGAAGGTAAAAGCAGGCATGTCAGGGGAGGAAAAAAATGTTTGAATTAATTGATAATGTACCTCAGGAAGCCGTCATTAAAGTAATTGGTGTCGGTGGGGGGGGCGGTAACGCCGTTCAACACATGGTATCCGATGATCTGGGCGGGGTAGAGTTCATCTGCGCCAACACCGATGCGCAGGCACTGGAACGCCTGGCAACGCGTGCAGCCCTACATATTGGTGGTGGATTGACCAAGGGGTTGGGGGCCGGTGCTAATCCGGAGATCGGACGCAAAGCGGCACTGGAAGATCGTGACCGTATTGCTGAAAGTCTCAAAGGGGCTGATATGGTCTTTATTACCGCCGGTATGGGCGGTGGTACAGGTACCGGAGCGGCGCCGATTGTGGCACAGATTGCCCGTGAAATGGGCATTCTGACGGTCGCTGTGGTGACCCGTCCTTTCCGTTTTGAAGGGCGCAAGCGGATGGCCATCGCTGAGGAAGGGATACGTGAGCTGCGTGAAAATGTGGATTCATTGATCATCATCCCGAATGAGAAGCTGATTGCGGTGCTGGGTAAGAACACCAGCCTGATCAATGCATTCAATACCGCCAATGATGTACTAAAAGGAGCGGTAAAGGGCATTTCCGATCTGATCACCTGTACCGGTATGGTTAACGTCGACTTTGCCGATGTCAAAACCGTAATGTCTGAAATGGGCATGGCGATGATGGGTACAGGCATTGCCAAGGGAGATAAACGCGCACAGGAAGCCGCACGTTCTGCCATCATGAGCCCGCTACTGGAAGATATCGATCTGCGTGGTGCGCGTGGTATTCTGGTTAATATCACCGCTGGACTGGATCTGAGTCTGGGTGAATACAGTGAAATCGGTGAAATTATCGAAGAATGCGCTGATGCCGATGCGACCATTGTAATCGGTACAGTGATTGATCCAGACATGGTGGACGAGCTGCGTGTGACAGTAGTCGCTACCGGCCTTGATCGCCCAAAAGAAAAAGAGTTCAAGTTGGTGGCTTCTGAAGCACCGAAAGTCGATCTGCGTCAGGAAGAAATCGAGCTACCGTCAGTCCTGCGCCGGCAGAAGCAGGAAGCGTTGCTGGATAAGCCGGATAGCCATGATAAAGAGACAGGTAAACGCAAGGATTATGGTGAGTTGGATATTCCAACCTTCCTCAGACGCCAGGCGGATTAAAGGCAGCGGCCTTATGGGCCGATTGCCTGAAATGGGCTGAGTCTGTTATCATTCTCATTTATTTTTGTGGTTATCTGGCGAATTGTAATGATTAAGCAACGCACACTGAAAACGAGCATACGGGCGACGGGTATCGGACTGCATAGCGGTCAGAAAGTCTATTTGACCCTGAGGCCGGCAGCGGTCAATACCGGTATCGTTTTCCGGCGTGTGGATCAGGATCCGGTGGTGGAAATTCCGGGTTTTGCTACCCATGTAGTTGATACGGTGTTGTCTACCAATTTATCGGTGGACGGTGTTCGTGTGGCAACAGTTGAACATTTGATGTCGGCGCTTGCCGGGCTGGGGATTGATAATCTATACGTCGATCTAACGGCTGAAGAAGTGCCGATCATGGATGGCAGTGCGGCACCCTTCGTGTTTTTGATAGAGTCAGCGGGTATTGCTGAGCAAAATGCAGCCAAGCAATTTGTGCGTATCAAAAAGCCGGTCACGGTTGAAGTGGACGGCAAAACAGCCAGTTTCAAGCCTTATGAAGGTTATAAGGTCGGTTTTCGTATCGAGTTTGACCATCCGGCCTTTACGGATCGTCATTTGGAAGCCTGCCTGGATTTTTCCAGCACCGCGTTTGTGCGTGAAGTCAGTCGTGCCAGAACCTTTGGGTTTATGCGTGATATCGAATTTCTGCGCTCACAGAATCTGGCACTGGGTGGCAGTTTCGATAATGCCATTGTAGTAGATGACTACCGGGTGCTGAATGAAGAGGGTTTGCGCTACGAAAACGAGTTTGTCAAACACAAGATTCTTGATGCGGTCGGGGATCTGTATTTACTGGGAAAAAGTCTGATCGGCGAATATTACGGCTATAAATCAGGTCATCACCTGAATAACCTGCTGCTCAGGAAACTGCTGGAAACCGAAGATGCCTATGAAATAGTCACTTTTGAGACGATGGAGCAGGCATCCCCCATAGCTTTTCTACGCCCGGCAGCCGCTATTTGATTCTATTTACGGGTGTTTTTAACCCACTAAAGAACAAAATAACAGCAGAAAGCCGGTTCTTGTCCGGCTTTTTTTGTCTATATCGACCTGTAGGGGTTGAACATTGCGTCTGGAAACTCAATTATCTACAGGAATCACTGTAGAATAATGTGCTCTTTCCGCGATGGACATTGCGCGAATAACATCCAATTAACGGTAAAAGTTGAATTATGCTCACATCACTGTTGAAAAAGGTCTTCGGAAGCAAAAACGATCGTGAACTCAAACGTATGGGGCGCGTCGTTAAGGACATCAATGCACTGGAAGTGCAGATGGAACAACTGAGTGATGATGAGCTTAAGGCACTGTCGACTGCCTACCGGCAGCGTTTTGAAGCGGGCGACTCACTAACGAAGCTACTGCCGGAAGCCTTTGCTACTGTGCGAGAAGTCTCTCGTCGGGTGATGGGCCTTCGTCACTTTGATGTGCAAATGATCGGTGGTATTTCCCTTCACGAAGGCAAAGTGGCCGAGATGAAAACCGGTGAAGGTAAAACGCTGGTGGCTACACTGCCCGCTTACCTCAACGCCATCAGCGGCAAGGGCGTACATGTTGTTACTGTGAACGACTACCTGGCCAGCCGCGATGCTGAATGGATGCGCCCACTGTATGAAGCGCTGGGTTTGAGCGTCGGTGTAATTATTTCCGGTCAGGACAATGCGGGCAAGCGCGAAGCCTATGCCTGCGACATCACTTACGGTACTAACAATGAATTCGGCTTTGATTATCTGCGCGATAACATGGCGTTCAGTGTTGAAGACAAGGTACAGCGTGGCTTCAATTTTGCCATCGTCGATGAAGTTGACTCCATCCTCATCGATGAAGCTCGCACACCACTAATTATTTCAGGTCCGGCTGAAGACAGCTCGGCCATGTATGCGCATATCAATAAAATCATTCCAAAACTGAAGCAGTTCTTCGGTGAGGTTGATGTTAAAGATGATACGCAAATTATTGAAGAACACTTTGTGGTGGATGAAAAAAACCGCACAGTTGAGCTTACCGAAGCCGGTCACCAGCTAGTGGAAGATCTGCTGCGTGAAGAGGGATTGTTGCAGGAAGATGAAAGCCTCTATGCCTCCGGCAATCTCAACCTGCTGCACCATGTGCTGGCAGGGCTGCGTGCCCATTACCTGTTTGAGCGTGATAAAGACTATATCGTCCAGAATCAACAGGTGGTGATCGTTGACGAACATACCGGTCGTATTATGCCGGGACGTCGCTGGTCTGAAGGCTTGCACCAGGCGGTTGAAGCCAAAGAAGGTGTCAAAATTCAATTGGAAAGCCAGACTCTGGCTTCTACTACCTTCCAGAACTACTTCAGGCTGTACGAAAAGCTGTCTGGTATGACCGGTACAGCTGATACCGAAGCCTTCGAACTGCGTCAGATTTATGGCCTGGATGTGGTTGTGATTCCGACCAACCAATCGGTGCAGAGAACTGACTACAATGATTTGGTTTACCTGACCATCGAAGAAAAGTTTAACGCCATCGTCAAAGAGATCCGTAACTGTCAGGAAAAAGGACAGCCGGTTCTGGTGGGTACAGCATCCGTCGGTTCATCTGAAGTTTTGTCCAAGATGCTGATACAAGAGAAGATCACTCATAATGTTTTGAACGCCAAAAATCACGGACGTGAAGCGGGTATCATTGCCAATGCTGGCTGCCCTGGTGCTATTACCATTGCCACCAATATGGCCGGTCGTGGTACCGATATCATGCTGGGTGGGAAACTCGAAGTTGAGTTGGATGCTCTGGAAAACCCCACCACTGAGCAGATAGAAGCGGCTAAGGCCGATTGGCAGCAGCGCCATGAGCAGGTAGTTGCCGCTGGAGGTTTGCATATCATCGGTACGGAACGGCATGAATCACGCCGCATCGATAACCAGTTGCGGGGACGTGCGGGTCGCCAGGGCGATCCAGGTTCTTCACGTTTCTTCCTGTCGATGGAAGATGATCTGATGCGTATTTTCGCCTCTGACCGTATCCGCCAGTTTATGCAGGCCTTGGGTATGGACAAGGGTGAGGCCATCGAACACAAAATGGTCAGCAACGCGATTGAAAAAGCCCAACGGAAAGTTGAAGGGCGCAACTTTGATATACGTAAAAATCTGCTTGAATACGATGATGTGGCCAACGATCAGCGCCGTGTAATCTATGAACAGCGTAATGACCTGATGGCGACTAATGATATTTCCGAAACCATCGTTGCAATACGTGAAGAAGTGATCGACACAACCATCAGTGACTTTATTGCTCCGGAAAGTCTGGCCGAAACCTGGGACGTGGCTGGCCTTGAAAAAGCGTTGAACACTGAATTCTCTATTGAACTGCCAATTCAGCAATGGCTGGATGAAGATAAGCTGCTGCATGAAGAGCCCCTGCGCGGTAAAATTCATACGGCTATTAGTGATAAATATGCCGAGAAAGAGCAGTTGGTCGGTGCGGAGACCATGCGTCTGTTCGAGAAGCAGGTGATGTTGCAGGTGCTGGACACCCTCTGGAAAGAGCACCTGCAAACTATGGACCTACTGCGTCAGGGTATACACCTGCGTGGTTATGCACAGAAGAATCCAAAACAGGAATACAAGCGCGAATCCTTCCAATTATTCCAGGCGCTGCTCGAGAATATTAAAAAGGATGTCGTACGCATTATCAGTCATGTGAAGGTTCGTGAGCCTGAGGATGTTGAAGCGATTGAGCGTCAGCGTCGTGAAGCGGCTGAGCGTCAGAAAATGAACTTTGAACATTCTCAAAGCAGTGCCATGCAACAGGCTGATGAGGATAAGGAGGCTGATGCAGGTGCTGAAGGCGATAAACAGGAACCCTTCGTGCGTGATGTGCCCAAAGTAGGCCGCAATGAGCCCTGTCCTTGTGGTTCAGGTAAAAAATACAAACAATGCCACGGTAAAATTTAACACCAGCGCATAACTGAGGAAGGCAACATGGCAGTAGGTGCTGAAAAAAAACTGGAACTGCATCCGGTCAAAGGGTTTCGTCTGGGTATTGCGTCTGCCGGTATCAAAAAACCGGGACGTAAAGATATTGTTGTGATGGAAATTCCGGTAGACGCTACGATCGCTGGCGTTTTTACCCGTAATCAGTTTTGTGCAGCACCAGTCCTATTAGCGAAAAAGCATCTTGCTTGTGGTGCTCTGCCTCGCTACATGCTGGTGAATACCGGTAATGCCAATGCTGGCACAGGAGCAGCCGGTTTAGACGCCGCCAGCGCTTGTTGTGCGGCTCTGGCAGAGAAAACCCGTGTAGATACAGAATCTGTACTGCCTTTCTCTACCGGTGTTATCGGTGAGCCTCTGCCGGTTGCTAAGGTGGTGTCTGCGCTGGATGCAGCACTGGATAACCTTGATGAAAATCACTGGCTTGAAGCGGCTCAGGGTATCATGACCACGGATACGCGTGCGAAAGGCCACAGTGTGCAGATAGACCATCAAGGTAAGTTGATTACTATAACCGGCATCTCCAAAGGCTCGGGCATGATCATGCCCAACATGGCGACCATGCTGGGTTATATCGCTACCGATGCCATTATCGATGCTAACCTGCTGCAGCGACTGCTGAGCCAGGTGAATGAGCAGACCTTTAACCGTATTACCGTAGATGGTGACACCTCTACCAACGATGCCTGCATGCTGGTCGCTACAGGTCAAAGTGGTGTTGAGCTGAGTGATATGGAACCGGCCTTGATGGATAAGTTTGTTGCTGGCTTACGCGACGTGATGCTGGAGCTGGCACAGGCAATTGTTAAAGACGGAGAAGGGGCTACCAAATTTGTTGAAGTGCGTGTTGAAAAAGCGGCCAGTGTTGATGAAGCCTTAAAAGTGGCTTACACCATTGCACACTCACCTTTAGTGAAAACCGCGCTGTTTGCCAGTGACCCCAACTGGGGCCGTATTCTGGCCTGTGTCGGCCGTGCTGGTGTTAGCGAACTGGATGTTGATGAAGTCGCTATCTGGCTTGATGATATTGCGATTGTTAAGCAGGGTGGTCGTGCCGATAGTTATACTGAAGAACAGGGTCAGGCGGTCATGAACAAAGACACTATTTTGATTCGTGTGTCGCTGAACCGCGGTCAGGTTCAGGAAAGTGTCTGGACCACCGATCTGTCACATGATTATGTCAAGATCAATGCCGAATACCGCTCCTGAACAGGTTTCAGAGTCTCGCCAAACACTGCATGTGGCGGCGGCTGTCATATACGATCCTTTGGGACGTATCCTGATCGCACGCCGTCCGCTCGATAAGCATCAGGGTGGGTTATGGGAGTTCCCCGGTGGTAAAGTTGAGGTAGATGAGAGTGCGCGTCAGGCACTGGATAGGGAACTGTTTGAAGAGTTGGGCATTCAGGTGACGGCTGCCCAGCCGTTTATACAGATACCCTACGAATATCCTGAGCGTCATGTGTTACTGGATGTTTTTAGCGTGACGGCTTTCAAAGGGGAAGCCAGAGGCTGTGAAGGTCAGCCCCTGGCATGGGTAGATGCCTCTGAATTGAATCACTACCCTTTCCCAGCGGCTAATCAGCCGATTCTCGACCGCATAAGCGCGGATCTCTCAGTTTCTTAAGATATTTAGAGCGTGTTCTCTGATGCTTTGGCTTGCGCAGGCGCTTCCTGACGTGCGGCTGTTTCCACCAAATGTTGTCCCTGTGTACGCTTCATCATCTTCAGTTTCTGATGCAGCGCTGTTTTTGCCATCATGTGCGCACTCACGGGTGCTGTAATGAACAAAAACAGGGTGATTAGCAGTTCATGAACACTGATGTGGCCAGGTTCGCGTAACGTAAACAGGATCATCGATGCAATTAGTAAGCCTCCCATACCCAGTGTAGTGGCTTTAGTCGGTGCATGCAGGCGCATGAAGAAATCCGGCAGCCTTACCAAACCGATGGAACCTACCAGAATAAATACACCACCGGTCAGCAAAAATATGGATACAATCAGTTCGAGTAGAAAATTCATTTACACCTACCTTATTCAATAATGTCGCCGCGTAATAAGTATTTACACAAGGCCGCCGTACTCACAAAACCCAGCATGGCGATCAGCAGAGCGGCTTCAAAATAAAGCGTTGTGCTGAACCAAATCCCTAGCAAGATGATAAGAGCAATACTGTTGATATACATAGTATCCAGCGCCAGCAAGCGATCGGCCAGATCCGGACCGGCAAAAAGGCGCCAGAGATTTAGCATCAGAGCAATCACAACCATGATGCCCACCAGAATGACAGTCCAGGCTAGCATGAAAAAATCTCCATCAGCGGTTTTTCGTAACGCTGTTTAATGGTGGCAATCAGTTCGGCTTCATCGGTCATTGACAGTGCATGAATGTAAATGAATTTCTTGCATTCCGACACTTCCGAGCTGACGGTTCCAGGTGTGAGTGAAATCGTGCTTGCCAGCAGGGTAATAGGAAGATCCCCCTCAATATCCAGTGGCATAGCAATCAGCGCTGGATGCAGCTCTTTAATCGGTCCCATCACTTGACGAGCGACTTCAAGATTGGCGGTGATAATGTCGCCTAGAACCAGCAGGGCATAACGTGCGGTTTTCAACGGCTTGTGCAGCGCCGGCTGCGGTTTGCTCAAGCCGCTGGTCAGCATCGGGATACCCAGGGCCAGAAAGGCCCCCAGCACCAGATGTCCCGGTGCTACTGTGTTGTTTAGTAGCAACCAGGTCATAAACAGCAAGATGCTGTGATACGGCATAGGTAACCAGCGAAAGCGTGGTTTGGCAAGCATCTTATTGCCCTCCTGAAAGTGTCAGCAGTTGAGGTAGTAGGGCTTGTACTGATAGTTCCGGGTTGTACAGAGCTGCGGCGGCTTCAGCGGTCAGAGCAGTAACTGGGCCGGCAAACAGCACCATCAGTGGTGAGCATAGCAACAAAATAGCAACAGCGATCAGTTTCGGCATTTTTACATCTTCGCCATCAGCGGTACTACCCGTTACCCTCCAGAACAAGGTGGTACCTGCGCGTGATAAGGCAACGATTGCGGCAAGACTTGCCAGCAAAATAGCTGTCCAAGACCAAACCATTTCGGCGCCAGTTTGTGCCGATTGCATCATTAGAGCCTTACCAATAAAACCGGACAGTGGCGGCATGCCGACCATGGCTACTGCGGCTACAAAAAACAGTCCGGCTAGCAGGTCACGTTGCTTCATCATGCGTGCAGGCACAAAACGGTCTTCGGCTTTACCTCTCTGACGGGTGATCATATCAGCGATCAGGAACATGGCCGCTGATACCAGTGTGGTGTGTAATAGGTAATAAAATGCCGCCCCCGCTGACTGTTCACTACCCAGTGCGGCACCCACCAATAGCGTACCTACTGAAATTAAAATCATATTTGCTGTTAGCATGCGCAGATTGGAGCTTGCCAGTGAACCTATAGCCCCTATGAATAGGGTTAGAATAGCGATAGGCCAGAGCCAGAACTGGGCGATATTAGCCAGCTCTCCGGCAAAATCACCAAAAATGACAGTATGAACGCGGAAAATACTGTATATCCCCACCTTGGTCATAATGGCAAACATCGCTGCCACTGGAGCGCTGGCCACTGCATAGGTCCGTGGTAACCAAAAGTGCAACGGCAGCATAGCCGACTTGAGACCAAATACTACCAGTAGCAGCAAACCGGCTACCTTGACCAGTAATTGGTCGTCGTGATTCAGCAGGTTTACCTTGACGGCCATATCGGCAATATTCAATGTGCCGAGCATGCCGTAGAGAATACCCAGAGCAAACAGGAAAACACTTGAGCCTACCAGGTTCAAAATTACATAGTGCAAACTGGCCTGGGTCTTTTGCTTGCCACCCCCATGAATCAGCAATGCATAAGAGGCAATGAGTAGAATTTCAAAGCAAACAAACAGGTTGAATAGATCACCGGTCAGAAAGGCACCATTGACACCGGCTACAAGTAACAGGATCAGAGTGTGGTAATACATGCCGGTTTCATCGTCACCTGCTGTAGCGAACAGGATAGACGCCAAGCCAAGAATCGCGGTGAGCAACACCAATAGGCTAGCCAGCACATCGGCTACCAGTACGATACCGAAGGGCGGCGACCAATCACCCAGCATATAAATCTGGGTACCTTGGCTGTAAGCCGTGTGCAGTAGGTTGGCTGATATCAGGATCAACACACTCGCCGCGATGACGGCAAAGATGCGTTGACGCTGCAAACTATTCTGAATCGGCGGTAAAAGCAGTAGCAAGCCCGCGACGATTGGGAGCAGGAACGGCAGAATAACCAGATGCTGCGACATCAACCTCGCTCCTTATCTGACAGTGAAGAATGATCGGGGATGCGTCCATCAACGTGGTCGTTGCCTAGATCACCACGTCCGCGCATGGACAAAATCACAACAAAAGCGGTCATGGCAAAGCCTATGACGATAGCCGTCAGTACCAGTGCTTGAGGTAGTGGGTCGACATAAGTATCACTGGCACCGATAACGGCCGCCGAGTTAACTGACAGGCGACCACTGGCAAACAGAAACAGATTGACGGCGTAGCTCAGCAGGGTTAAGCCAATTACGACAGGAAAGGTACG
The DNA here is from genome assembly GCF_048264025.1 of Nitrincola sp. Classification (NCBI taxonomy): domain Bacteria; kingdom Pseudomonadati; phylum Pseudomonadota; class Gammaproteobacteria; order Oceanospirillales; family Oceanospirillaceae; genus Nitrincola; species Nitrincola sp. The sequence continues at coordinate 184,604 of NZ_JBLXDN010000002.1, forward strand.
CCCTCTCAGAATTAAAAATACACCGCAGGTGGTGAGTACGCCCACGCAAAGAGCAAAAAGCGTTTCCATTAGGATTTATCCTCCATTTTAGGACGGTGCGATGTTGTCAGCTTGCCAAGGTTCGCCAGGATCAGCAGTGTCGCTGCTACCACGGTAATGTAGACGCCAAGGTCAAAGACTATGGCGCTGGCTAACTCAAACTCACCAATCCAAGGCAGATGGAAATAATCAAACCAACTGGTCAGGAAGGGCCTTCCAAACAGCCAACTGCCAGCGCCGGTGGCGGCTGCAATCAATACACCGATGGCAATAGACCATTGATAGTTGACCTTAAGGCGAGGTTTAATCCAATCAACACCATGGGCAATGTATTGCAGGATGATGGCGACAGCGGTGATCAGTCCGGCAATAAATCCACCGCCTGGTAGATTATGGCCGCGAAGGAAAATATAAGCTGATACCAGTAGCGCCAGTGGTAATAGCGACTGGGAAACCGTTCGCAGTATCATTGGATGGCTGTCTTGAGTCCAATTACGCCCTTTAATATCCCCAGACGGCTTGGATATTTTCATCCGATTGATCAGTTTGAAAATACCCAAAGCCGCAATACCTAGTACCAGAATCTCACCAAAGGTATCGAAACCACGGAAATCTACCAGGATGACGTTGACGGCATTGGTGCCACCGCCGCCAGGTTTGCTGTTTTCCAGGAAGAAATCCGAAATGCTCAGACCAGAACGGGTCATGATGGCATAGTTAAGCGTTCCAAAAATACCACCGACCAGGGCGGCAACACCCAGGTCTCGCGCCACACGTCCGGGGCTAGACTCCTTGGGCGTCTGTTGCGGCAGGAAAAACAACGCCAGCATCAATAATATTATAGTGACCACTTCAACTGACAATTGTGTGAGGGCCAGGTCAGGGGCTGAAAAATACGTAAATGACACGGAAACAATTAAGCCTACCACCGACAGCGTCAGCAAGGATATGTAACGCTGGCGGTGCCAGATAACCGTGGCGAGTGCCGCAAATATCAGAATGACAGCGAGTACTATGCTGATGCTATTAAGGGGTAGTTGTTCGCGATCACCGGTGGTTTGTACCAGTTGCAACAGCGGTTTTCCAGCGAACACTATCACCATTAAAAAGAGTAGGAACAGGTAGCGCTGCAGCGAACCATTCTCAAAAAACTGATTAATCTTCGTTGATCCCCGGACAAGACATTGCATCAGGCTTTCAAACACCAGCTTGGCGTCGGTTTCCGGGAACTGGCTCTGAAACTTAAACAGTTTGCGGCGGTTATGGTAAATGATAACACCCAGAACCATAGCGACTATGCTCATGATCAGTGCCAGGTTGAAGCCGTGCCAGATAGACAGAGAATAATAGGGCACTTCGCCACCCAGTACGGCTGCAGACGCCGAATAGAGCAGACTGCCGACCATGAAGCCTGGAAACAGACCGACTAACAAGCAGAGTCCAACCAGTATTTCGACGGGTACTTTCATATAACGAGGGGGTTCATGCGGGATCTTGGGCAGATCAACCGGCTCGCCATTGAAAAACACATCGTGGATAAAACGCAACGAGTAAGCCACCGAGAAGACCGCTGCCAGAGTTGCCAGAACGGGCACCATCCAGGACAAGGAACCCAGGGTGTGCTGCAGCAGTGTCTCTGCAAAGAACATCTCTTTTGACAAGAAGCCGTTTAATAGCGGCACACCCGCCATCGAAGCCGCGGCCACCATCGCCAGGGTGGCAGTGTAAGGCATGAACTTCCACAAACCGTTAAGACGACGCATATCTCGCGTGCCGGCCTCATGGTCGATGATCCCCGCCGCCATAAACAAAGAGGCTTTAAAGGTGGCATGGTTGATAATATGAAAAATAGCGGCAATGGCGGCCAGCTCAGTTCCCATACCCAGCAGCAGGGTAATCAGGCCCAGGTGACTGATGGTTGAGTAAGCCAGCAATCCCTTGAGGTCATGCTTAAATAACGCCGTGTAGGCCCCCAGTAGCAGCGTCGCCAGTCCGGTGAGGGTGACAATAATGATCCACAGCTCGGTACCCGCCAGCGCGGGATAAAAGCGCGCCATCAAAAAGATACCGGCTTTTACCATTGTCGCTGAGTGTAAGTACGCACTAACGGGAGTGGGGGCTGCCATCGCATGCGGTAACCAGAAATGAAACGGAAACTGAGCTGACTTGGTGAAGGCTCCTAATAGCACCAATATCAGCGCAACCGGATAAGCCGCATGGGCACGAATGATATCGCCGCTTTCAAGGACAGTTTGCAGATCATAGCTACCGACAATCTTACCAATTAAAATAAGACCGGCTAATAAGGCGAGCCCGCCTGCACCGGTGACCGTCAGTGCCATACGAGCACCCTTGCGTCCCTCGGTGTTTCCATGCCAGAAACTGATCAGCAGGAATGAACTGATGCTGGTTAGCTCCCAGAACATCCACAACTGAATCAAATTGTTAGACAAGACAATCCCCAGCATGGCGGTCATAAACAACATTAAATAGGCATAAAACTGCGCCATGTTGTCCTTGGCTGAGAGGTAGTAACGTGCATAGAGAATTATGAGTAAGCCGATACCTAAAATAAGCAGGGCAAACAGAAAAGCCAGGCCATCCAAGCGAAAAGAGATATCCATACTCAGTGCTGGAACCCAATTGGCTGTTGCTATCAGTGTTTCACCTCTAAATACAGCCGGGGCACTAAATAATAGCAGCAACAAGGCCAGCGCTGGCGCTGCAGCCGTTGCAAATGCACACCGGGTTCTGCCAAAACGCTGAGATAGCAGTGGTGCTAGTACTCCCAAGGCAGGTAGTAAAGGAATCCAGAAAAGACTCATAGTGGCAGCATGCTCCTGCAAGATAATAAATAACGTGTAATCTGCTCAGCACGACTGTCATGCTTAGACATTTAAAATTAGTCGTGCTGCTAACTAGCTATACGCAGCCGTGGAAGTTTACTGTAAAAATGTGCGCCTTTACAGCGCTAGGCCTTGCTGATTATCAATACCGACTCAAAATATAAGGATAATCTAATTTAAAGGTGAGTTGAAATAAAACACTGGACGGTCTTCAGTTGGGCAAGAAAATTTATCAGAGTTCGGTTCAGAAAGCCGAACAAAGGACATATTTTGGTTTATCTTGGTGCTATAGTCTTTTAAATTTACAGACTCTATTTCAAGCTTATCAAGGAGTAACCCCATGCCTGTCGAACTCTGGCTTGCCTTTGTTGCAGCCTCAGCCGTGTTGTTGATCATTCCTGGGCCCACTATTCTGGCAGTGATTAGTTATTCTATTGCTCATGGGCGACGCGCCAATGTACCTCTGGTGACGGCGGTTGCACTGGGAGACTCCACGGCACTGGCGGTATCACTGTTAGGTTTAGGTACATTGCTGGCGACGTCAGCCTTTTGGTTTATGGTGATCAAATGGCTGGGTGGACTCTACTTGCTGTACCTTGGCATTAAACTATTACGCAGTGGCTTTGTCGCTGTTGATATGACAGCGCCATCAAAACCCGGATCACGCTGGCGATTGTTTCTGAATACCTATCTGGTAACGGCCTTGAACCCGAAAGGCATGGTGTTTTTTGTAGCCTTCCTGCCGCAATTTATTCATCCGGGCACCGATCACGTTCAGCAGCTTTGGATTCTGGGCGTCACCTTCGTGGTCATGGCTACCCTGAATGCAACCCTTTACGCCGTGTTTGCCGGTTCAGCCCGTCGATTGCTGTCGCGTCCAGGCGCACATCGAGGTTTTAACCTGGTGGGCGGGTCGTTACTCTCAGCGGCGGGTCTTTGGGCGTTGTTATCCCGGAATCAGGTATCGGGGTAGCGATAATGTTCTGATTTATAAGTGACTTGCATGCATGAAGTGGTGGGCCCAGCTGGACTCGAACCAGCGACCAACGGATTATGAGTCCGTTGCTCTAACCAACTGAGCTATAGGCCCTTGAAAAGCGAGCGCCAATGATACAGAGAAGTATGCATTGGCGCAATATGTTGAACGCGTTGAGTTATTCGTCGAGGAAGCCGCGCAGGTGATCGGAGCGGCTGGGGTGACGCAGTTTGCGCAGAGCCTTGGCTTCGATCTGACGGATACGTTCACGAGTGACATCAAACTGTTTGCCAACCTCTTCCAGCGTGTGGTCGGTATTCATGTCGATACCGAAACGCATTCTGAGTACTTTGGCTTCACGAGCGGTGAGTCCCGACAGTACGCTGCGTGTGGCTTCACGCAGGCCCTCTCCTGTGGCGGTGTCCACCGGCGAGGCCATGATGATGTCTTCAATGAAGTCGCCCAGGCTGGAATCTTCATCGTCACCGATGGGGGTTTCCATTGAGATCGGCTCTTTCGCAATTTTGAGTACCTTGCGAATTTTGTCTTCCGGCATTTCCATTTTTTCAGCCAGTTCTTCAGGGGTGGGTTCGCGACCCATTTCCTGCAGCATCTGACGGGAAATACGGTTGAGCTTATTGATTGTCTCGATCATATGTACCGGGATACGAATGGTACGGGCCTGATCGGCAATCGAGCGCGTGATCGCCTGACGTATCCACCAGGTGGCATAAGTTGAGAACTTGTAGCCACGGCGGTATTCGAATTTGTCTACCGCTTTCATCAAGCCGATGTTGCCTTCCTGGATCAAATCCAGGAACTGCAGGCCGCGGTTGGTGTATTTCTTGGCGATAGAGATAACCAGACGCAGGTTGGCTTCAACCATCTCTTTCTTGGCGCGACGGGCGCGGGCTTCACCAATCGACAGGCGGCGGTTTACATCTTTGATTTCAGCCAGGCTGATGCCGACATCATTTTCAATATTGATCAGGCGACGCTGGGCGCGTTTCAAGTCATCCAGGCTCTGTTCAATTTTACTGGCCCAGCTTTGTTTGCCGCTGGCCAGTTTGTCGAACCACTCTGGATTGGTTTCATTACCAGGAAAGCCGCTGATGAAATCTTTGCGTGACATGCCGGCGCGCTGGGTGCAGATACGCATGATGGTGCGTTCCTGTGCACGAACCTTCTCGATGAACGCACGAATACGGCTGACCAGCATTTCATAGAAGCGTGGTGACAGTTTGATTGGTGAAAATGCAATACTGAGCTCTTCCAGAGCCAGCTTGGCTTCCGGGCTGTCTTTGCCCTTATCACTCAGAACCAGCAGGTAGGCGTCCAGCTTGTCACGAATCAGACCAAAACGCTGACGAGCTTCTTCCGGATCTGGACCGCGATCCTTTTCCTCGTCTGCACTGTCATCGGTGCTGTCATCGTCATCGTCGTCATCATCGGAATCCGCATCATCTTCATCGATTTCATCGACTTCGACTTCCTCTTCTGGAATCGGTGCGTCAGGATCGATATAACCGCTGAAAATATCACTGAGGCGACCTTCTTCCTGCAGGGTGGCATCGTAGGCCAAAAGAATGGCTTCGACACTGCCTGGAAAATGTGCCAGCGCCATCATGACTTCGCGAATGCCTTCTTCTATGCGCTTGGCAATCTCGATCTCGCCTTCACGAGTCAGCAGCTCTACAGTGCCCATTTCACGCATATACATACGTACTGGGTCGGTGGTACGACCGGCGTCGGATTCAACCGCGGCAAGTGCGGCAACGGCTTCCTCGTCGGCTTCTTCTGCCGAATCACCTTCAGTCATCAGAAGGGTTTCTGCATCGGGCGCTTCTTCAGATACGCTGATGCCCATGTCGTTAATCATGCGGATGATATCTTCGACCTGATCTGGGTCGGCAATATCTTCTGGCAGGTGGTCGTTTACCTCTGCATAGGTAAGATAACCCTGTTCCTTGCCTCGTGCGATGAGTTCTTTCAGACGAGACTGCTGTTGGGAAGTATCTGACATAGAGCCCCTGCGATGAATGCTGATGTGAATAATAGGTGAAAAAAGAAGCGCAACATTATAGCTGTTTCAGACCTTGCTGAATAGATTTAGCGCCGTAATTCGTAATCTACTGTATAAAAGTAGAGCATTAACGGGTATTTGCCAAACCTGTTCCGGTGTTTTTAACGTCCGGATAGTAGAAGTTGCTGCAATAAATTTTTTTCCTCCTGAGTTAATGGGGACTGACGTTGTTTTTTCAAGAGGCGGTCGAGTTGATTTTCTGTGTTGCGACTCAGCAGGCGCTCTAGAGCACCATTTAATTCAGCCAGTGGGTCAGCTGTTTTAGGCACGGGTTCCAGGTGAGATATTTCGTTCAGTATCATTAGGTAAGCGGCGCGTTGTGTGTCGTGTTGCCAGTCTACCAGCAGGGTGCCAAGTGAGTTATCTGGGTGCTGGCGCAGGTAGGTGATCAGTTCTATCAAAAGATCAATATTAGATTCCTGCAGGTTGCCTAAAGCTTCCGGATCTTTAAGTTCGCGGGCCAATGCTGGGCGGTGCAATAGGATAGAGATAATCCGGTTCACCAGGCTGACTGTACGGCTGCGGACGGCTGGGCGTTGGGTTTGTATTGGGGAGGAGGAGGCTTCGCCACTATCGGGTAGGCTCAATTCCGGGTAGTCGCCATATTCCTGATCGGGGTGATAGCTGCCTTCCTGGGTGTCTGGTGTAGCGGGTTGGCTAATTTTGTGCAGGTTGACCAGGCTCGCCAGTTGTTCGGCACTTAGGCCGGTGATTTCACTGACGCGGTCCAGCATCATCTGTTGCAATAGGCCGGGCTGCATGCTGCGAATGGGTGGCAGTGCCGCCGAGGCGAGGCGGGCACGGTCATCCATGCTGTCCAGGTTGAAGCCTTCGGATAAATTATTGAAAAAAAATGTACTCAAGGGGGTGGCATTGAGGATGCGTTGCTCAAAGGCGCTTTGGCCTTCCTGGCGAATCAGGCTGTCCGGGTCTTCGCCTTCAGGCAGAAACAGGAAGCGCACGGATTTGCCATCCTGCAGTGCTGGCAGGGCGATATCCAGAGCGCGCAGGGCAGCTTTGCGGCCGGCCTGGTCGCCGTCGAAACAGAAAATAAGCTCCGGCACCAATTTGAACAGGCGGATAAGGTGTTGTTCGGTTGTGGCGGTGCCGAGTGTGGCGACAGCCCAGGTGATGCCGTTTTGTGCCAGGCCAACCACGTCCATATAGCCCTCAACAATCAGTAGTCTGTTGAGTTGGCGATTGCTTTGACGGGCTTCGTAAAGGCCATAGAGTTCACGGCTTTTGTGAAAGGTGTCGGTTTCGGGTGAGTTGAGGTATTTGGGCTTATCGTCCCCCAGTACCCGCCCACCGAAGGCAATCACGCGGCCGCGCATATCCCGAATCGGGAACATGATGCGATCACGGAAGCGGTCATAGTGGCGGTTTTTTTCTTCGTTATGGATCACCATGCCGGCTTTTTCCAGCAGGTTGATGGAGTCTTTCTGATCACTAAAATGTTGTATCAGGTTGTCCCATCCAGGGGGTGCGTAGCCAATTTGGAATTGTGAGGCAATCTGACCGGAGAGTCCGCGCTGCTGCAGGTACTGAATGGCTATATCGCGAGTGGTGGCGCTACGCAGTTGTTCGCGATAAAACTGGCTGGCCTGATCGAGCAGTGAGATCTGTTGTTTGACCTGATGATCACGTTCAATTTGTTGTGGATTTTGCTCTTCACGCGGGATATCGACACCGGCGAGGCGGGCGAGTTCTTCAACAGCTTCTGGAAAAGAAAGGCGTTCATATTCCATTAAAAAGCCGAGTGCATTGCCACCGGCGCCACAACCAAAGCAATAGTAGAATTGCTTGTCAGGACTAACGGTAAAGGATGGAGAGTTTTCTTTATGAAAAGGGCAGAGGCCTGAGTAATTTTTACCGCTGCGGCGCAATTTTACGCGGCTTTCCACTACGTCGGTAATATTGATGCGGGCCAGCAAGTCATCAATAAAGTATTGCGGTATTCGCCCTGCCATAATTACTCCGCTGTAATGTCCAGCGAAATTGCTGGTGTCAGAACCGGGCTTTCACTCGGGTTGAGACCTGACCCATATCGGCGCGCCCTTGAACCCTGGGCTTGACTAGTGCCATAACCTGTCCCATCTGCTGCATGCTGGATGCACCTGTGGCGTTAATGGCATCATCAATAATATGTTCTATGTCACTATCACTGAGAGGTTGCGGCAAGAAAGTTTTAATCACCTCCAACTCTTGCTGCTCCTTGTCTGCCAGTTCCGGACGCTCAGCCGCTAGATACTGGGCAATCGAATCGCGACGCTGTTTGGCCATTTTATCTAATGAGGCCAGTACGCGTGCATCATCCAGTTCAATGCGTTCATCTACCTCAATGCGATTGAGATCAGACAGGATCAGACGGATAGTGCCGAGTCGCACTTTATCCCTGGCACGCATGGCGGCCTTCATCTGCTCTGTGATGTGGTGCTTCAGATCAGACATCTTGAGTCCTGTTGTTATGAACACCTGTTGGGTTCGATTACAAGTCGGTTATTACGTTATAAAAAAGGTGTAACGCTTAATCAGTACAGGCGAACGCGACGTGCGGTTTCACGAGATACTTTTTTTGCATGACGCTTAACAGCTGCAGCGGCTTTACGTTTGCGCACTGTAGTTGGTTTTTCGTAATGTTCGCGACGACGAACTTCAGCCAGAACACCGGCTTTTTCACAAGAACGCTTGAAGCGACGCAGAGCAACGTCAAACGGCTCGTTATCTTTAACTTTTACTGCTGGCATGAATGCTCCTTCAGTAGATTAGGGTTAGGTTAATTCTTGATCAGTAAGTTCATCCAGAGTATTTGCGCTAAACAAACGGAATTTGGGCGAGTTTGTGATCAAGGTGCAAAATTTTACTGGTAGCGAGGGGCGAAGTAAAGTGATATGGGGGTGAAATTCAATAGAGTTTTGGTGATAATGCAGCCTTTCTTCTTTCGGCAGGCTGAGAATGCCTGTTTTACTCTGAGTGAGCGACAAACATGCGTGTGCTGGGTATTGAAACATCCTGTGATGAAACCGGTGTGGCGGTCTATGACAGCGAACAGGGATTGCTGGGTGATGCCCTGTACAGTCAAGTGGAAATGCATACCGAGTATGGGGGTGTTGTACCTGAATTAGCGTCCCGTGATCATGTCCGCAAACTCATACCGCTGATTCGTGAAGTAATGGTCGAGTCTAAGCTGGTGCTGGCGGATCTGGATGCTGTTGCCTATACCGCGGGTCCCGGTTTAATCGGGGCGCTGATGGTAGGTGCCTCGACAGGGCGAGCTCTGGCGCTAGGGTTAGGTATACCGGCCATCGGTGTCCATCATATGGAAGGGCACTTGCTGGCGCCCATGTTGGAGGAATCACCGCCATCTTTCCCGTTTGTGGCGTTGCTGGTATCCGGTGGCCATACGCAACTGGTTCAGGTGGATGGCATAGGTGAGTACAAGCTACTGGGTGAATCCCTTGATGATGCCGCCGGAGAGGCGTTTGACAAGGCGGCGAAAATGCTTGGTCTGGAGTATCCTGGAGGCCCACTGATTGCCAAACTGGCAGAGCAGGGTGATCGGACACGTTTCAGATTTCCGCGGCCGATGACGGATCGCCCCGGGCTGGACTTTAGTTTTTCGGGATTGAAGACCTTTACCCTGAACACCGCCCAGTCCTGTCGTGATGCAGAGGGTGTCATAGATCCACAAACCATGGCCGATATTGCGGCGGCTTTTGAAGAGGCCGTGGTGGATACGCTGGCAATAAAATGCCGCCGGGCATTGCGTGAAACCGGTCTGAAGCAGTTGATTATCGCCGGCGGGGTGAGCGCCAATCGGCGTTTGCGTGAAAAGTTGGCCGACACTGTCTCGGCGGAAAAAGCCAGTTTGTACTATGCCCGCCCAAGGTTTTGCACCGATAATGGCGCTATGATTGCGTATGCGGGTTGTCAGCGTTTAATGGCAGGGCAGCAGAGTGATCTTACCATAATAGCTAAACCGCGTTGGCCGATGGATAGTTTACCGCCGTTGTGAATTGGCTAAAAACGATCTTCCTGGCCCTTAAAAAGTCGTACCAGGTTTAAGCGATGACGAGCGATCAGTAATAAAGAAATCAGGGACATGGGGCTGAGTAGCTGCGGAGCTAGCAATAAGGCCAGTAGCGGGGTTATCAGAGCCATCATCACTGAGGCTAGAGAGGCAATACGGGTGACGCTGGCAACCAGTAACCAGCTTAGTAACTGAGCCAGCATCAGTGGCCAGCTGAGTACCAGGCTGCAACCGAGAAAAGTGGCAATACCCTTACCGCCTCGGTAGGCCCCTAGCAAGGGAAATAGATGGCCGAGCACGGCGGCCAGGGCGCAAAGTCCGATGATGCCGGGTGATTGCTGAGTGATGACGGCCAGATAGACGGCCAGAGCGCCTTTGCTGGAATCACCCAGCAGTGTTAGCACCGCAGCAACCCGGTTGCCGATTCTGAGTACGTTGGTGGCGCCTGGGTTACCGGAGCCTTGTTGACGGGGGTCAGCGATCCCCATAGAGTTGCACACCAGTAACGCAGTCGGCACAGAACCCAATAGATAGGCAAGGCTGATCAGGGCAGGTTCTAATAAACTGTCGGTTAGCATGGCTGGCTCACAGTTTTCAGGGGTAAGTAATGGATATAGTGTACATTCGTGGGTTGCAGGTGGAAACGGTTATCGGGATATATGACTGGGAGCGCGAAGTTCGCCAGACAGTGTGTGTCGATCTTGATTTAGGCACGGATATTCGTGCGGCTGCACAGGCGGATGATATCGACAGCACCTTGAACTATAAAAGCATTGCTGATCGATTGATTGGGTTTATATCCGGCAGTGAGTTTTTATTGATTGAAGCCTTGGCAGAAGAGATTGCTACGTTATTGATGGATGAGTTTTCCGTGCCCTGGTTACGTTTACAGCTGGGTAAGCCAGGAGCGGTACCTGAGGCGCGTGATGTCGGCATCATTATTGAGCGTGGAGATAAACGTTAATGGCCCAGGTGTTGCTGAGCTTAGGCAGTAATCTTGATCGGGTGCGCTACATCACCGCCGGGTTGGATGCACTGGCTGAGCAGTTCGGAGACTTGGCGCTGTCATCTGTCTACGAAAGTGAATCGGTTGGCTTCAAGGGCAGTCCCTTTTATAACCTGGTGGTGGCGATCCAGACAGATCTGTCGGTGGCTGAGCTATCACGTAGATTAAAACAGATTGAAGACATTAATGGGCGTCAGCGAAATGGCCCGCGTTTTTGTTCACGTACCTTGGATATTGATATTCTAACCTACGATGATCGAGTGGGGGAGGTCGATGGCGTGCTTTTACCACGCGATGAAGTAGATAAAAATGCCTTTGTTTTGTGGCCCTTAGCTGAACTTCTGCCAGATCATTGCCATCCCGTCCGTCACCTGACTTATGCCAGTTTATGGCAGGCTTATGATCAGGATCAGAAGCTCTGGCCGGTTGACTTTAGTTGGCAGGGTCGTCAAATTTCATACGCAAACCCAAAGGTCTGATTGACTTGAGTCACGTATCCACATATTTTTGCAGGATATATTCAATGCATTGATGAGAATTTGGTTTGAGTCGTATTATTTATTTTGTAAAAACCCTGCCAGGGTTTGTATTTTCGGCCATTATGGCCGTTACCCTTGCTGTGTTCTTGGGGGTAACGCTGGCCGTTTCACTGCTCTACGAGAGCGTGATTGACCGTCAGGCACAGCAAACGTCTGAGGCGATAGCCAATCACACCTTCAATAGCATGTTCATGATTATGAGCCAGGGCTGGTCGCGTGCCGAGATGGAGGCATTCGTTGAGGCCACTCAGTCGGCGTATGCGAACAGTCCCTTCGAAATTGCATTGTACCGCGGTGATAAAGTTACCAGGCTCTATGGTGAGGTGGCACAGCGTCAATCCGATCAAGCTGTTGATCGTACCTTTGCCGGAGCCGGTATGCAGGTGCTTGAGGAGGCGGCACATATTCGTCGCCTCTACCCGGTTGAAGCCCGTCAGGAGTGTTTGAGTTGTCACGCCAATGCCGGTCCCGGCGATGTGCTGGGTGTTATTGAGCTGCAGCAGGACAAACAGGTGATCAGCTCAGAGCTGCGCCGTGACTACGTGATTCTGTTTTTGCTGTTTGGTGTATTTACCTTCTTTGTGGCAACTCTGATTTCGGCTTTTGCGTCACGTCGCATTAATGATTCTGTAGCGCAGTTTGGCAGTCGCTTGCGTTCGGTTAACACCGTCACTGACTTTAAACAGTTGGATATCAGTGATGTCGATCTGTACTTTCAGGAGTTCAACAACACCTTCAGCCAGATCAATGTGCTGATGGAACGTCTGAAAGGTGTGGCGGTGGATAAGGATATTCTTGAATTTGAAATCCGTCTGCTGAGCAAGTTCATCATTACTTCCGAGGTGGTTAAAGACTGGCGTGACTTTATCAAGGATCTGTTGGTTGATATTAATACCATCATCAAGGCGCACACGCTGGTCACTATTTTCCAGGTCGAAGAAGAGGGTTATGAGCTGGAGGTGTTCTGGCATCACGAAGTGTGTGAAACCACCAAGCAGCAGTTTGAAGCCGTAGTGACACGCCAGTTGGGCAGTAATACGCATTACCACAGTGGTGTTCCCATACTGAATATTATTCACCATGTTGCCTGCCCTGAAGAACTTGAGGAGCATGAAAAGCTTAGCCTGAGCTCACATGATATTGAGTTGCAGACCAAGTCATTGTTGCTGGAAACGCCAAAGATAGGCGGCGTGGTCGGTATAGGCGTGCAGTCTGAAATGGCGCGTGATCCCATTCGGCATATTGTCATTGACAGTATTCTGACAACTCTGTTGAACCTGGTAGGCTCAGTCAAAGCGATTTATAAATACACCAAGGATCTGGAATACTACGCTACCCGTGACCCGCTAACTGCACTGCATAATCAGCGTATGTTCCGTGAGTTGCTTGGCTACGAAGTCGGTCGTGCTTCACGTCATGAAGAGGAATTCAGCCTGATAATGCTGGATCTGGATAACTTCAAGAACGTTAATGACCGCTATGGCCATGCCTTTGGTGATCAGTTCCTGCATGCATTTGCCAAAGTACTAGAGAATGCCGTGCGTCCGGGGGATTTTGTGGCGCGTTACGGTGGTGATGAATTCACCATTATCTTGCCTGAAACCGGTGAAGAGCAGGCGCATAGCGTGGCTCAACGGATTGCCACGCTACTACAAAAGCTGGCACTGACAGCACCGGATGGCAGTAATGTCCGCGCAACCACGTCGATTGGTATTGCGATCTATCCTCGTCATGCTGATGATCCCCGTGACCTGTTTGTGGTAGCCGATAACATGATGTACAAGGCTAAGCGCAAGGGTAAGAACCAGATCGCCATTCCGGATGAACATGAAATGGCTGAAGTGTTCAAGGCTGTGGGTGAGAAGAACCTGATGGTGCTGGATGCATTGGAACAGCAGCGAATCGTGCCATATTTTCAGCCGATCATCGCATTGGAAAGCGGCGATATTGCAATCCATGAGTTGCTGATGCGTATTGATATGGGTGATCGAATCGTGCCGGCTGGCGAGTTTATCGATATTGCTGAGTCAATCGGTGTGGTACATAAAATGGATTATTTGTTGATCGAAAAAGCCTTTCAGCAGATGCATGAGCAACAGTACAAAGGCATGCTGTTCGTGAATTTGTCGCCTAAATCACTCATTATAGGTGAATTCATTTCTCGGGTGCGCCAGTTGGCGATGGAGTACGAAATAGAACCCAAACGCATCGTGTTTGAGTTGACCGAGCGAGAAACTGTCAGCAATATGGCGTTGCTGGAGCGTTTTGTGCAGGACTTGAAGCTGGAAGGTTTTAACTTTGCCATCGATGATTTTGGTTCGGGTTTTTCTTCATTCCACTACATTAAGCACTTCCCTATTGATGTGATCAAAATTGAAGGGGAATTTATCCGTAATATGCTCGTTGACGATAAAGATATGGCATTTGTTAAAAGCATTGTCACCCTGGCGCACAACCTGGGTATTCAGACGGTGGCTGAGTTTGTTGAAGATCAGGCCGTCATGGATGCCATTCGTGCGTTGGGGATCGATTATGGGCAGGGCTATTTTATCGGTCGACCTTCGCCACAACTGGCTTTGCCAGTTGGGTCGGGTGGCTCAGAATAATAGCGTAAGCTGGCAGTATCAGAAGCTTTCGGCCAGTTGCTGTTGCCGATCTTCCAGTGCTTTGCCCAGAGCCTTACCCTGTAAACCTTGTTGAATGAAGGGTTCTACGGATAGTTGTTGCAGTTGCTCCAGCAAAGCATACAAGCGTGCGTCCACAGAGACGTGCATCTGTGGATGCAGTAAACGGGATAGTCGCAACAGTGGCCTGACACGTTCAGGGGTTCGCAGTAACTTTAATGCTTTGATCACAGCCATGCGCTCTGCTGCACTGCAGTTTTCCAATGTAGCAAGCCTGGTGTGCCAGTCGATTAAGTCACCGGCTCGTTGGCGAAAGCGGTTTGGGGTCTTCAGCCGGTCACACAGACGGTTTAACTGGGTGTTAGGATCATCTGTCAGCCCTTGCTGACAGAGTAGAGCAAAGCCGCTTTCAGCACTGAGGTCTTCAGCTTTCAGCGGCTGGATCAGTTGCTCACAGTCGCTGAAGTTGAGGCTGCAGAATTCGGGTAATAGGGGTTCAAGCGCCTTAGCTTCAGCCAAGCAACGCAGGAAGGTAACCGGGTGTGTGGTTGTCAAAGCTCGCTCAAATTCCATCCATACGCGCTCAGCACTCAGATGGTCAAGTTCACCACTGGCACTGATCTGTTGCATCAGCATCAGGGTTTCAGGTGCCACCTTAAAATCTAGTGCGGCAAAACGCGCCATGAAACGTGCCACGCGCAGAACGCGTAAAGGGTCTTCGGCAAATGCCGAGGATACATGGCGTAGCTTGCGCTGCTGTAGATCTTGCTGGCCGTGAAATGGGTCTATCAAGGTGCCATCAGGGCGGATCGCCATGGCATTAATGGTCAGATCACGCCGCTGCAGATCTTGCTCCAGCGTGACCTCCGGGCTGGTATGAAAGGTGAAGCCTTGGTATCCCTGTCCGGATTTTCGCTCTGTGCGGGCCAGCGCATACTCTTCGCCGGTATCCGGTTTGATAAACACTGGAAAATCCTTACCAACTGGACGGAAGCCTTGTTGTTGCATTATCTCGGGCGTGGCGCCAACAACAACCCAGTCACGGTCTTTGATATCCAACCCCAATAGTTGATCACGTACGGCCCCACCGACCAGGCAGATTTCCATTAGGATTGGCACAGTTCCGGAAACTGCAGTTTCCATTGCTCAAAACCACCGTCCAGACTATAGACTTCGGAAAAGCCCTGTCCGGCCAGAAAGTCAGCTGCTGACTGGCTGCTAATGCCATGATAGCAGTAGATAATCAGCGCTTGATTGCGGTCAGCCTGTTGCAGAAAGACTGGTAGGTTATCGTTGTTCAGGTTATGGGCTTGTACAATATGACTGGCATTAAAACTATTCTGGTCACGTATATCGACGATAGCGGCGCCTTGTTCCAAGAGGGTGGCGGCTGCTTGGGGTGCAATGGCTTTAAATTGGCTCATCAGGCAAGGTTCTCATGTGGTTTGGGTTGATAGGCGGTACAGCTGCAGCGAGTCATTACCTGGCTCTGCAGGCAGAAAGCGCTTAGGCTAAAACCCCAGACGCAACCCGTATCCAGTGCAATGGTTTCCGGCTGGCCTGTGCTACCCATCAACGCCGCCCAGTGTCCGAACAGTTGGCGACGGGGCAGGGGTGACTGGCGCCTGACAGCATACCAGGGGAAAAACCCTTCTGGTGCTGTCTCCGCTTCACCATTGCCGTTAAATTCCAGTTGTCCGTTGGGCGTGATAAAACGCATCCGGGTAAAATAGTTGGTAATCAGGCGTAAGCGTGCCCAGCCTTCCAGGTCGTTATGCCAGGTATCCGGTTTGTTGCCGTACATGTGATTAAAGAAATCACCAGCATCGTTGCTGCGCAGCATGCGCTCTACTTCCTGAGCACGTTTTCTGGCTTTACCCAGCGACCAGATATGCGGAATTCCGGCATGTGTCATGATATAACCGAGCTGTTCGTCTTCCACTAGTAAAGGACGGTGCCTGAGCCAGTTCATCAGCTCATCACGATCAGGCGCTTGTAGAACCTGACGCAGGGTGCTGTTACGTTTATCGCGTGTGGCGCCATAATGCAGAGCCAACAGGTGCAGGTCATGGTTACCCAGCACGCATTGGGCTCGCTCGCCTAATCCGGATACAAAGCGTAACACCTCCAGCGACTGTTGGCCGCGATTGACAAGGTCACCTGCAAACCAGAGATGGTCTGTATCGCTGAAGTTGATCAGATCAAGCAGTTGCATCAGCTCATCATAGCAGCCCTGAATATCGCCAATTGCGTAAGTAGCCATAAGTCCCCTGTGTTGTCACTGAATCATACCCCAGTTAGGCTATAAACTTCTAATCTAAGTAAAGCGTTTTTGCGTAGAATATAAAAGCATTTAATCTATGAAAATTGAGGTAAAAGCATGGCCATAGCAACGTTTGCCGCCGGTTGTTTCTGGGGCGTGGAGCTGACATTTTCAGCATTGAACGGGGTTACAGAGACCGCCGTGGGTTATATGGGAGGTGATACGGAACATCCTGATTACCAAGCCGTGTGTCAAGGAGATAGCGGTCATGCCGAGGTGGTGCAGGTGGTGTTCGATTCAGAGCAGATCAGCTATGAAGCCCTTTTGGCTGTATTTTGGCAGTGTCATAATCCAACCACGTTGAATCGACAGGGCCCAGATGTCGGCACGCAGTACCGTTCGGTGATTTTCTATGAGGATGACATGCAGCGCGTACTGGCCGAGCAGAGTAAAGCGGAAATGGATGCCGCCGGTGTGTTTGCGCAGCCTATCGTGACGCAGATTCTGCCAGCCGAAAGCTTCTGGCGAGCCGAGGACTATCACCAGCAGTATCTTGCTAAGCGCGGTCAGGGGCATTGCCCACTCTGAAAACCCTGGTGTTTTTGCTAAGATAGCTGGCTTATCCCGCTAGTATCGGCTGAAACTGCATCATGAACCTTATACTGTTGTACCCCAGTGAGCTGACTGAATCAGCTACCGTGGTGTTGATGGATCGTCGTTTTGAACATATCCGCGATGTGCATCGTGCGCAGCCAGGCGACAGTTTGCGAGTAGGGATACTGGATGGTGCTATCGGGGTCGCTCGCGTTAATCGGCTGGATAAACAATCTGTGGAACTGGCGGTGGATTTTAGCGCACCGCGTCAGCCGCCAGCGCCCCTGCCGGTGATTTTGGTGCTGGCACTGCCACGGCCGAAAATGTTCAAACGTATTATGCAAACGGTGGCGAGCCTTGGTGTTAAAGAGATCTGGTTGATACATTCCTACCGAGTGGATAAAAGTTACTGGTCATCACCTTTGCTAAGTGATGCGATGATTCAGACTCAGTTGCTGTTGGGGTTGGAGCAGGCAGGCGATACGCTAATGCCGCGGGTCGAGATACGTAAACGCTTTAAGCCCTTTGTTGAGGATGAGTTGCCTGGGTTGTTGGCTGGTCGACAGGGATGGGTTGCACATCCTTATGATGCCGAGCCCTGTCCACCTGCATCCACTGCACCGGCACTGGTAGCTGTAGGCCCCGAGGGGGGCTTTATCAACTACGAGGTAGACAAGTTGCAAGAGGCTGGCTTACGCCGTTTGTCCCTGGGTTCGCGAATATTGCGTGTGGAAACGGCTGTACCCGTATTGTTAGCGCGACTCTTCCCACTCAGTTGATTTGCAGTGATTCCAGCTTCTGATACAGAGCCGCGCGCGAAATTCCCAGTGCTTTAGCCGCTCGAGTGCGTTGGCCGCTAGCGTGTTTGAGCGCCTCGATAATGGCCTGGCGCTCTGTCTCACGAACCTGCTCCTTGAGGGTTTTGGGGCCGTTGCTCATATCTTGCCAAGGAGGCTGCTGAGCGCTTGTTTGTGCTGGTAGGGGAGTGCGCAGCTCGTCATGGCGTATCAGATTGTTGGTGAATACCGCACGAAAACCCTTGCCGCTGATCTGGGTGGCATTTTCATTCATGATGCAGGCGCGTTCGATAACGTTATAAAGTTCACGCACATTCCCTGGCCAGTCATGTGATTTGAGTAACTCCAGCGCATCCGCTGTCATCTCTTTGGTGGCTACGCCCAGGCGCTCACAGCATTCATCCAGAATACGTTCACTGAGCAGTTCGATATCCTCCATGCGCTCTCGTAAGGGTGGTAGATGGATTGGCATGGCACTGAGACGGTAGTACAGATCGGCACGAAACTCCCCCATGGAGACCATGTGCAGCAGGTCACGGCTGGTGGCAGCCACAATTCTGACATTAGTAGCCTGGACTTCGTTGGAGCCTATTTTTTCGAACTCTTTTTCCTGTAAAACCCGCAGCAACTTGGATTGCAGGGCAAGGGGCATATCACCAATTTCATCCAGGAACAGTGTGCCATCCTGCGCTATCTCTATTTTGCCGGGACGACCCTCTTTTTTTGCGCCGGTAAAGGCTCCCGGTGCGACACCAAAAAACTCTGATTCAATCAACGTATCTGGAATGGCCGCCACATTGATGGATACAAAGGGTTTATCTGCTCGATCAGACAGGTTATGCAGTGCATGGGCAAACAGCTCTTTACCCGTACCTGTCTCACCCGTGAGTAGTACCGAGATATCAAAGCGGCCTGCCTGACGTATCTGATGTTTGACGGTTTTTAATGCCTCACTTTGTCCGGAGATCTGTGACAGCTGATAACGGGAGCTGCGTTCGGACTGATAATGCTTGGAGTTGCGCACTTCGCTTTGCAGGCGGTTGTATTTAGCCAACAAGGGTTTGGCTGTGGTCGGACTGTCTGTAGCAACAAAGGCGAAAGCCCCTTCGACCTCCTTCTGCTTGTTCAACAGCGGGATGGCACTGATTAGAACCCATTGGTTGCGGATATACAGTACGTCCAGCAATACCGGCTTACCACTAGCGATCACCTGCGGCAGGTAGCTGTTGGGAATGATCTCCGTGATGTGTTTACCGACTGGGCTTTCAGTAAGCCCTAAAAACTGACAATAGCTTTCGCTTATCCAGGTGATGATGCCTTTTTTATCCACCGCGATGGTGTGTTCGTAAAAATCATCAAAGGAGTGTTGCAGAAACTTGAGGATGCGTGTTCTGAGAATGCGGGTGTCAAATTCTTTTAGATTCAGTGCTGTCATAGTTGTATTGTCTTTATTATTGGACAGTGTTTGTTGTTAATACTAGACACGGTGTCTTTTTTTGTAAACATAATTTCAACAAGGTATTTCGATGTTAAGCGTACTGCCTGCCTTGTGTGGAGTTGGCACGTTATCTGCAACAATAAAAACATTAAAAAAGAAATTCATTGAACCTGCCTGTCAGCGTTCAATAGCAAAATAATAATAAGGACAGTCTATGCCAACGCCTCTCTGGAGCCCGTCAGCCGATCGCATTCAGGCGACCCGTATCGAATCATTTATTCAATACGTTAATCAGCATCAGCGTACCTCCTTTTCCACTTATCAAGATCTTTGGCAATGGAGTGTGGATGATATTCAGAGCTTTTGGAATCATTTCTGGGACTTCGCGGGTGTGGTGGCATCTGAAAAAGGCGCACAGGTACTTATCGATGCCGACAAAATGCCCGGTGCACAGTGGTTTCCTCAGGCTCGACTGAATTTTGCAGAAAATCTGCTGAAATACCGGGATGACCAGCCTGCACTGGTATTCTGTGGGGAGGATGGGCGTCGACAAAGTTACAGCTATGCACAACTTTATATCCAGGTGGCCGGACTGGCTTCTGCCTTGCGCCAGAAAGGGGTTGTAAAGGGCGATATCGTCGCCGGATTTGTACCCAATATCCCTGAAACAGTGATTGCTATGTTGGCAACTACTTCGATTGGTGCTGTATGGACCTCCTGTTCACCGGACTTTGGCATCAATGGTGTGCTGGATCGCTTTGGTCAGGTCAAGCCCAAAGTTCTGTTTACCGCCGATGGCTATATATACAACGGTAAAGTTAACAGTTCGATTGAGCGGGTCGCCGGAATAGCGTCTGAATTAACCAGCGTCGAGCACCTTGTTGTTATTCCTTTTGTTGAAGCCAATCCTGATATAACTTCCCTGCCTAAAGCTACCTTGCTGCAAGATTTCACTGATACGGCTGCCACTGACGTGGTTTTTGAGCAACTGCCTTTTAATCATCCGCTGTATGTCATGTATTCCTCCGGCACCACCGGGGTGCCTAAATGTATTATTCACAGTGCCGGTGGCACCTTGTTGCAACAGTTGAAGGAACTGGTGCTGCATACCGATCTTTCGCGGGAAGACAGTTTCTTTTATTACACCACCTGCGGCTGGATGATGTGGAACTGGATGGTTACCGGACTGGCCACTGGCTGCAAGCTGGTTTTATTTGATGGCTCACCCTTTGCGCCATCGCCCTCAGTGCTTTGGAAAATGGCAGAAGAGGAGCAGATCAGTGTATTTGGGACCAGTGCCAAATACATAGCCGCGTTAGAAAAGGCTGATGTGAAACCAGGTCGCGATTTTGATCTGAGTTCACTCAAGGCGGTGTTATCCACCGGTTCGCCGCTGGCACATGAAAGCTTTGAATATGTCTATCGTGAGATCAAGCAGGATCTGCAGCTATCGTCCATTTCCGGCGGTACAGATATCGTTTCCTGTTTTGCGCTAGGCTCACCCATTCTGTCGGTTTGGGCGGGTGAGTTACAGTGCCGTGGCTTGGCTATGGCCGTGGATATCTTTGATGACGAGGGCCAATCGCTGCGTCTGCAAAAGGGAGAGTTGGTCTGTACCAAACCCTTCCCTAGTATGCCGATTGGTTTCTGGAATGATCCAGATAACAGCCGTTTTACCGAGGCGTATTTTTCTCAGTTCGATAATATCTGGGCGCACGGTGATTACGGTGAAATCACGGCACATGATGGTGTGATCATTCATGGCCGTTCTGATGCGGTACTCAACCCCGGCGGTGTGCGCATTGGTACCGCCGAGATCTATCGCCAGGTGGAAAAAGTTGATCAGGTACTGGAAAGTCTGTGTATTGGACAGCCTTGGAAAGATGATGTGCGTGTCGTGCTGTTTGTACGGTTAAAGCCTGAGATTACCCTGGATGACGCCTTGATTGACACTATCAAAACCACTATTCGTGCCAATACTACACCTCGTCATGTGCCTGGTGTGATTATTCAAGTAGCCGATATTCCACGTACCATCAGTGGCAAGATTGTGGAGTTGGCAGTTAGAAAAATGGTGCTGGGCGAAGTGGTTAAAAACAAAGATGCACTGGCCAATCCTGAAGCACTGGAATTGTTCAGGGATCTGCCACAGTTACAGTAATAACGTGTTAAAGCCATAACTAAAAAATAACAACAATGGAAAGTAACCTATGAGTCGAATCAAACGCGCACTGATCACTGGGTCTACCAGTGGTATCGGTCTTGCCATCGCCCATCAGCTTGCGGTTGCCGGAACGGATGTTGTGTTACATGGCCTGGATTCACAGGAAGAAGGTGACAAGCTTGCTGCCGCCTTTCACCATCAGCATGGTGTTGAAGCCATCTATGTTCAGGCCGATATCAGTCATCCGGACAATATTGATGCCATGATGGTGCAGATTAAAGCACAGGCCGGGCCAGTAACGATTCTAGTCAATAATGCGGGTATCCAGCACACCGCGCCGGTACAGGATTTTCCACCGCAGAAGTGGGATCAGATTCTGGCGGTGAATCTATCGGCTGCATTCCATACTACTCGCCTGGCTATTCCGGCCATGCAGGCCCAGGGCTGGGGACGCATTATCAACATTTCTTCAGTTCATGGGCTGGTAGCTTCGGTGCACAAGGCCGCCTATTGCGCCGCCAAGCACGGTCTGATCGGTATGACCAAAGTGACGGCGCTTGAACTGGCAGCCAAGGGGATAACCGCTAACTGCATCTGTCCTGGCTGGACGGATACGCCATTGCTGGTAGAGCAATTTAAAGCCTATGCGCAAGACAATAACACCAGTTATGAAGAAGCCAAGCAAGGCTTGATCAAAGCGAAGGCTCCTTACCCTGATTTCGTGTCTCCAGCTGATATAGGTCAGTTGGTACTTTTTCTCTGTTCTGACGCTGCCAAAGCGATTACCGGAACATCAATGCCGATAGATGGAGGTTGGACTGCCCATTGAGCTATATGCACAACTAAGCACGTAAACATAAAAAATCTAAGCTAAATAAGCCTGTTTTATAAATCTAAAAAAAAGGTAAAAAAGCATGAAAAAATCACTACTAGCCGCTGCTGTTTCTTTCTCACTGGTGACCTCTACAGCTGTCATGGCTGATTTCGATCGAGTGCGCTGGCAGGTGCCGATGGGCTTTCCCTCAACGCTGACTGCACTGGGTGACACCATGCCGGAAGTGGCACGCATGATCAGTGAAATGAGTGGTGGCCAAGTCACCCTGCAGACCTTTGAGCCAGGTGCCCTGATCCCGGCTTTGGGGGCTTTCGAAAACGTCAGTAACGGCAACGTACCCGCCGCTTATTCCTGGATGGGTTATGAGTGGGGCCAACTGCCGGTTTCTGCATTGTTTGGTGCGACACCTTTCGGACTGGAGTCCCAAGAGTTCCTCGCCTGGATGAACTTTCACGGTGGTGATGAACTGCTGAAAGAAGCCTTTGCCCCATATAATGTCTATCCGATTCATTGTGGCACCATCAGTCCGGAAGCGGCAGGTTGGTTCCGCGAAGAGATGGATTCACTGGATAAGTTTGAGGGCTTGAAGTTCCGTGCTGCCGGTGTCGGCGGTGAGATCATGGCCGAATTCGGTATGTCTGTGACCTTGTTGCCAGGTGGCGAGCTTTATCAGGCGCTGGAAACCGGTGTGCTGGATGGCACCGAGTTTTCTCTGCCAACCGTGGATGAGCAGTTAGGTTTCTACCAAGTGGCGAAACACTACTACTTGCCAGGTTGGCATCAGCCGTCTACCAACCAGTTCCTTTATGTCAATATGGATGAGTGGAATCGCTTGAATGAGCAGACCCAGGCGTTGATTGAAAATGCCTGTATGGCGGGTAACGCTATGGCACTTGCTAAGGCTGAAGCCTTGCAGGGGGCGGTACTGGAAAGCTTCAAAGAGAAGGGTGTAACTCTGCATCAGTATCCCGAAGACGTATTGGAGGCCTTTGAAGAAGCCACTGATCGTGTTATGGCGCGTCGTTCAGAAAGCGATCCTATGTTCGCCAAGGTTTACGAGTCTATGAAAGCCTTCCAGGCCGAGCATCGTACCTGGAAACATCTGGGTTACCTGCCGCGTGACTGGGGTGTTGAAGACTGACATTTGCTAGCCCTCTGACTTAAACTTAAAGGCGATATTCACAATGGATGAATATAACGTAGATCTGAATAAAGTCGAGGAGGCGGTCGCTCACAAGGCGGCCGTCGAATACCCTCGAACGCTGGTTTCTGATGTGCTTGAAGGAACTGTCGAGCTGTTCGGCAAGTACACCTCCTTACTCTGGATAGTGCTGATGTTGTTGATCGTGGTCAATGTGCTGATGCGCTATACCCTCGGAACCAACTTTATCGCACTGGAAGAACTCCAGTGGCATCTTTATGCTGTAGGCTTCATGGTAGGCCTGTCCTATTGCGTCTTGCATGATGGCCATGTACGCGTTGATGTCCTGGCAGAACACTGGCATCCACGCACCCGTGCCGTCGTTGAAATTATCGGATTGGTAGTGCTGTTCTTACCTTTCTGCTATTTCATCCTTTCTTACGCGTGGCCCTTTGTTGAGCGCTCATACCGGATTGGTGAAGTATCTGCGGCACCGGGAGGGTTGCCGATGCGCTGGTTGATCAAATCGGTCATTTTGCTTGCGTTTACGCTGATGGCGATGGCTGCCATTGCGAGATTGATCCGAGCGTTTTCTTTTCTGACCGGTTTTCCACGTGAACGAAAGCCAAGCCACAAATAATAAAAACTTGCCTGTAACCTAAGGTTCAGGCGAACACCAGGCTGTGCAAGAGGACTTTTTTGTGTTCGAAACCAATGAATTAATTGTAATCGCCATGCTTGGCAGTTTTATACTGCTGATCTTCTCTGGCTATCCTGTTGCCTGGATACTGGCCGGTATCTCGGTGCTGTTTAGTGCCGGTTCAATCCTTGCCTATCAATATTTTGATGTAGATACCTACTTTCTGACTGATTGGCGTATCTTTGGGGTGATGGTCCAACGAATCTACACGCAGATGACTAACTGGGTGCTGGTGGCCTTGCCCATGTTTATTTTTATGGGATTAATGCTGGAACGATCCGGCGTAGCTGAAAAGCTGATGAAGAACTTTGTCGAGCTGTTTGGCCGCTTCCGGGGTGGTTTGGGTGTGGCTGTTATTACCATAGGTATTTTGCTGGCAGCTTCCACCGGTATTGTCGGTGCCTCTGTGGTGTTACTGGCGATGCTGTCTATACCCACCATGCTGGAACAAAAATATTCGCCCGCCTTTGCCAGTGGTATCGTAGCCTCAGCAGGTACGCTGGGTATTCTAATCCCCCCGAGCATTATGCTGATCATTATGGCCGACCAGCTTTCGCTGCCTGTCGGTGACCTGTTTATGGGTGCTTTGATTCCTGGTGTGATGTTGGGGTTAATGTATATAGCCTATGTGGTGATAGCGGCGATGTTGGTCCCCTCACTGGCACGACCGAAAACAGATCTGCCACCGATCTCTTTTAAAATGGTGCTATCAACCTTGTGGGCTGTTGTACCATCGTTGGGACTGATTCTGGCCGTGCTGGGATCGATTTTCCTGGGTATTGCTACACCCACAGAAGCTGCGGGGGTTGGTGCGTTGGGGGCAACTATCCTGGCGGCGATGAATGGTCGCCTGAATAAAGAAGTCCTCAAAGATGTGAGTATCAAGACCAGCATCACCACGGCCTTTGTCTTTGGTATTTTCCTCGGTGCCACGGCCTTTGCGGTGGTTATGCGGTCCTTAGGTGGGGATGAGTTCATCGGAGGGTTGCTGAAGTCGATTCCCTTGTCACCGGAAGGCATAGTAATTGTAATTCTGCTGATCACCTTCGTGGCTGGATTTTTCCTCGACTGGCTGGAAATCAGTTTGATTCTGTTACCGCTGGTTGGGCCGGTCGTCTCTGCTCTGGGTTTTGATCTGACCTGGTTTGTGGTGCTGTTCGCACTGGCCTTGCAAACGTCATTCTTGACGCCACCGGTAGGTTTCTCGCTGTTTTATCTGAAGGGCGTGGTACCCCCGAGTATCAAGACCACGGATATCTACAAGGGTGTCGTTCCATTCATTTTAATTCAGTTATTGGCAGTAGCGTTGGTGTTCTACTGGAAGGATCTGGTACTTTGGCTACCGGCGGTGCGCTATGGCTGATTTACATGTATTTGGGTTGTAAATAAACAATAAAACCAGTTAAGAAGCTGAGAGTATGGCGTGTAAATATTAGATGGCCATTATATAATTCAGCTTCTTATTTTTGTTTAACGCTTGCTACTGGTGCATCCCAATGACCTTGAATGTTAACTCAATCAAATTCCAGATGCGTTTTCTGGTTTTAGTATTTTTAGTGGCTATTGTTAGTATTTTATCCTTCGCACTTTATGGCCTTAAATATGAGGCGTTTGAATTTGACGATAATTATGATCGTCGCATGGTGCCATTATACGAAGTAGAGCGAATCGGCGGTTTGATAGAACAGATACGCACCGAGTTGTTGTTATCAATACAACATAATCCGGCAGGACAATTTGTAGAGATGCATGATCATCCTACAAAATTGCATCTTGATAAAATTCAGGTCAGTGCAGATGAAGTGGATCGATTATGGACACACTTTATGTCGGTATATCATGGTGAAGAAGCCATGCAACTCAGTGGTGAGTTTGAAGCAGCTTATCAACGCTATTTAACTGATGGTGTGCGCCCCACAATAAATTATATAAGCAATGGACAATATGTTCAGGCAAATTTGCACATATTACGTTCTGTAAACCCCCTCTATGCTCAGGTAGATAGAGCCAGAGAGGCGTTGAGTGATCGCAAGCTGCGTGGTGCGCAAGAAGCAAAAGCGAAAATGGATAGCACTTCGGCTGTATTGACCTATCAATTGTACGGTTTGGGTCTGATAGCTATATTGTTGGCGTTACTCTTTGCCTGGCGTGTGATTAGTCGTTTAAACAAGGGTATGGGTGGATTGTCTACTTTAGCGACTTACATGGCGCACGGGGATTTTAGAAACCACCTGGTTACACATCATCAAGCAACTGATGAATTTGGCGATATTATCCGTCAATTTATCACTACTCGAACTCAATTGAATGAAATGAGTCGCCAGATCGGTGAGGCGGGCCTGAATCTATCTGAGTTGGCTGAGCAAGGCTCAGTCGTAGCAGAGCAAGCCAGTCGAGGAATTCAAAAGCAACGAGCTGAAACAGACATGGTGGCAACGGCTATGTATGAAATGAATGCCACAGTACATGATGTTGCCAAAAATACAGCCAGCGCTGCATCCAGTGCCAATGACGCTGATCAACGTGCACGCGAAGGTCAAAACGTGGTAGGTAGTAGTGCAGAGGGAATGAAGCAACTTGCCCTTGAGGTTGAATCGGCTGCTCGGGTCATTAATGATCTTGCTGAAGATGCACGTAAAATAGGATCTGTTGTAGATGTAATTCGCGATATCGCAGAACAGACCAATCTGTTGGCGCTTAATGCTGCGATTGAGGCTGCGAGAGCCGGTGAGCAAGGTAGAGGCTTTGCCGTGGTTGCCGATGAAGTACGTTCACTCGCAAGCCGGACGCAAGCATCCACCAGTGAAATACAATCAATGGTTTCACACCTGCAAACCTCTGCCGTGAATGCTACTGAGGTGATGAATAAAGGCCAGGAGCGTGCAAGTGAGGGCGTTGGACATGCCAATAAAGCAAGTCAGGCTCTGGAAAAGATCATGGAGGCTATTATGGCCATTAATGATATGAATACGCAGATTGCCAGTGCAGCCGAGGAGCAAAGTTCTGTTGCTGATGAGATGAACGAAAACCTTAATCGCATCAATATGGCAGCTGATGAGACTTCTCAAGCGTCAGAATTGACAGCTGAATCCAGTCGTCGCATTGCTGAACAGGCTGATAAACTCAAGGCCATAGTCAGCCAGTTAAAATTTTAATAGGGTCGAGGTAGTTCAGCGGCTGGCAGTGGTGATGGTGTTCTACTGGAAGGATCTGGTACTTTGGCTTCCGGCGGTGCGTTACGGGTAAGGCGCAGTTGTACTTGTACTTGGACTGTATCAATAGTCAGGGTATTGCCACCACCTCCGTGTGACACGCTTTACGTCATCCCTGACCGCTCGTCAGCCGCCTTCCCTGGCGGCTGACGGTCACACAGAGGTGATAGCAACACCCTTCTATAGCCAAGTGCCAGCCGCAACTGCTATGTCTCGGAGGGGGTTGATGGGGTGGGGGCTGACTGACCATCTGCCGCCTGGATGGCGGCAGTTGAGCCCCCAGGGATGGGTTTACGGCGTGTCAGTCAGATCCGACCCCATCAAGCCCACCACACGAACCATACCCTGCTATTCGTTGTTGCTGCGGTTCTGGCTGTTGACCTGGTTAAGTTGTTGCTCCATGCGATTGAGTTGCTCTGCCATGGTGACCATGTGCTCACGCATCCAGTGAATTTCTGCGGCTTCACCTTCGCCGGATTCTAATTGGGCTGCCGTGTTCTCTTTCTGCATCACATCCAGCACTATGCCGATCATCATATTCAAAAAGATAAACGCGTTCAGAAAAATGAAGGTGAGGAAGAAAATCCAGCTGTAGGGGTATTGCTCCATAGTGGGGTAAAGTACGGCGGTGGCCCAGCTTTCAAAGGTTGCTACCTGAAATAGTGTGAGCATTGCCAGTGAAATATTCCCCCAAAGCTTTTCATCCACACTTTCGAACAGGAAACTGCCGATAGCCGCGTAAATGTAAAAAATGATAAACATCAGCAGGGCCACATAACCCATGCGTGGGATGGATTTCAACAGTGCAGCGAGTAGCATGCGCAGCTCTGGTATCATCGACACCAGACGCAATACCCGGAAAATTCTCAGCAAGCGTGCGATCAGCACCATTTCAGAATCATCGATTGGAATCAAGCTGGCAGTGACGATGAGAAAATCGAAAATGTTCCAGCCTTTTTTGAAAAAATCGAGCGTTCTTTTCTCTGCTGCCAAGCGGATACAGAGC
Source organism: Nitrincola sp. (assembly GCF_048264025.1). Classification (NCBI taxonomy): domain Bacteria; kingdom Pseudomonadati; phylum Pseudomonadota; class Gammaproteobacteria; order Oceanospirillales; family Oceanospirillaceae; genus Nitrincola; species Nitrincola sp. The sequence goes on from NZ_JBLXDN010000002.1 coordinate 212,897, forward strand.
TCGAATAGAAAAAACAGCGTGATACCAAGATCCAGCCAGCGCATGACAATATCAAAGCGAGATGTTTCTTCGTAGGTTTTAGCACCTATCAGCAGGGCTGACGCGATGATCACGAAGATTACAAAGGTTTCAAAAAGTTTGTTAGCGCGCAGCCGCTCCAGTTTATCCTGAATGCGACTCCAATAGTTTTTCATAGCCTGTACACACTCCGCAGGTAAACATCAGCCGTATCGAACGCGCTATTATCGCTGATACGGCGGATACACAAAAGCGGCGTGTAACGGAAAGCTGAAAAACTCAGTCTTTCAAGCTGTGAACGACACTGGTTTCCAATCGAGTGTTGTCGTGTAGCGGGCAGCGTTCACAGATTTCATCCAGAAAAACCTTTTTTTCAGCATCACTCATGTCGGCATCGATTTCAGCTTCGATACGGATCTGTTGAAAGCCGGTACGATCTTCAGAGGGTTTGCCGAGCAGTCCGGCCGGGTTGTAATCACCAGCAACGGCGATTTTCATGCCCCGCAGTTCAATTTTTTGTTGCATGGCTGCAATCCGACCAATGGTGCCGATACAGCCAGCGATGGCAAACAGAAAATACTCCAGTGGTGTGGGACCTAATCCCGTCCCTCTGGCAGCGACAGGCTGATCTATCACCACTCTGTGCTCTCCGAGCACCGCTTCTACAGCAAAGCCCTCGCCCATCTCGGCATTAACACTGATGCATTTGGTCTGACTCATACACTCTCCGTTCATTATTACCCTCTGGGCCATCAGTTTGAAAAGGTCTGATTGCTGCCAGAATGACTTGAAATGTTATTGAAGCCTGCGTAAAAGGCGTCATACTTAAGGGAATGTCCTTATGCTGTCGTAGTATAGCGCCTTCAATCAGGTTTTTCAGGATAGTGTTACAGAGGGAAGTGAAATGTTCAGATTACTGCTAATTGCATCAGCCTTTTTTATTCTGCCCGGCTGCAATGATTCACATACCGAGCAACAGACACCGACGGTTCCTCTAGTGAGGTTGTTACAGATAAGTCCTGACTCTACTACAGCTGAACGTTATTTTCCGGCGCGCCTGGAGGCTGCGCAGGCGGCTGATTTGTCATTTCAAGTGTCGGGCAAACTGGTGCACTTTCCTGTCATCAAAGGTGATCAGATCCGCAAAGGAGAATTGATCGCTGGTCTGGATCAGACTGACTATCAATTGTTGTTGGAATCAACACGTGTAGCCTATGCACAAGCCGAACGTGATCTGAACAGGTTAGAACAATTACGCAGTCAGAATCATGTTTCACAAGCGCAATTGGATGAGGCCCGTACAGTATATGACCGAGCGTCTGTTGAACTGGATCGTGCCAAGCAGAATCTGATTTATACCGAAATATTTGCACCCTATGATGCCTTAATAGCCGATCGCATGGCGGATAAATTTACGCAGTTAGCCGCGGGCACCCCCTTGGTGCGTATTCAGGATTTAAGTCGCATTGAAGTTGAGATAGCGGTACCGGAAATGCTGCTGCCACAAGTGCAGGATCCCGCTGGTTATTATGTCACGGCCACGCTGCCGTCAGTACCGGATCGGCAGTTTGAGCTGAGTTTCAAAGAATACGCCACTGAGCCAGACCCACGCTCGCGCACCTATCGAGTTACCTTTGATATGGAGAACCCGACAGACCTGCGATTATTACCCGGTATGAGTGCCACCGTACGGGTGGCGCTGATTCAAGATAAAAACCCATTACCTGTATTGCCCTTGCATGCCCTGGTGGGTGAAGGCGATCAAACGCAGGTGTTTGTGTATGATCCAGACGCTCAGCAGGTGGCTCTTCGGGCTGTGATTACCGGACGATTAATGGCTGAAGGCATAGAAATTCTGGAGGGAATTCAGCGTGGTGAATGGGTGGTTGCAACTGGAGCAGGCTTTCTAAGTGACGGTATGCAGGTGCGTGCGGATCTGGATCAGCAGGAGCAGCGTTGATGGATATTGCACGCGCATCGATTGATAAGCCAGTCAACACCTGGTTATTAATTTTGATCTGTTTATTGGGAGGGGTCTGGGCTGTTCTGACGCTGCCGCAACTGGAAGATCCCGAGTTTACCATCAAGGAAGCGATTATACTGACACCTTACCCAGGCGCATCGGCTCAGGAGGTGGAGCTGGAAGTTACGGATCAGTTGGAAATCGCGTTGCAAGAGATGCCGCAACTGAAGCGTTTAACATCCCGTTCCATGCCGGGACTGTCAGAAATAACGGTTGAAATCAAAGATGCCTTTCGTTCGGCTGATCTGCCTCAGGTCTGGGATGAGTTGCGACGCAAAGTACAGGATACCCAGCCTAACCTGCCGCCTGGCGCAGGGCCTTCGCGTGTGAATGATAGTTTTGGCGACGTTTTCGGCCTGTATTATGCTGTGACGGCACCCGGATTCGAAGTGGCTGAGCTGCGTGATTTTGCCCGTGAATTACGCCGGGTTGCACTACGCGTTCCGGGTGTTGCCAAGGTGGTGATCAACGGTGAACGCGACGAGCGTATCCTTATCGAAATTCCCCAGACGGTTTTGATTCAGCTGGGCCTGAGTCCGGAGCAACTGGCTGGGCGTCTGCAACTGCAAAATGCTGTTATTGATGCAGGGCGTCAGACACTCGATGACTTGGCGGTGCGAGTTGTCCCTACGGGCGACTTCGACAGTCTGGAGCAGATACGTAACCTATTTATTACCACGCCATCCGGCGATACCTTGCGCTTGGGCGATGTGGCTGTCATCTCGCGTGATTATCATGAACAGCCTCGGCAGTTGATCCGCTTTGCTGGTGAAGATGCGGTCACCATCGGTATTGCAGCGACGGGCGATAGTAACATTGTTGAAGTGGGTCATGCAGTGGAGGCCGCGCTCACCGGGCATATGACAGCACTGCCGTTGGGCGTATCCCTGCAACCTATCTATCAACAGCACCATATCGTCGAACGCTCACTGAATGCGTTTATGCTCAATTTGCTGATGTCCGTATCGATCGTCATTCTGGTGCTTTGTCTGTTTTTAGGCTGGCGTGCCGGAATCGTCGTGGGAAGTGCACTGTTACTGACGGTTACCGGAACGCTGTTTCTGATGAAGGTCACTGGTTTGCAAATGCAACGGGTTTCGTTGGGGGCATTGATTATTGCCATGGGTATGCTGGTGGACAATGCCATTGTTGTTGCCGAAGGTATGCTGGTGCGGATGCAGCAGGGGCGTAGTGCGCGGGAAGCGGCTAGCGGGATTACCGGACAGACGCAGATGCCCCTGTTGGCGGCAACCCTTATCGGTATTCTGGCGTTTTCGGGCATAGGCCTGTCGCAGGATGTCACCGGTGAATATACCTTATCTTTGTTTGTGGTGATTGGATTATCATTGCTACTGAGTTGGATTTTGGCGATTACCGTTGTCCCTTTGCTGGCCAGCCTGTTGTTTGTCAGCCAAACCGAAGGCACCGCAACACCTGCTCCAGCTGCAGGTTCGTCAGGATACCGTGGTCTGTTATTACGGGTGCTGCGTCATCGCCGTGTGACTTTGCTGGGATTGCTAGGGTTTACCGGTATCAGTTTTGTTGCCTTTACCCAAGTGCCACAGATTTTTTTCCCTAATGCGCAGACAGAGGTTTTTTATCTCAATTACTGGCGGGAGCAGGGTACAGATATTCGTGCGACTGACCATGATCTGGCGTCACTGAGTGCCTTTGTCAGTGAGCTGGAGGGTGTAGAACAGGTAACCAGTGTTGCCGGTATGGGCGCGGCGCGGATGATGCTGGTGTATCAGCCGGAACGCACCAATCCAGCCTATGGCCAGTTGATTATTACTGCCAGTTCAATACAACAGATTGAGCTGTTGACCCAGCAGATCGAAACAGAGCTGCAGCAATACCCTCAGGCTCAGGCCTGGGTGGAGCGAGTTCGTTTGGGGCCTGGAAAGGGAGCACCGGTTCAGGCACGTTTTAAAGGCGAGGACCCGCAAGTGCTACGACAACTGGCGGAAGCCGCCAAGCAGGTGTTTCGTGACAGTCAGCACTTGACGCATCTACGTACTGACTGGCGTCAGCCTGAGCGTGTGATCGTGCCGCATCTGGCCGATGATCGTGCCAGTGTGCTGGGCGTAAGCCGTCAGGATCTGGCCCAATCCCTGTCAATGATCACCACCGGACAAACGCTGGGATTATACCGTGAGGGAGATCGTCTGATTCCGTTGTTGTTACGCGCCCCTGCGAATGAGCGGGGCCGGGCGACGCAGCTTCAGGATCGGATGATCTGGAGTCAGGCAGCGGATCACTTCATACCGGCTAGTGAGGTAGTAGACCGCTTTGAAACCCGGCAGGAAGAGGCGCTGATATTGCGACGTGATATGCAACGCACGCTCACTGTCAGTGCGGACCCTTTGCCGGGGGTAAATGTGGCCGCTGCGTTTGCTGAGCTGCGAGGAGATATTGAGGCCTTAGCCCTGCCACCTGGCTATCAGTTGGAATGGGGGGGCGAGCATGAGAGCTCTGGTGATGCCCAGCGTGCCTTGGCTAGCCAGCTACCTTTGAGCCTTCTGGCGATGATGCTGATCTCAATATTGCTGTTTGCACGACTGAAACAACCCTTAATTATCTGGCTTTGTGTACCCATGGCCATTTGTGGCGTGACCTGGGGATTGTTAGTGACGGGGATGTCATTTGGTTTTATGGCGCTGTTAGGTATGCTCAGTCTGTCAGGCATGTTGATTAAAAATGCCATCGTGCTGGTGGATGAAATTGATCAGCGTATTGCTCAGGGTGAATCACCTGCCGAGGCGCTGATCGAAGGCAGTGTGTCGCGCTTGAGGCCCGTCGTTCTGGCGGCAATTACCACTATTCTGGGCATGCTGCCGCTGGCATTTGATGTGTTCTTTGCTGATATGGCCGTGACCATTATGAGTGGTCTGGCCTTCGCGACGCTCCTGACTTTGCTGGCGGTACCGGCCTTGTACAGCCTGTTCTTCCATATCCGCCAGCCAGTTGCCAGTCGCGCTGAAGTTGCTGAAAGTCGCTGAAATTAGCGCTTCAGCACTTTGGTGCCCAGCAACAACATGCAGGGCGTCAGCAACAGCGTCAATAGTGTGGCGAACGCCAGACCTCCGGCGATGGCGCTGGATAGTTGTGTCCACCATTGTGTTGAGGGTGCGCCAAAGCCCAAGCTGGGTTCAAGCAGATTGACATTCACTCCCAGCACCATCGGTATCAGCCCTAAGATAGTGGTGATGGCGGTCAGCAGCACAGGGCGCAGGCGCAGCACGCCGGTTTCCAGTGCCGCTGTGTAAGCGCTCATGCCTTCCTGGCGCAGGGTGTTATAAGTGTCTATAAGAATAATGTTGTTATTAACCACAATACCGGCCAGCGCAATAATACCCATGCCTACCATTACCACACCAAAGGATTGGCCATTGATCAATAATCCCAGTAATACGCCAGCGGTAGAAAAAACGACAGCTGACAACACTAAGATGGTCTGATAAAAGCTGTTGAACTGTATCAGCAGAATCAGCAGCATCAGCAAAATAGCGATAATGAAGGCTGAGATAAGAAACTGTGAGGCCTCTTGTTGGTCGGCATCCTCCCCGCCAGTGCGTATTTGCACACCTTCAGGCAACTGGTCAAAGTGACTGTTGAGTGCGGTCAACCGTTCATCCAGCTGGAAACCCTCGGCCAGATCGGCTTGGAGTGTCAGAGTCCGGACACCATCCACACGATGCAGATTACCAACACGTGGCGCCGGTTCCAGATCGACAAAGTGGATCAGTGGCACCTGTCCACGGTTGGTGTTGATGGTTAAACGTGAGAGTTGATCGATAGAGCGCCAGTCTGCCGGTAGCCTTACGCGGATATCCACTTCATCGGTGGCATCTTCTGGGCGGTAGGTGGCCAGCATCAGGCCGTTGGTGACCAGTTGTACCGCATTGCCCACACTCAATACATCGGCTCCCATTCGGGCCGCCGCTTCACGATCCACCTGCAGCCGCCACTCAATACCCGGTAGGGTACGGTCATCTTCTATATCTACAAAACCACCCAGTTCCTGCATCAGAGCCCGGATTTGGGTCACGGCCTGTTCAGCCAGTTGTGGATCCTGGGCACTGATGAGCAGTTCGACCGGTTTGCCTTCTCCTGGCCCCATATCCTGCTTGCGAAACTCCAGTTCGATACCATGGATGTCCCGGGTCAGTTCGCGCAACGATTGAATAACAGACTCGGAAGCTCGGCGCTGGTGCCAGTCGATTAAGCGGAACTGCAGAATACCTATAACGTCGGTGCCCATTTGCATCGATGGCATGGCAAAACTACGGGCATAAACCGACTCGACCTCCGGATAATGGTTCAGACGAGCTTCCACTCGCTTCAGTAGATCATCTTTTTCATACACGGAAAGATCACCGCGCGCACGGACTTGCAGCTGCAGGGTTTCCGGTTCGATATCTGGAAAGAATTCAACGCCGTGGTTGAGACGACCATAGGCGGCATAGATCAACATAATCAGTAACAGCATGCCGAGCAGGGTCAACCAGGGGGCTTTGAGCAGGGTTGATAGCAAGCGCCGGTAAGCGTGGGTAAAAAGTCCGGCCTGGGTTTCTTCCTTGGGCACACGACCTGAGAGTATGCCGCCCATGGTTGGCAGAAAGATCAGTGCCATAGCCAGAGACGCCAGCAGGCAGAGAATCACCGTAGCAGGAAGGTACTTCATGAACTCTCCTACCACGCCGGGCCAGAACAGCAGTGGAATAAACACTGATAGCGTCGTGGCAGTGGAGGCAATAATCGGCCAGCTCATACGCGTGGCAGCACCTATCCAGGCTTCTTTTGGCTCTTGGCCTTCACGCAGGTGGCGATCGGCCAGTTCACTGACAACGATGGCACCATCGACCAGCATGCCGGCTACCAGAATCAGTGAGAAGAGCACAATAATATTCAGTGTGTAACCAACTGCCCAGACCAACAGAATACCGGTTAGAAATGCACCGGGAATTGTCAGTCCGACCATTACTGCTGACTTTAACCCCATGGTGGCTATGATCAGCATCAGTACCAGCACTACGGCGGTCAACACGTTGTTTAGCAACTCATCCAGCATTACCCGGACTTCATCGGACTGGTCCATGATGTAATCGATGCTGATGTCTTCAGGCATTTGTGCACGCGCCTGCTCAACCAGCTCGCGCACCTGAGTGTTGGTGTCGATGATGTTGGCACCGGCACGCTTACTGATTTCCAGTACAATACCTGGCTGACCGTTAATGCGGGCAAAACCTGACGGGTCTTTGAAGGTGCGCTGTAACACCGCAATGTCGGCAAAGGTGATGACTGTGTCGCCGTCAACTTTCACCGGCATGCTGAGTACATCATCCAGATTTTCGATGACCCCAGGTACTTTCATCGACATGCGTCCGGCACCTGTATCGAGGCTGCCAGCGGCCACCAGACGGTTATTACGGGAGACAAGATCAAATAACTGGGTGTAATCTATCTGGTAGCTGTCGAGTACCTGGGGATTAACAATAATTTCCAGCAGATCTTCTCGGTCACCGCCGATATCCACTTCAAGGACTTCAGGGATGCCTTCAATCAGCTCTTTCAGACGCCGTGCCATGTAGACCAGTTCGGCTTCAGACACAGGACCGGATAGGGCAACGGACAGCACTGGGAACAGGGCTACGTTGATTTCATGCACACTGGGTTCATCAGCCTCTGAAGGGAGGTTTGACTGGGCGGTATCAACTTTTTCGCGAACGTTTTGTAATGCGCTTTGAGGATCGAAACCGGCATCAAACTCGAGCATGACCGATGCATGGCCTTCGCTGCTGGTTGAGGTCATCTTCTTGACCCCCTCCAGTGAACGTAACTCCTGCTCCATTGGACGGATCAGCAGGCGTTCACCATCTTCCGGACTGATGCCTTCAAGACTCATCGACACATACATCATCGGAATGACGACATCTGGATTGGCTTCTTTGGGAATGATCTGATAGGCGGCAAGCCCACCCAACATCAAGAATATAAACAGGGTCAGGGTGGCGCGGCCGCGAAACAATGCGGCACGGATCAGAGACTCCATATCAGTCTGACTCCACTTGAACGGCGGTAACCTGTTCGCCTTCACTGACAAAACCGGCGCCCTGGGTTACCAGCTTGATTTCAGCAGGCAAGCCACTGACCCAGACACCACCGGTGTCTAGGCTGAGAATCTGCACTGGCATGAACTGCATGATTTGTTCATCGTTGATGATGCGGACACCGGTTTGTCCTGTGCTGTCCAACGCCAGTAGTGCGGGTGAAAACCTGTGTGCTGACAGATCGGGTAATAGAATACTAATCGTAGCGCTGGCCCCGGCTACGCGACGCAATTCCGGATTATCTATCTGGGCTTCAATACGATAACTGCGCGTGGCGCTATCAGCTACATGGGCGATAAAGCTGATTTTTCCTGTCAGTTGGCCTCCGTCCAGCAGTTGGGCTTCGGTGGTCAACCCTTCGGACAGTTGGCTGGCTTTTTGTTGTGGGATATCGGCGGTTAGTTTCAAGGTGCGTGTATCGGCCAGGCTCACCAGGGCATCACCTGGTTGTATGCTGTTGCCAACCTCAATCGGTAAAGACTCAATAAAACCATCGAAGGGGGCTAAGATTTGTGTATGTTGCAGCTCCATACTTACTCGGTCTCGTTCTGCACGGGTGCTGGCAACCAGGGCCTGCTGATTTAACAGCGCTGTTTCCGAGGATAGGTTCTGGCTTTTCAGACGCTCAGTTGCCTGCAGATTGGCTTCAGCAAGTCGCAGGTCAGCTTCAGCACGTTGTAGCTGTGCCTGACGGTCTTCCTGATCCAATGAAATAATCAGCTCACCAGCTTTAACGGCTTGACCCTGGCGGACATGCCAGGCTTCGACCTGGCTGTTGATCCGACTTGTCAGGGTGCTTTGTCGATAGGGTACCAACTGACCTTGCACTTGGAGACGGGGGTGGTAGGTGCTAGCTTGCAGTATCTGTATTTCCACAACAGGGCGTTCAGCTTCCTGACTAGCAGGGGTAAATTCAGGTGCATCAGTGGCGAGGGTGTAAACTGAGCCGCTGAGTAACCATATTGCCAATAAAGCGGCAAGCAACAGGGCTAATGCAAGCGAAAAATGCGATGAACGTATCTTTAAAAAAGCCATGAAAAAGTGTCCCTGTGTCCGGTCAGATAGCAGTCTACAGCATAGCAAGTTGCAGCAGGGTGTTAAACGTATGAGAAGTGAGTTTATTGGCTATAACGGTTCCTATTTCACAGGTTTGCGGGTATGTTTTACCCACACTTGAAGACTAATTGGTTGGAGGTCAATAATCCCATGACAGCTCAAAAGTTTCGCCTGGTCACACGCAGTGATTTTGATGGACTGGTTTGTGCCGTATTACTGAAGCATCTGGATCTGATTGACGATATCAAATTTGTGCATCCCAAAGATATGCAGGACGGCAGTGTGGCTATCTCCGCCACCGATATCTCAACCAACCTGCCCTATGTCGAGGGTGTGTATCTGGCATTTGACCACCACCTGTCTGAAACTCTGCGTAATGAGAAACGCGACAATCATATTATTGATCCTGATGCCCCCTCAGCCGCGCGCGTGGTGTGGAAATATTATGGTGCTCACGAAGCCTTCCCGCCTGAATGGGATGAAATGATGGACGCCGTGGATAAAGGCGATTCGGCGCAATTTGAGCCAGAAGAAGTACTGAATCCACAAGGCTGGCCCTTGTTGAATTTTTTGATGGATGCGCGTACCGGTTTAGGGCGTTTTCGTGAGTTCCGTATCTCCAATTACAACCTTATGATGGATTTGATCGATTACTGTAAAAATCACAATATTGATGAAATCATTTCTTTGCCAGATGTTAAAGAGCGTGTAGACCTGTATTTTGAGCAGGAAACCAAGTTCAAGGAGCAGATTAAGCGTTGTGCAACGGTTCACGGCAATTTGGTGGTATTGGATCTGCGTAATGAAGAGATAATATACGCCGGTAACCGCTTCATGATTTATGCACTTTTTCCTCAGTGCAATATTTCTATCCATGTCCTTTGGGGACTGAAGCAGCAGAACACCGTGTTTGCCACAGGTAAATCCATCTTTGATCGCAGTTCTAAAACCAATGTTGGTGAACTCATGCTGAAATACGGCGGTGGAGGGCATCAGGCGGCAGGTACCTGTCAGGTGGCTAACGATCAGGCTGAAACGGTTCTCAACGAGCTGATTGTGCAGATTAATCAGGACGGTTGATTTTCATGTGTCCAGGGCCTAATGGGCCAGATCTGTCTGCCACGCCGTGAACCCATCCTTGGGGGCTCCGGTGCGCCATCCATGGCGCACAGGGTCAGACAGATCCGATCCCATCAGCCCTTACCAACCTGGGTGCCGGCGTAAAGTCGGTTTGGCATAAGTGCTTCGCGGCCAGACGTTACTGTGACGCGCCAGCACTCAGTAAGTCTGAGGCGAGAGGCTAAAGCCATGGGAAGAGTGCTTGTCGTTCCGCTTCATTCAATTCACCAACACGTCGGATATTGCGTTCAGGTATGCCTTCAGCATCAGGATGACGCTCAATCGCATCAGCGACACTCGCCTCTCTTAGCAGATGAAGTAGTGGGAAAGGCGCTCTGTTGGTCAGATTTTCGGCATCGTCAGACTGGGTGCCGCCAAACTGATAGTGCGGATGAAAACTGGCAACCTGATACTGGTCTACACGATCAACTGATACCAGGCAGGCATCCGCCAGATCCAGAAAATCATTGTAATCAAGAAAGTCTGGCCAGAGGTTCGGAAATGCCAGAATCGTCGTTTCCAGTGTTTCAGGCTGGCTTGCATCAAGACATCCCAACTCTTCAACCATAAGAGCCAGCGCCTCCGCCTCTGTTGCAACCGTGCTGACCTGTATGCGTATCAGCCCTTCTCGATAAGGCTTGTGTGCAAATGGACATAGATTAAGCCCTATCACCACCTGTTCCAGCCATTGCTGCACCAGCTGGGTCGCCTGCGGGATATCCTGCGTTGATATTGCCATGTCGAGAAAAGCCTCTGCTATAAAAAGACATTGTAACGTAAATGATATTTTGCTGTTTTTGAAACCCCAACCTGGCACCTGCTTGGCGCTTCACACCAAAGCAATTCCTCTGCCTCATATTCGACAATAGTGGGTGTTATGCATCATTTTCTGTTACTATTTTTGGTCGAATTTCACTCAATGAGCTTTACATGACCCAGGTATTCACCCCGATCCATACACGCCCTGCATTCCGGCAGAGTAAGTCAAAGGCCGCCCCGTTTTTGCCCATGAGCCGCCAGGAAATGCAGCAGTTGGGTTGGGAGTGCTGTGACATCATTTTGGTCACCGGCGATGCCTATGTGGATCATCCGTCATTCGGTATGGCTATTATTGGACGCCTGTTAGAAGCGCAGGGGTTTCGGGTCGGTATTATCGCTCAGCCTGATTGGCACTCCGCCGAAGCCTTCAAGGCGCTGGGCAAGCCTGGGCTGTTTTTCGGTATTGCCGCTGGCAATATGGATTCGATGATTAATCGCTATACCGCCGATCGCAAAATCCGCTCTGATGATGCTTATACGCCGGGGAATGTCGCTGGTAAGCGGCCGGATCGGGCCAGTATTGTCTACAGCCAGCGCTGTCGTGAAGCCTATAAGGATGTGCCGCTGGTGCTTGGCGGGATCGAAGCGTCACTGCGCCGTATTGCGCATTATGATTATTGGCAGGATAAAGTTCGCCGCTCTATTTTGCTGGATTCGCGGGCCGATCTGTTACTTTACGGTAACGCAGAAAGGGCGGTAGTCGAGGTGGCACATCGTCTGGCAGCGGGTGAGCCTATCGATAGCCTGCGTGATATTCGCGGGACTGCTTTTGTACGCAAAGATACGCCAGAAAACTGGATGGAAATCGATTCAACGCGCATCGATCGTCCAGGAAAAATCGACAAAATCATCAATCCTTACGTCAATACCCGTGATCTTCCTGAGTGCGAGATCGAGCAGCGCAGCTCAGGTGAAACCGCCGAAATGGACGCGGACGATGAAGTGCAGGTTTTGCATATTGAACCCCGCGTGCGCCTGGATCGCAGCAAAACTGTGATACGTATTCCCTCGTTTGAGAAAGTCAGCAAGGATCCAGTGCTCTATGCCCACGCCAGCCGGGTACTGCATCTGGAAACCAATCCAGGCAATGCTCGGGCGCTGGTGCAGCTGCATGGTGATCAGGAAGTTTGGCTGAATCCACCGCCAATCCCCTTGACCACTGACGAAATGGATTATGTTTTTGATCTGTCCTATGCCCGTGTGCCTCATCCGCTGTATGGCAAGGCCGAGATTCCGGCTTACAAGATGATTCGCTTCTCAGTCAATATCATGCGTGGCTGCTTTGGTGGCTGCACCTTCTGCTCTATTACTGAGCATGAGGGGCGGATTATTCAAAATCGCTCACAAACCTCGATCATTAAAGAGATTGAACAGATACGTGACAAGGTGCCAGGATTTACCGGGGTGATTTCAGACCTGGGTGGCCCGACCGCCAATATGTATCGCATCGCCTGTAAAACTACGGAGATTGAGGCGGCCTGTCGCAAACCTTCCTGTGTTTATCCGGGCATTTGTCCGAATCTGAATACCGACCATTCCGCACTGACACAGTTATACCGTGATGCACGTAAGCTCAAAGGCGTGAAAAAAATCCTCATAGCCTCAGGATTGCGTTATGACCTGGCCGTTGAAGATCCGGAGTATGTGCGTGAACTGGTGACTCATCATGTCGGCGGCTATTTGAAAATAGCACCTGAGCACACAGAGCAGGGGCCGCTGGATAAAATGATGAAGCCGGGTATCGGTAGCTACGATACGTTTAAGAAAATGTTTGAGCGCTTTTCCAAAGAAGCAGGCAAAGATCAGTATCTGATTCCCTATTTTATTGCTGCACATCCAGGCACCACCGATACGGATATGCTCAACCTGGCACTTTGGCTGAAAACTAACGGCTTTAAAGCCGACCAGGTACAGGCTTTTTATCCTTCTCCTATGGCGACCGCAACAGCCATGTACCATACCGGGCGTAATCCTTTGCGTCGCCTTTCCTATAAGAAGAACGCAGAGAAGGTGGACACGGTTAAAGGTGAGCGACAGCGCCGTCTGCATAAGGCATTTTTACGCTGGCATGATCCGGAAAACTGGCCGCTGCTGCGTGAAGCGCTTAAGTCGATGGGGCGTGCCGATTTGATCGGTTCGGGTGAGCAGCAATTAATACCTGACGAGGAGGTTACCGAAGCTTATCCAGGCCAGCGCCGCAAAAATGCGCCGCGTACTTCGGGCACAGCCAAAGGAAAGCTGTTGACCCAGCATACCGGATTGCCACCACGTGCGCACAAAGGGGGCAAAAATCGCAAACCAGCAACGGTAGGACACAGGAAGGGGTGAAAAAGGGGTGGAGTTTTTGCAAAAATCCGCAATTATTAACCTTTTCAACGTTGTAATTCGTCGGAACAGGTGTATAGTTATTTTTATCAACAGCTTCCCGGTAAGCGGTTGTGCTTCGAATTACAGCGTGTCTGTAAATGTTTTGACCGGGTTACCAGCCTTGATGCTGGATTAGAGTTATAGAAGATTTGATGCAAGTTAAAACAAGCGGACTGCGGTTCGCCACTGATCGGAACACACCACTCCGATCCACATACTCACAAAGCAGCAAACAGCTTAGGCTGATTCGCTCACTTCCTCGTTTGAACACCACTCAATCGATCAATCAGTTTTTCCCTCGTCAGGATGGCATCATCCTCGGGAAATCTTTGTGCGTAATTTTGCAGCCTTTGTCCGTTCAGTCGGAAACAGATTCTGAGAAGCCGATCATTTAGGTCGGTTTTTCTAAACAGCGTTCAGTGTATGCGGAAATATCCGGGTACAGGAACAGAAACGGGATCGGATAATCCGGTCTTTTGAAAAAATGCCAATTGATGGCAAATACGTAAAAGAAAGAGGCAAGACATGTCACAGCTAGTTACCGGTACCGTAAAATGGTTCAACGATGAGAAAGGATTCGGTTTTATCCAGCAGGAGAACGGTCCGGATGTATTCGTACACTTCCGTGCAATCAACGGCAATGGTCGTCGTACACTGCATGAAAACCAGCAGGTAACTTTTGAAGTTACCCAGGGCCAGAAAGGTCCTCAGGCTGAGAACGTATCTATCGTCTGATTTCAGACTAAGATAGTACCTTCTGACGGCGGATCCCAAGGGTCCGCCGTCTTGTTTTATAGCGTCATATAATCCTCTTTATTGCGAATTATCCGAGGTTTTTTCCAGTCGCCTGATGATCTCAAGGTAACGTGGTGTCGGACCAATATCTTCATAGACAGGATCACCATCCTCTTCGCGGATGACTCGCGGCCCTGGTCGATAGGGCATGCGTGCTTCAATTTCCTGCAGCAAGGTTTGAAATAGAGCGGGTCCAAGCTCTTCCATCGACACCGCATATACCTCACAAAGCGCTTGTAGCCTGAAAAGGTCTTCCTGATGTATTGGCAGGGTGACTGTTTGCTGCCCCGCGCGCTGGGTGGCTTTACGTTCCAGTTTTATCAGCAGGGCACTGAAATAATCGTCTAACATGGTCTCTATCTCCGACAAGCAGGTAACCTGACTAATAGAATAGCGCAAAAGCCCTGAATCTTCACCGTGTTAAGTAGCGATACTATCGATTATCATGCCTGTAAATCAGTAAGTTTTAATAAAGGATAAAGGGGAGAAGTATGGCGAGTGTGATCTTCGCAGTAGGGTCTGTGTATGGTAACAGTACATCAGTTGCCGAAGAATGTGCCGAGCTGCTGCGCAGTGCTGACCATGAAGCCGAGATATATTCGAACGCAACGCTGGATGACTTGTTGGCGCAACCTGAGGCTGTGCTGATTATCTGTACCTCCACAACCGGTCAGGGAGAGTTGCCTGACAATATTTATTCACTGGTAAGTGAGTTGCGTGAACAGTTTCCGCTGATGCCAGAGCGTCGTTATGGCGTCATTGCACTGGGTGATAGCTCCTATGATACCTTTGCCGATGCCGGGCGGCAGTGCGATGAGTTGCTGCAAGAGCTTCAGGCGCAACGTATCGGCGAGGTACTGTATATTGATGCCTGTGAAACAGCCGATCCGGAAGGGGTGGCTGTGGCATGGATGAAGGCGTGGATGCAGGCGCTTTGATCGAGCGGGTTCACGGCTGCATGCAGGTGCCGTGAACCCGAAGTTTTAGCGTTTTAGAAAGCCTTTGCTGTGCAGAAAATCCAGCATGTGCGGACGCGCTTCTTTCACTAGCATACCGGAAATTTGTTCACTCCAGCTCATCTCTTTGGTGCCACCTGTGCGGCTGCGATAGTAGTCTCTGACCGCCAAATCATACTCGCGGATGCTGTCAGCATCGTTACTGTCATCATAACTATCCTGCTTTAATACTACAGACAGGGGGAGGCGGGGTTTTATTTCTGGATCCTGATCGGGGTGGCCGATACACATGCCGAACACCGGATAGACCAGCTCAGGCAGCGCCAGTAGCTCGGACACCCGCGCTATCTGATTACGAATACCACCAATATAGACGACGCCAAGTCCCAGGGACTCTGCTGCTATGGCACAGTTCTGGGCAAACAGACCACAGTCTACAGTGGCGGTAATGAACTGCTCGGTAAAGCCACTGAGCATCTCGGCCTGGTGCATATCACATACCAGCTTGTGCCGCTGCATATCGGCACAGAACACCAGGAATACCGGAGCCGTGGCGACATAAGCCTGATTCCCGGCATATTCAGCCAGTTGTTCGCGCTTGTGCTTATCGGTAATCTGAATCACTGTGCAGGCTTGAATAAAGCTAGAAGTGGCTGCCGCTTGACCGGCTTCGATAATGGCATTGATCCAGTCTGGTGAAAGCGTTTGTTGGGTGAATTTGCGAATAGAGCGATGTTGTTTGAGTAAATCAATAGTCGGAGTTGTCATAGCTGATCCTGAATAGGTTTACGCTGCCGAATGGCCTGTTTGTAATAAGCGAATCGCGGCTGCCAGAGCGGTACTGGTCTCAATCTGATTACTGATGTGCGGAATGCAGTCAGTGGTTACCACGCGTGCTTTTTCACTCAATTGCGCATAGGCGCTACCAGCAAAAATACCATGCACGCCTATCGCTGTCGTGCGTGGCAGGCCAGCCTGATCGAGGTGAGCAATAGTTTCCAGCATGGTCCGGCCACTGGAAATAATATCATCTACCAGTACTGGTTGGTGGTCGTGGTAGGGGGCTAGTTCCGGTAGAGAAACGGATACCTGATAATCGCCAAAGCGTTGTTTCTCTAAAATTTGAAAGGGAGCACTGGCCAGCTTAGCCACATGGGAGACCCACTGTTCACTTTCACTGTCTGGCCCGATCAGTACTGGATTGGCAATATGCTGTTGGATCCATTTGGCAATCAACGGAGCCGCTGACACGACAGTTGTTGGTATCGTGTAGATTTCCGAGAGGCTGGCATAGCGGTGCAGGTGTGGATCTATAGTGATTAGTCCGTCAAATGCCTGGGAGAGCAAACGGGCAAAGGGTACAGAGCTGACGCACTCGCCGTCATGAAAGCGTTTATCCTGGCGCATATACGCCAGATAAGGGGTTACTAGTATTACCTGGCTGGCTCCCAGTTCATGCAGTGTGTCAGCCAAAAATAACAAGCGCAACAACTTGTTATCAGGATGAAACAGATTGCAGAAAACCACGCAGGGGCGGTTCTGGCAGCTATCATGTATGCGTACATAACTCTCGCCATCCGGAAAGTGGCGTATTTCCAGTGTGCCAGCTTCGGCAGGCAGTGCTGTGCAAATTTGTGCTGCCAGGGCAGCATCTGATTCGAGGTTATAAAAGAGTGTTGTCATCAGTGCTTTTCCTTGTCTCTGCGTTCGGCGGCTAAACAGATTATTTCGGTATGTTCACCGAGATAATCCACCGCGTAATTCAGTTCTCCAACGCTTTCAGCGTGAATGGTCAGTAAGGCTGTTCCGGCCGCTACCGATTGGCCTAAATGTACATGCATATCAACGCCTGCGGCCGGATCAGCCGGGGCGCCGGCAAGTTTGGCCACCTTGGACAGTTGGCGGTTATCTATGTTGGTCACTATGCCACTTTGTTTGGCAATCAGGGCAAAGCGATAAGGGGCGATGGGGGGAGACTTCATACCACCCTGAGCGGCACAGATGGCCATAAATTTGTTCCAGGCGGCCCCTGAAATCAGTGTTTTCATCGCCAGATCGATCCCTTCTCCTGGTGCCAGGTCTTTGACCATCTCCAGCATGGCACCGGCAATCAATACCGCTCTGTCACGTAGATCAGTCGGCGAATCAGCCAGGTTTTGCAGTACGGCAAGAATATCCCTGGCTTCCAGTGCAGGTCCTATACCCTGACCGACAGGTTGTGAACCATCGGTAAACAATACTCGGATATTCAGGCCAAGATTGGCGGCAACTGTTTTAAAGCTGGCTGCGAGCTTGTCAGCCGCTTCCTGGCTGCGCACTTTAGCCGTCGGTCCGACCGGTATGTCGATCAGTACATGTGTGGCACCTGCAGCAATTTTCTTCGATAGTACCGACGCAATTAACTGCCCCTCACTATCGATATCGAGGGCGCGTTCGACTTGTATCAATAAGTCATCGGCCGGACTCAGACGTACTGATCCTCCCCAGGCCAGACAGCCTCCCACGCGCCTGACAACATCTCGCATCTGATCTAGGGACAAGCTGACGTTGGTCAGTGTCTCCATAGTATCTGCTGTACCTGCGGGCGAGGTGATAGCACGTGATGAGGTTTTAGGAATAGTGACCCCACAGGCAGTCAGTATAGAAATTACAATCGGCGTGGTGCGGTTTCCTGGTAGTCCGCCTACGCAGTGTTTATCCAGCACCACCGGCAATTTCCAGTCGATGCGGCTACCAGAATCCACCATGGCACGCGTGAGTGAGGTGATTTCATCATCGTCCAGCTTGTCATCACCGCAGGCGGTTATAAATGCGGCCAAATGTACTTCAGCATACTGACCGTCAACGATATCAGTGATAATGTCACTGAATTGCGCATCGCTGAGTCGGTGGCCATAGACCTTGGCGCGTACATGTGAAAGAGAATGTACCGGGCGTGGATGAGACAGCCACACCGGGGCTCCCGGTTCTACCTTGAAACGGCGCCAGGCGACCTCGGAGAAGCCCACTTCATCATCACTGATCAGATCACTGGTGATGATATTCAACGAGGCAATGATGCATTTATCAGCATGACTGGTTGCTAGAATGCGCGACAGGCTTTCAAAGCCTTCAGAGCGGCACACCGGACTTTCCGCACGCAAGTAGAGAGTTGGCTCATGGTGTGTGTCTATCCCCATGCGACGGGCTCGCAAGGGTGCCATGCGTTCAGGTACAAAATTCATATTGAGGAACTATCCTTTACCCAAATGGCACCAATACAGGAAAGAATGCCGGTTAAATGAAAGTAGATACCGAGTTTACCCTGAAGTAAAGCCGACCTCACATAGGTTGGCAATGAGGCCCGTATCATGAGGCCAATATTGAGGAGAGTATAGTGAAAGATCAACAGTGTAACTTTTGTAGAAGTGATGCGCCTAAGCTCAGTGCTGAACAGGCGCAGGCGGAGATGAGGGTCATTCCGGATTGGGTTCTGGTCAAGGATGCGGACGCACTGAAGCTGAAGCGTGAATTCAGCTTTGTCGATTTTGCCAGCGCGTTGGCATTTACCAATCGCATGGGGGCGTTTGCTGAGTCCATCGGTCACCATCCGGATTTACTCACAAGCTGGGGAAAAGTTGAAGTGGTTTGGTACACCCACAAAATTGGCGGTTTGCAACAGGGTGATTTTCTGAGCGCTATCGAAACTGAACTGCTTTATCAGCGTGAAAAATGATCTTGTCCGCAACGGACGGTTCGCTGTCGCAGTTGTTCCTGCTAAGATATGCGCGTGTTTAACTTGCGGGAATTTTTAAATCATGGAACGCCGTTTTCGATTGGTACTCTCTTGCCCTGATCGGGTGGGCATTGTCTCAATGGTCAGTAATTTTATTTCCAGCCACGGTGGCTCCATTGCCGATGCTAACCAGCACTCAGACCCAGTTTCCGGGTGTTTTTTTATGCGCGTGGAAATCAGCGCAGCCACCTTGCCCTTTAGCCTGGAGGCGCTAAAAGAAGCCTTTACCCCCATCGCTAATTCCTTCGGCATGGACTGGGAAATACAGGATTCCAATCGACCCAAGCGGATCGTGTTGATGGCGAGTCGTGAGTCACATTGTCTTGCCGACCTGCTGTATCGTTACCATAGTGATGAGCTTTTCTGCGAAATACCCTGTGTGATTTCCAATCATGACAAGCTGCGCAGCATGGTTGAGTGGCACGGGATTCCTTACTACCATGTGCCGGTCGATCCTGACAATAAACAGGCGCACTTTGATCAGGTGGAAAAACTGATTCTGGAGCACGATGCCGATGCCGTGGTTCTTGCACGCTATATGCAGATCTTGCCCGCGGGTATGTGTGCCCATTTCCCACACCGTATCATCAATATCCATCACAGCTTTCTGCCATCATTTGCCGGTGCACGCCCTTACCATCAGGCGCATGAACGTGGGGTCAAATTGATCGGAGCTACTTGTCATTATGTGACTGAGGATCTTGATGCCGGACCGATCATCGATCAGGATGTGACTCGGATCAGCCACCGTGATCATCCCGAAGAAATGGTTCGGCTGGGACGTGATGTAGAAAAATCAGTATTAGCGAGAGGGTTGCGCTGGCATCTTGAAGACCGGGTGCTGGTGCATGGTAATAAAACTATCGTGTTTGCCTGATCGGGCCAATAGAGAGCTGGGCTCAGTAAAAAATACGCTACACTTATAAACAAGCGGGATAAAATATAGATTTGTCCTGAAGGATCGGTCAACAGAGGATAATGACAATGCTAAGATCTGTTAAAGCTCAGGATTATATGGCAGGTAAGCTGGTCACCTTCTTACCAGAAATGGACCTTTTTCGTGCCTTGATGGTTCTGCGTGAATACAAACTGTCAGCCGCTCCGGTAGCCAATGCTGACGGGGATCTTGTAGGGCTGCTTTCAGAAGTGGATGGTTTGCGTGCCATTCTCAGCCAGACATACCACGAAGAAGAGATGGGTAGCGGCGGTAAGGTGGAAGACTATATGTCACGTGATGTCGATACTATCAAGCATGATGCGGATATCATTTCCGTCTCCAGAACCTTTATCGATAAAGGCCGTCGTTGTCTGCCGGTTGTCAGAGCCGGTAAGTTGATCGGCATGATTTCACGTGCTGATGTGTTGCGTGCCGTGGAAGATTTTGCCAATGATGGCTAAGCAGGACTGAGTAGTTGAGCGTTTATGAGTAAGTTGTTTCCTGAAAAACCGGTGCTGTTTTATCCGTCTATAGCTGAGCGTTATGGCACAGATGAGGCTATTTTGTTAAGCCTGCTCAATGAACAATTTCATTGTCTCAGCGTAGGAGCCCGGTCCCCGGGCGATAAAACCATCGCTCGCGGAGCGAGCTCCCACAACAGTAATGCCCATCATGTAGAATCCCGGTCCCCGGGCGAACCAGGTGTTGTAGGAGCCCGGTCTCCGGGCGATGATGGATTGTTGTTACCTCCCGGCCACTGGCAAGTCTTGACGCCTTTCTGGAGCGAAGCACACTTTTACCTGACCCTGGATAGCCTGGAGGATCAGGCATTGCTACACGTTGAGCGTGGTCAGGGGGGCACGCTGAAAATACAACGCCAGCGAGTTGCAGAGCAGCCAATTCAGTCAAACCAGCCAGCTCCTCCGTCTGAGCAGGCTTCATCGCCTGCACCTGTCGCTCGTTCCTTGCCGGTTTACGATACTCCACCACCGGCCTCGGCTCCTGCAGCAGCTAAGGGTCGCCAGCGTGGGCCAGCGCCGGTATTTGGTGGTACCTCCGGCTGGCGCCGTCATAAGGATGAGCTGGAGCAGATCTTTGATTGGCATGAAGAGCGTAATCAGCGCTTGATCCCGATGACCATGGGCTGGGCCCCTGGGCCTGCTTTTCATGACATGCTGTCGCGTCAGGGAATACCTGAGGCTTTTTCGTCTCAGTGTCTGGATGAGTTTGTGCTTTACTGGCTGGATAAAGATCGCAAGGAAACCAACTGGGATCAAAAATTTCTTGGTTGGGTCAAGCGAGAGTGGGTTAAGAAGCAATCCCGTGATGCCGCACCCAGAGCAAATGAACAGCAACCGTCAGGTCAATTGAATGAAAACACCCGAAGAGATACTCGCGAAAACCGAAAACGGGTTACCGCGGCCATCATGGACATCAAGGACACCGATTGGTGACGACTATGCGGCCGATGAAAGCCGTATTGCCGATATACCGCTTGAAACCAAAGCCCATGTGAATATGATTTTCGCCCGCTTTATGGCGATCTATGGCCACAAGTTCAAAAGCTGTTTTGAAACCCAAAATGAAATCCGTTTGGCCAAGCGGGAGTGGGCCTTGAGTTTGCGTGGTTATGCAGAAACGGATCTGGTTGCCGCCGTCAATCGTTGCAAAGAAACCCTGGCCTGGATGCCAACGGTATCGGAGTTTCTGGCCATTCTGCGTAGCATCAATGGTGATTTTGGTTTGCCTGCCCCCTATGCCGCTTATCAGGAAGCCTGCCAGTATGCGGCTGATCCGTTGGCGCATAGCTGGAGCCATGTGGCGGTCTATCTGGCTGGAAAGGAAACTGGCTGGTTCCGTTTGCGTGCTGAGGAGCAGGGACAGGTATTGCCAGAATTTGGTTATGCCTATGATCTGTTCTGTCAGCGGGTCCGTCGGGGTGAGACGCTGGAACAGCCCATTCCCAAAGCGATTAGTGATCAGCAGGACAATACCACTGCGCGTTTTATTCAGGCCTTCGCGACTGAACATCAACTCCCGGAAAGCCTGTTGTATTACATGACCAAACCTCTGGGTACACGGATCAGAGAGCGTTTACGCGCAGATGCGCAACAGCAGGTTGAGGCCATGGGCCTGAGCCTGCTGTTGCCAGTCGATACCTCAATGGGTGTGACCAGTGGTGGAAAACCCTGAACCGAGCATCTCTCCGATGGCTCGGCTGAGTGTGTCGCTGCGCTTGGGATCGCGAAAAGCTTCCAGGATGCGAGGGCGCAGGTCAGCAAGAAACATCAGGTCACTGAGGATGCGGTTGAAGCCCAGTTGACCCGCTTTACCGGCGGCCAGTTGTTCCAGAAACAGCTGCAGGCGCTGCGGTTCTTCAAGACACTTATGGCAGCGAGTTGCCAGTGCTACGATCACTTCAGCTTCCAACGAATAGGGGCTGGCTAACACCGCATCCATGGCCTGATCACGTATCTTGTCACGGCCTCCGCAAAGGCTGCGAATGAGTGCCGCAATCAATTCCGGCGGGGTGTCGGATTGTTGTAACAACTGCAGCAGAAGATCCGCCAGTTGCTGCTGAAGGGCTGCATTTGGCTGGGCATGTTCCAGCAAACGAGCCAGCATCAGCAGCAAGGGCTCCGGCAGTTGTGTTAAACGCTTGCGCAGATGGAGTGCATTGTCTCCCTGATCCAGGCGCATCACAAAGTCCGCTAGCCCCTGTAATCCCAGATTACTCCAATAGTCGCTCTCCAATTGGCCGGCAAGGTATTGCTGCACATCTTCGTAGTAACGCGAGGCGGGGGTTTTCAGAGTACAGCTGGCCAGCGCATGAAAACTGGCCATTTTTTCCTGATCGGGGGTGAAGGCAAAAGGATTGTCTTTCAACGCATCCTGTTCAGCCTGTGGGTCGATGGCATTCTGCAGCAGGCGATTGACAATATCGTCACGCGCCGCTTGAATCAGATAGCCTTGCTCGTCCAGTGGGAGTTTAAGAAACCAGATCAGGTTCTGATCCTTAGCCGATGGATTCCATAACAGCAGACCTACCCAGGCATGGTGTAAAAAAGGCAGTGGGTAGGGGATGCGGTTCTGCTCGACCTGGGTAAAGGTGTCGATCGACAGTTTGCTGATGCGACGACCCATATCAAAAATGCGCAGACGGTTATCATCATGTTGCAGCAACTGTGTCAGCAGTTTTTCCATCTTAACCTCGTGCCGACTTGAGTGTATCTGCAATCAGAAAAGCCAGTTCCAAGGATTGGTCGGCATTCAGGCGTGGATCACAATGGGTATGATAACGATCGGCCAGACCTTCTTCGGTAATCTGGAAAGCGCCACCGATACACTCGGTGACGTTATCACCGGTCATCTCAAAGTGCACACCACCGGCATGAGTCCCCTCGGCGCGGTGGACTTCAAAGAAGCCTTTCATCTCTTTCAAAATGGCATCAACACTGCGGGTTTTGTAACCGCTTGAGGCCTTCATGATATTGCCGTGCATCGGATCTGAACTCCACACCACCGGGTGTCCGGAGGCTTTGATCTCACGCACTATCGGTGGTAGAAGTTCGGTAATCTTCTCGGCGCCCATGCGTGCAATCAGGGTGATACGGCCTGGCGTGCGGCCTGGGTTCAGTTGATCCAGCAGTTTCAGCAGGTCATTACACTGGGTGCTGGGACCAATCTTGATACCGATGGGGTTATGTACACCACGCAGGAATTCGACATGCGCATGATCCGGTTGACGGGTGCGATCCCCTATCCAGAGCATATGTGCGGAGCAGTCATACCAGTCTCCGGTCAAACTATCCTGACGGGTCAGGGCTTGTTCGTAGTTCAGCAGCAGCGCTTCATGCGAGGTATAGAGCGAGGTCTCATGCAGCTGCGGTGTGTTCTGTGAATTTATACCGCAGGCATCCATAAAAGCCAGGGTTTGGGTGATCTGGTCGGCCAAGTGCTGATATTTCTCGCCCTGTGGACTCTTGTCGATAAAACCACGGTTCCAGCGGTGTACCTGATGCAGATCAGCAAATCCGCCACTGGCAAAGGCGCGCAGCAGGTTCAGCGTTGACGCCGATTGATGGTAAGCCGCTATCAGGCGTTTGGGATCAGGCTGGCGCGCTTCGGCATTGAAGGCGATATCATTGATAATGTCACCACGGTAACTGGGTAGCTCTATGCCATTTAAAATTTCAGTGCCGGTTGAACGAGGCTTGGCAAACTGACCTGCGATTCGACCAATTTTGACCACCGGACTACTGCCGGCAAAGGTCATGACCACCGCCATCTGCAATAACACCTGAAAGGTATTGCGAATCTTGTTGGCACTGAACTCGCTAAAGCTCTCGGCGCAGTCGCCCCCTTGCAGCAAAAAGGCTTCGCCAGCGGAAACTTTTGCCAGTGAACGTGTCAGTGAGCGAATTTCACCTGCAAATACCAAGGGTGGAAATTTACCGAGTAGCTGCTCAGCCGCCGTCAGTTCATCCTGATCAGGATAAACAGGCTGTTGAACGATGGGTTTGCTTCTCCAGCTGTCGAGGGTCCAGTTTTCCATAGTGTCTCTTCTGTGTGGTCAAAACGTAAACCCAAGAGTTTAAGGTTTTGACACAGAGAAACAAGCGTCAGGCGGTTTTAATTCCGCTCAGGTTACGAAAGGTGATATCGCGAGCGGTATCCAGGAAATCCAGCATAAACTCGGCGTCGGCCTGTTCGCTGCGAATGGCGGCATAGAGGGTACACCACAAACCTTTTTCACCTAGTGGGCGGGCCGCAATATAGTCATTTTCCAGGTATTCATGAATCGCCCAGTTGGGTAAGGCCGACACACCGCGGCCACTGGCAACCAGTTGCATAATCATTACGGTCAGCTCGGCCGTACGGGTTTGCGCTGGCTCTTTACCGGCCGGGTCGAGAAAGCGGCTGAAAATATCCAGGCGCGCATGATCTATCGGATAGGTGATCAGTGTTTCACTACAGAGATCACTGGGTTGGATCTGCTTTTTGCGGATCAGCGGGTGTTGCTTGCTGATGACCAATACAGATTCGTAGCTGAATAAGGGCAGATAGGTAATACCATTGCGGGGTTCCGGATCTGAGGTGATGACCAGATCGAGATCGCCGCGACTGAGCGCAGGCAAGGGCTGGAAACTGAAACCGGTGCTCAGGTCCATTTCCACTTCTGGCCAGTTCTGACGAAAGTGGTCGATGGTTGGCATCAACCAGTCGAAACAGCTATGGCACTCAATGCAGATATTCAGCCGGCCCACTTCTCCACCGGCCAGTCGGGCAATGTCACGCTCGGCATTACGGATCATCGGCAGGAGTTCATCGGCGAGTACCAATAGGCGCTTGCCTGCGGCGGTAAAGGAGATAGGTTTGGTTTTCCGTATAAACAAAGAGCAGTTGAGTCGTTCTTCCAGGTCTTTGATCTGATGCGACAGGGCGGATTGTGTCAGATGTACTCGTTCGGCTGCTTCCACCAGACTGCCAGCATCGCGTAGCGCTGTCAGGGTTTTCAGATGACGAATTTCAACCATGCCCAACTCCATGCAGGGGAATTAACGGTTACGCAAATCCGCCATGCAGTGGATGTTGCGATCAAGCCTGTGCTTGCTTATCAGTAAATACTTGCCACTGAGTATAGCGGCTGAATGCCGCAAGCTCTAGCGGAGGATCAATTTAAACGTTGGATGCGAGCATGGTTCTGTCAGTAATGTAATATATTAGTTGCTAAATTAGTTAACTCTAGTTTAAAAAATATATTGTTATGAAATGCTTAACTTATATATCTGTTATTTAAGTTGACCTGTGTCAGTATTTTCTTGTATTTTTTGTATGGAAATATAATAACCAATCGGTGAAATGTGGATACTTCAGTCGTTGCGCAAGAGTACCAGGACAAAATCTTTGAGCTGTTTTCGGGTGGGCCGGTTGCACTGTTTGTCTGGTCTTCACAGCCGGGCTGGCCAGTGGAGTATGTCTCCGATAATGTGCAAGCCGTATTGGGCTATGAAGCGACTGAGCTGATTCAAAAACAACAGCTTTATGCCGACCTGATTCATCCTGATGATCTGCCGCGGGTCGAGGCTGAGGTGGCGCGTTATCTGGCGCACAAAACCAGTTGCTTTGAGCAGAACTATCGGCTCATGTGTCGTTCTGGTTGTTATTGCAGAGTACAGGATTTCAGCATGCCCGAATGGGATGCACAGGGCCAGTTGCTGCGTATTCGCGGTTATATTTTTTATCGAGCTGAGGCTCGTGAAATCACCGAAACCCTGCAGTTGGCGGAGCTGGTTAGAGAATACGCACGCGAAGCCATCATGATTACCGATCCCAGAGGGGTGATACTCAGCGTTAACCCTGCTTTTACCCAAGTCACCGGCTATGAGGCCGAAGAAGTAATCGGTGGTCGTCCCTCTCTGCTGAGCTCAGGTTATCATGATGCTGCTTTCTATGAGTCTATGTGGCAGAGCCTTAATACTCAGGGAAATTGGGAAGGAGAAATCCTGGATCGACGAAAAAATGGCGAGGTATATCCCAAATGGTTGTCGATTCATAGCGCGTATACCAGCCAGGGGAAAGTATTCCGCCGCATTGCGATTTTTTCTGATATCACCCGGCAGAAGCAGAGTGAAGAACTGATCTGGCGCCAAGCCAATTATGATTCTTTGACTGATCTGCCAAACCGGCAGTTATTGACCTTGCGGTTGGAGCAGGAAATCAATCGTGTGAGTCGTACCGGTCAGGGGTTGGCATTGATTTTTATGGACCTGGATGGGTTCAAAGAGATTAATGACACCCTCGGTCACAAGCTGGGAGATGATCTGCTTATTCTGGTAGCTGAGCGTCTGGCAACCCAGGTGCGTACGACCGATATGGTGGCCCGTTTCAGTGGCGATCAGTTTGCCCTGTTGTTGACTGGTCTGACTGATCAGGTCAGTGTTGAGCAACTGGTCATGAAAGTGCGCAGAGCGTTTGAACAGCCTTTTGAACTGGGAGGTGAAGATATTTTTACCTCGGTCAGCTTTGGAGTTACCTTCTGTCCGGAAGATGGCAAGGATCCTTGGGTGTTGTTAAAAAATGCTGATCAGGCCATGTTCAGTGCCAAAGTGACAGGTCGGGGGCGATACCAGTTCTTCACTGAAACCATGCAACTGACTGCGCAACGGCGCATGCAGCTGTCTAAGGATTTGCGTAATGCGTTGTCGGCTAATCAACTCTTTCTGGAATATCAGCCGATTATAAGTTTGGTTGATGATAGCTTATCGAAGGTTGAGGCCTTGATTCGCTGGCAGCATCCGCAACTGGGATTGGTGAGTCCGGCTGAGTTTATTCCTGTCGCTGAAGAAACCGGCCTCATTTCCGAAATAGGTGATTGGGTATTTCGTGAAGCTGTGAGTAAGTCTGAAGCCTGGCAAACGCTGCTGCAGCGTCCTTTTCAAATCAGTATTAATACATCTCCGGTACAATACCGTGACGATACGCATCGGATTTCCAGTTGGATTGATTATCTGCGTGAGCGTTGCCTGAGTTCCAAAACCATTTCATTGGAAATCACTGAAGGTATGCTGATGGAGAATTCAGCTGATATCGAAAACTGCCTGCTGTTGATTCGTGATGCCGGTATGGAGGTTGCCCTTGATGACTTCGGTACAGGCTATTCGTCGCTTGCTTATCTTAAGCGAATGGACATCGATTTTTTAAAAATAGATCGTTCTTTTGTTCGGAACCTTCAACCGGATTCGAATGATCTGGCTCTGTGTGAAGCCATGATTGTCATGGCGCATAAACTTGGTATTCAGGTGGTGGCCGAAGGGATTGAAACTCAGCAGCAAAAAATATTACTCAAAGCCGCGCAGTGCGACTATGGGCAGGGGTATTACTTTTCCCGACCCTTGTCGGCTGATCGTCTGGAAGAGTTTTTGTGCAATGGTCCCGATGAACGACATTAGCACCCGAAAACCGAGAGGGTTCCGAGTGCTTGATATCAACTGATTAAATCGCGTAACAAAAACTCGATCAGTGCTTTTTGTGCATGCAGGCGGTTTTCCGCTTCGTGGAAGGCAACACAGCGCGGATCATCCATCATTGATTCGCTGACTTCCTCACCACGATGTGCTGGCAGGCAGTGCATGAATAGTGCATCTTGAGCAGCCAAATCCATTAGTTCCGGATTCACCTGATAGCCGCGGAATTCTCGCATGCGCTGGCGCTGTTCATCTTCTTGACCCATGGACGCCCAAACATCAGTGACCACCAGGTGTGTATCTTCGACCGCGGCTTCAGGTGCCTCCATTACGGTCACTCGGTCACTATTCCGGCTAACCAGTTCAGCGTTTGGCTCAAAACCTTCTGGGCAGGCGATATTCAACTTGAAGTCAAACTGACGTGCGGCATTGATATAGGAATGACACATATTATTGCCATCTCCTATCCAGGCGACAGTTTTTCCCTGTATATCACCGCGCAGTTCCTGAAACGTCTGCATATCGGCGAGCAACTGGCAGGGGTGGAAGTCATCAGTCAGCGCATTGATGACCGGCACGGAAGAATTAGCGGCAAACTCTGTGATCAGGTCATGACTGAAGGTACGGATCATGACAATGTCCACCATGGAGGAGATCACTTTGGCACTGTCTGCCACCGGCTCCCCACGTCCGAGCTGGGTGTCCCGTGATGACAGAAACATCGCATGCCCACCGAACTGTGCCATACCCGCTTCGAAGGAGACACGAGTACGGGTTGAGGCTTTCTCAAAAATCATCGCCATAACACGGTTTTTCAGCGGCTGGTAGAGCGTGCCGTTATTACGCAATTGCTTCAGTTCTATAGCGCGATTGATCAGCTGTTTCAGTTCAGTCGGTGTTAGATCCAGCAGTGTCAGAAAATGTCTGGTGCTCATAATGTCATTCACGGCAGTCAGGCTGCCAATCCCTGAGTCAGTTTTTATTGGATAGTTTAGTCGGTGGTGTCGTCGCCAGCGTAGATGCGAATCAGACTGGAAACCGTATTGACCAGTAAATCAGCTTCAGTCTGATTCATGATCAGCGGTGGCAGCAATCGAACCACGCGTCCGCCGCCGGTAATGTTCAGTAACACACCTTTGACTTTGGCCAGTACCGCCAGCTCTGTGCCAGCATCCTTCAGTTCTATACCGATCATCAACCCTTTACCGCGAATTTCCTTGATATAGGGTTTGTCAGCCAACTGAATATGGAAGCTGTCGAGAATATACTGCCCCAGTGATGCAGCGTGCTGGCACAGATTGTCCTGTTCAATGGTATTGATAACCGCCAGTGCTGCCGCACAGGCCAGCGGGTTGCCGCCATAGGTGGTACCGTGCGTGCCTGGGCCGAAAACTTCAGCGGCTTTACCACGAGCCAGACAGGCGCCAATAGGGAAGCCATTACCCAGGCCTTTGGCCGTGGTGACAACGTCGGGCATGATGCTGGTGTGCTGGTAGGCAAAGTAACGGCCAGTACGGCCGTTACCTGTTTGCACTTCATCCAGGATCAGCAGCAGTTCGTGTTCATCACAGATGGCTCTCAGGTTTTCCAGATAACTATTGTCCGGTACCTGAATGCCGCCTTCTCCCTGGATGGGTTCTACCATGATAGCGACAACATCATTATTGCTGCGCAGAATCTGCTTGACCGCCTCCAGATTATTGAAAGGGGCGCGGATAAAACCACTGACCAGAGGCTCAAAGCCTGCCTGGGTGGCGCGATTGCCGGTAGCACTCAGTGTCGCCAGTGTACGTCCATGGAAGGAGTTTTCCATCACAATGATAGCGGGTTTATCGATCTGGCGACTGTGACCGTAACGACGGGCAATCTTGATCGCCGCTTCATTAGCTTCTGCACCCGAGTTGCCGAAAAACACATTATCCATACCGGATACCTGCGTGAGTTTTTCAGCCAGCTGCTGTTGCAGCGGTATGGTGTAGAGATTAGAGCAGTGAATCAGCTTGCCGGCCTGTTTGCAGATAGCCTCGGTGACAGCAGGGTGCGCATGCCCAAGCCCGGTAACGGCAATGCCGCTAAGTGCATCCAGGTACTTGTGTCCATCTGTGTCATAGATCCATGCACCCTGACCATAGTCAAAGGCAACGGACAGACGATTATAGGTATTCATCAGTGGTTGTATGGCCATTCAGCTTCTCTCCCTACAACGCAAAAAGGCAGCCAGAGCTGCCAAAAAAAGAGCTATTCTAGGCCTATCCTCGGGTTTTAGCAATTTACTTTGAGGGTGGGTGGGTATTATCTGCATAAAACAGATTGAAAAATCAGGTAGAGCCCGTATATTTGTAGTCAGAGGTGTGAATTTTACCTGACTTTTTTTGTCGGATATAATGCCTGAATACGCAGGTGTGGCTAAGGTTTTGTTTGCCAGCCTGTTACCGAAGATCAGTTATACAGAAATAGGTGCTTCAATGAGTGTTGTCGATGTGATTAAAGAGCAGATTGAATCCAATGCAATTCTGCTTTATATGAAAGGTACACCGCGTTTTCCGCAATGCGGCTTTTCATCCCGTGCCACTGAAGCGCTGATGGCCTGTGGGGAGCGTTTTGCATTTGTGAATATTCTGGAGCATCCGGATATTCGTGCTGAACTGCCAAACTACGCTAACTGGCCGACCTTTCCACAGTTGTGGATCAATGGTGAGTTGGTAGGAGGCTGTGACATTATTTGTGAAATGGGCGCTACCGGTGAGCTGGAAACCCTGGTTAAAGCAGCGGCTGCGGCAGCGGGCGCTGAAGAAGAACAGCCACAGGCTTGATTCTCTTAACGGCAGCCGGACTTCAGTCCGGTTGCTGCCTTGCAACCCCGAATCAACGGGTTTGCAATACTAGATCCCACCCACCCATATCTTTCCAGCGATTCACAATCATACAGAACAGCTCGGCAGTTTTTTCGGTGTCATACACAGCCGAATGGGCGCTGCGATTGTCAAAATCTATACCGGCCACTTCACAGGCTTTGGCTAATACAGTTTGACCACAGGCCAACCCTGCCAGTGTGGCGGTATCGAAGGTTGAAAAAGGATGGAAAGGGTTGCGTTTGATACCCTGACGTTCCGTCGCGCAGCTAACAAAGTTATGATCAAACGTGGCGTTATGTCCCACCAGAATGGCACGTTTACACCCCTGTGCCTTAATGGCTTTACGGATGGGTTTGAAAATATTTTCCAGGGCTTGGGCCTCACTGATCGCCTGACGATCCGGATTCCATGGATCAATGCCTGTGAATGCCAGCGCGGATTGCTCCAGATTAGCGCCCTCAAACGGAACGACATTGGCGCTGTAAGTGCGCTCTGGCATCAGATAGCCGTTCTCGTCCATGCTCAGCGTGACAGCGGCAATTTCAAGTAGTGCATCAGTGCGGCAATTAAATCCAGCCGTTTCAACATCGACGACGACGGGGAGGTAGCCTCTGAAGCGATCGGCCATAAGGGTCTTGTCAGTTGAGTGGGTCAAGCAATATCCTTAATCTATGTGATGTTAATAGTGTATTATTCTAACAGTCGCAGGGGTGGAGTGAAATGCAAGGTAAAGCCTTGGCACATGCTGCCGATAATACAGAGAGTTTCCGTTACTGTCTTTTATAAGGTTGAGAGTTGTATGCCTGGCCGAGCGCTATTCTTTCTGTTGTCGTGTTTGCCTTATCAAGCCCTTCAGGCTGTGACGTTTATGGCACCTGTTGATGCGGTGCACTGGGATATTGAAGCCTCTCCTTTTGCATGTCGCCTATCGCAGTCTATCCCGTCTTTTGGCGAGGCCGTGTTTGAACAGGAGGCTGGAGAAGGCCTGGAGTTTGTATTACTGCCGGCACAGACTCAGCAACTCTCTGGCAGGGCGCGCTTGGTTGCTGAAGCGGCTCCTTGGTCACCAGGTCACACTCCCAGGCCCATTGGCGAAATGGAAGTCAGTCAGGGGCAGATTCATGTGCGGGGCAGTCAGGCTACGCAGATGATGGCTGCACTGCATGAAGGTCTGATGCCAACCTTCAGTACCAACCGCTGGTACGGTGCGTCTCAGTCTGTGTCTGTTGGTATTATGTCGGTAAATTTTCATTCAGCTTATCAGGACTACCTGGGCTGTTTGACTGGGTTGCTGCCGGTTAATTATCGTCAGATAGCCCGAACCGCGGTACTCTTTCCTACGGCAGAACATCAATTATCGGATGCGACTCGGGAGCGCCTGGATCTGATAGCTCAGTATGTGCTGACCGATGATACAGTGCAGCAGATCTTTGTTGACGGGCATACTGACAATGATGGTCGACGGCTGTTATTGCGTGATCTGTCCAAACGTCGGGCAGAAGAAGTTACGCGCTATCTTGTCTCCCGCGGTGTCAGTGAAGATGCTATTATTACCCGCTTTCACGGGGACCGTTATCCGGTAGTCGCCAACGACACCCCTGAAAACCGTACCCGTAACCGCCGTGTGACCATTCGCCTCGAAAAAGACTGAGCGTTTAAAGCGCATCTGTCCTGATTGGCAGGCAAGCCCTGCGGCAATCTGTTATTATCGGGTTTTATCTATTAGTCGCCAGGCTCCGGTCAAGACAGCCGGAGTTGGTTAAATCGGGAGCATCAATATGTCCGACGTCAAGAAGGTTGTTCTGGCTTACTCCGGTGGTCTGGATACCTCTGTGATAGTGCGCTGGTTGCAAGATACTTATCAGTGCGAAGTAGTTACGTTTACCGCTGACCTGGGTCAGGGCGAAGAGGTTGAACCAGCGCGTACCAAAGCCCAGGCGCTGGGTGTTAAAGAGATTTATATCGAAGATCTGCGCGAAGAGTTTGTACGTGATTTCGTCTTCCCGATGTTCCGAGCCAATACTATTTATGAAGGCGAATACCTGCTGGGCACGTCTATAGCGCGTCCATTGATTGCCAAGCGGCTGATTGAAATTGC
Source organism: Nitrincola sp. (assembly GCF_048264025.1). Classification (NCBI taxonomy): domain Bacteria; kingdom Pseudomonadati; phylum Pseudomonadota; class Gammaproteobacteria; order Oceanospirillales; family Oceanospirillaceae; genus Nitrincola; species Nitrincola sp. The sequence continues at coordinate 245,792 of NZ_JBLXDN010000002.1, forward strand.
CAACGAAACCGGGGCAGATGCGATCTCCCATGGTGCGACTGGCAAGGGCAACGATCAGGTGCGTTTCGAGCTGGGTGCTTATGCTCTCAAGCCGGGTGTCAAAGTGATTGCACCTTGGCGTGAATGGGATCTGACCTCCCGTGAAACGCTGATGAAATATTGCGAAGAGCGCAATATTCCGGTTGATTTCAGCAACAAGAAAAAGAAATCACCTTATTCCATGGATGCTAACTTGCTGCACATCTCCTATGAAGGTGGCATTCTCGAAGATCCTTGGGCTGAAGCTGAAGAGGATATGTGGCGCTGGAGCGTCAATCCTGAAGCGGCGCCCGATCAGGCAACTTACCTTGAGCTTACCTATGAGCAAGGCGATATTGTCGCTATCGATGGTGAGCGCATGAGCCCGGCAACCGTGCTGGAGACGCTGAATAAAATAGGTGGCGCCAACGGTATCGGTCGTCTGGATATTGTTGAAAACCGTTTTGTCGGTATGAAGTCGCGCGGCTGTTATGAAACACCGGGCGGTACCATCATGCTTAAAGCGCACCGTGCCATTGAATCCCTGACGTTGGATCGTGAAGCTGCGCATCTGAAAGATGAGCTGATGCCGCGCTATGCCAAGGTTATTTATAACGGCTTCTGGTGGTCAGAAGAGCGTAAAATGCTGCAGCAGATGATCGATTACTCCCAGCGTCATGTAAACGGTGATGTACGAGTGAAACTGTACAAAGGCAGTGTCAGCGTTGTCGGACGTCGTTCACCTGACAGTTTATTTGATGAAAGTATCGCTACTTTTGAAGATGATGCCGGTTCTTATGATCAGAAAGATGCAGAAGGCTTTATCAAGCTGAATGCTTTGCGTATGCGAATTGCTGCCAGCAAAGGCAGAAAATTCTGATCTGCTATCAGCATCAGACGCCAACCGGACAGCATCTAGTTGCTGCCCGGTTGGCAACTTCTCGCGTTAGTCTGCTGCAATCCTGTCTGAAAACTCTCACCGGAAGCGTGTTTTTACCCAACTACTTCGCAGAAATGGCCAGGTAGTGGCAATCAGGCCAATTTTCATGCTACTTTTCAGATAGTTATTAAGAAATCTGGGCCATGGCAGCACTTTTCTCTGATCAGACAGTACTTATTGTGGAAAAAAATCTGGAAGAGCTGGAGCAGCTAAGACAGATTTTGACTACTATGGGCTTTCGCAACATTGAAGTGGCCTCTTCGGTCAACATGGCGACCAGTCTGCTGACAGAAATACAGGTTGATCTGTGTATGCTGGTGTATGACCTCGGCCGTGATGAGAAAAACGGCTTGCAGGTCCTTCAAGAACTCAAGGCCGCCGGGCGCCCCAGCTATTCTACCTGCTTTCTACTCGTGGTCGATCCGCAAAAACTCAGCCTGCTGATGGGATCCCCTGAACTTTCTGCCGATGGCTATCTGGCCAAACCCTATGATCAGCTTAAATTAAGAGCACAACTGGAAAAACAGTTGCGTATCAAACGCTGTATCGCGCGTGTAGAGGCTTTTCGTGATCAGCGTAAATGGGATCTGGCTCTAGAAGAGTGTGAAAAGTTGCAGAAGCAATTTCCGGCTTTGGGTGTGCTGATTTTTCGCATCAAAGGGTTAATCTATCTGGAGCAGCAGCAATATACAAAGGCCTTGTCAGTGTTTGAACGCATCCGTCAGGCCCATGATAAACCTTGGGTTCGGGTTGCGCTGGGCTTAACAGCTTATGATATGGCTGATTACCAGCGTGCTCGGCTTGAAATGACTCAGGTAATTGATGCTCAGCAGGTGTGTCAGGAGGCCTTCCTGGTTATGGCACGCATCCATTGGCTCAGAGGTGAGCGTAGCCAGTGTGTGACCTTGTTGCGTAAGTCGGTGATGTTGCAGCCTTCAGTGTCTGTGCTGCAGGGTGAGTTGGGAAATCGGGCAGGCTTCGCTGAAGAACTCAATGTGGCTGCTGAGGGTTTTCGTCAGGCGGTGCAGCATGCCCGTCATACGGCGATGCAAAACCCGGAATACTATTTTGGTCTGGTACGGGTGATACAGCAGCAGATTACTGACAAACCGGATCGGACAGCTGAGTTTATTGCCGAAGCTATTCGAGTGCTGGAGTCAGTGGTGCACGACTGCATGGATGATCCACAGATACGCTTCAGGGCGCGCCTGATCGCCGCGGATATATATCGGCAGAATGGTGAGCACCAGAATGCTGATTTTGCCGCGGGCGATGCATTAGCACAATTTCGCAAGATACCCTTGGCAGCGCAGTTGAGTGTGGCCGATCTGCTTGCCGATGGCCTGGAGTCTACCCGCTTTGCCACTCAGGCGGCTGAGTTAAAGCAAGAAGTATCACGTTCGATGTCGACGGTGGAGTGGGGTAGAAGTAACCTCAAAGGCATGCTGTCGTTTCGTCAAAAAGCACTGGCTGAGGCCTTTGAGGCCTTCGAATCGGCTTGGTGTACCAATCCGGGCAATCCCGGTGTTGGTCTGAATCTGCTACAAACAGGGATTGAAACCCTACGCCGGGACATGAGTCAGTTGACAGTATTGAAGCGCTGTGCCGAAATAGCCATAGAGCTGCAGTACGGCGCGCTAAGCAACAAGCAGCAGCAGCGCTATCAGCGCTTAAGTGAACGTTTCAGTGACCTGATCAGAGAGGCAGAGATTGCATAACCTGAAGCAGGTGGCTAAAATTCCGCGTTTCTTTGGTTCGGGAATCTATGAAGTCTCATAAAATTCTACAGGCCCCCATCCCTATGCGTTGGGTAGGTCCTTTGAAAATCACCGGCCAGACTCTGGATGAAAAAATCAGTGTGCCGCTGGCAACCTATGAAACCCCGTTGTGGCATTCGGTGGGTCGTGGCGCGCGCGTCTCTGTGCTGACAGACGGCATCCTCACTACAGTGATAGATGAGCGTATGACTCGCTCAATACTGCTGGAAGCTGATAATGCCATGGTCGCGCATCAGGCGTTGCAATCCATATTGCAGCGCAAGCCGGAAATGAATCAAGTGGTTGCCACCACCAGTCGTTTTGCCCAGTTGATCGATATGCACAGCCAGATAGTCGGTAATCTCATCTACCTGCGGCTTGAATTCACTACCGGTGATGCTTCAGGTCACAATATGGTCACTAATGCGGCTGACAAACTGATTCCCTGGATTCTGCATCACTATCCGCAGCTACGTTACTCATCGATTTCTGCTAATTATTGTTCTGATAAAAAAGCCACGGCCGTGAATGGTATTCTGGGTCGGGGCAAATATGTGGTCAGCGAAATACTCATCTCAAGAGACTTGTGTGAGCGTAAACTCAATACTACCCCGGAAAAGGTGGTGGAGTTGAATGTGCGCAAAAATCTGATAGGAACTTTGATAGCCGGTGGGTTGCGCAGTGCCAATGCGCACTATGCCAACATGCTGCTAGGCTTTTATCTGGCCACCGGGCAAGATGCTGCCAATATTATCGAAGGGTCTCAGGGTGTGGTGCATGCCGAGGTCAGAGATGATGCATTGTATTTTTCCTGTACTTTGCCGAATTTGATCGTTGGCAGTGTCGGTAACGGCAAAGGCATAGACTTTGTTGAGGAGAATCTGCGTAAACTGGGTTGTCGTGAAGATCGAGTACCGGGTGAGAATGCACGCCGTTTAGCCGCTATTTGCGCCGCGACTGTACTCTGTGGTGAACTATCCTTGCTGAGTGCGCAGACCAACCCGGGTGAATTGATGGAAGCACATATCCGGTTGGAACGTCCATGAGTGACCAGACTAACACCCGTAAAATCGAACATATCCGGGCGATAGAACGGGATTCACTGACAGATCGCCAGGGTAACTGGTTTGACCGTATAAGGTTGACGCACCGTGCCTTACCTGAGCTGTCTCTGAATCAGATCGATCCCAGTTGTCGTTTTTTGGGCAAAAACCTGAGTTTTCCGTTGCTGATCTCCTCTATGACCGGAGGTGATCATGAATTGGTTCGCTGTATTAACCAAAATTTGGCAGAGGCGGCTGAACGTTGCCAGGTGGCAATGGGTGTTGGTTCGCAGCGGGTGATGTTCAGTTCACCCGAAGCGCGTGAGAGTTTTGCATTGCGTCGCTATGCTCCCACGACAGTACTGATTGCGAATATTGGAGCCGTACAGTTGAATTACGGTATGACTCGCACGCAGATACAGCAAGCGATTGATGTATTGCAAGCGGATGCCTTGTTCCTGCATCTGAATCCTTTGCAGGAAGCGGTTCAGCCAGAGGGTGATACTAATTTTACCGGACTGACTGAGTCGATTGGTCAATTACAGTCGTGTCTGCAGGTCCCCATTATTCTGAAAGAGGTGGGGGCGGGCCTGTCACCGGCTGATATTCAGGCGGGACTGGAGCAAAAGATTCGCTTTTTTGATCTGGCAGGTTCCGGGGGAACTTCCTGGAGTCGTATCGAGCATCATCGCCGCCTGGATCAGGACGCCGATATTGGTCTCAAGTTTCAGGACTGGGGATTGCCGACACCACTGGCGCTGCGCCAGGCCGAGCCCTTTCTGGATAGTGCAACATTGATTGCCAGCGGTGGTATCAGAGATGGGATTGATATGGCGAAATCTGTTATACTCGGCGCCTCGCTTTGCGGGGTGGCAGCGCCCCTGTTACAGCCAGCGATGGAATCGGCTGATGCCGTCGTCGCAGCTATTCAAAAATTGCGCCGTGAATTTGTTACAGCGATGTTTCTGCTCGGTATCCCAAGTACTGCTGCACTGTTCAGGAACAAAGCGCTTATTGTCGAAGAGCGTTAAGGAACGAAGCCGACTATGTCAGTAGGTATAGACGAAATCAGTTTTTATACGTCCAGCTATTTTCTGGATTTAAGGACGTTGGCTGAGAAACAGCAGACTGATCCTGAGAAGTACTATGCCGGTATCGGTCAGGAAAAGATGGGCATGGCCGCGCCAGATGAGGATATTGTCACCATGGCTGCCAATGCCGCCCTGCCCATTATTGAGCGGGTTGGAGCAGACGCGGTGGACACCCTGCTGTTTGCTACTGAAACTGCTATAGATCAGTCAAAATCGGCAGGCGTTTATGTGCACCGTTTACTCGGTATGCAGGCAAACTGCCGTGTGGTTGAGCTGAAACAGGCTTGTTACAGTGCTACGGCCGCTTTGCAGATGGCCTGTGCCTTGGTTGCACGACGACCAGAAAGCAAGGTGCTGGTTATTGCCTCAGATATTGCCCGTTACGATCTGAATACACCCGGTGAAGCTACGCAAGGCTGCGGAGCGGTTGCTATGTTGATTACGCAGAACCCGCGTATCCTCAGTGTGTCAGCAGACGTGGGCAACTATACCGATGATGTGATGGACTTCTGGCGTCCCAACTACCGCAGTACCGCTTTGGTCGACGGCAAGTATTCCACCAAAATCTATCTGCGGGCATTGAAAAAAACCTGGGAGAATTTTACTGCGGTCAGTCCACTGCAGTTCAATGACTTCAGTTATTTTTGCTATCACTTACCCTTCAGTCGCATGGCTCAGAAAGCCCATCAACATCTGGCCAGGCTGAACCACTGTGCATTAACACCAGAAGAGATTGAACTGCAGATAGCCGATACCCTCCGTTACAATCAGGCCATAGGTAACAGCTATACCGCCTCTATCTATATCGGTTTATGTTCCTTGCTGGATAATCTTCAGGACGATCTGAGTGGCAAAAATATTGCCTTTTTCAGTTATGGTTCTGGTTGTGTGGCCGAGTTTTTTGCCGGTCAGATCCAGCCCGGTTATCAAGCCTATCTACATACTGCTCGGCATCAGGTGATGCTGGCGCAGCGCCAGGAAGTTGATTATGACGAATACCTGTCGCTGTATCATTATGCTGATCCACAGCAGGGTGAAAGTGTGGAAATGCCTCACTCCACCAAAGGGCAGTTCCGGCTTGCTGCTATCACGCAGCATAAGCGTGAATATATTCCCTGCTAATGCGTGCCGCCTCAGCACCCGGTAAGATTATTCTCACAGGAGAGCATGCCGTGGTGCATGGCGTGCCAGCCACTGCGATGGCGGTTAAACGCCACATCCGTGCGTTGCTGCTTGAAGACGATAGCGGTGTGTTGCGCTGGAAAGATCCTTTCAGCGGTCAACTAATCAGCTATACCCAGGTACAACTCCAGCAACGCTCTGAACTATTGGCTTTGCGCTATGCGTCCTGGCAACAGGGCCACCTGGCCATTAATGCAATCTTGCCCACCCCGGCTGATTTGTTGGTGTATAGCGTCGCTCAAGCCTTACAGGGCACAGAGTTACCCGGTGGCGATCTGACCTGGCGTTCCGATTTGCCGATCGGCGCAGGCATGGGTTCTTCAGCCGCTTTTATCGCCAGCCTCATTCGCTTGTTTTCCCCTAAGGTATTGTCTGCCGAAGCCCTGATGCATCAGGTGCATTTTTGTGAGCGTTTACAACACGGTAAAGGCAGCTATATTGATGCAGCAACGGTCAGCTTTGGGGGGTGTGTTGAAGTACAGGGTAAAAATCTGACGCCTTTAGCCTCCCAGGTATTGGGAGATGATTGGTACTGGATTTACACCGGCTCACCGCTGTCGAGCACAGGTGAGTGTGTTGACAGGGTGAGGCAGCAGTTTAGTCACTCGGAAATCTGGCAGGCGTTTGCAGCTATAGCTCATCAATGGCAAGCAGCGACAGTTACTCAGCGTTCTGCTCTGGTACGCGAAAACCACCGATTGTTATGTCTTCTGGGCGTAGTTCCTCGGGCAGTACAAGCGTTGATCCAACAGATTGAAAGGCTGGGCGGTGCGGCAAAAATTTCCGGGGCTGGCAGTATTCGTGGGGAGGCGGCCGGGTTGGTGTTAGCCTGGTTGCCAGAGATCGATCCCTCAGCGCTAAACTTGCCAGAGCCGATGTATTGGGGTGCATTGGAAGAGGAGCCGCAGGGTGCCGTCAGTTTCCGCCTTTAAAGTCTCTGCGCCTGGCAGTACTATGCTGATGGGTGAGCATGCCGTATTACAGGGTGAAGTGGCACTGGTCTGCGCTGTGGATGCGCGTATAGAGGTGACCTTACGGCCGCGTCCAGATCGTCAGGTGCATATACACAGCAGCCTGTGTCAGTATCAGTCTGAGCTTGATCAGTTAACACCTCAGCCTGCGCTCAGTTTTGTACTCGCGGCTGTGTCAGCCTATCGTACACAGTTGCCGTCAGGCTTTGATTTGATTATCGAATCAGGCTTCTCTTCCACTATCGGGCTGGGTTCTTCGGCTGCTGTGACGGCGGCTATGGTCGTAGCGCTGGAACATTTTGCTGGCGTTGAGTCGACTCGGCTGGAACAATTTCGCCGCGGCCTGGCTATTATTCATGCGGTACAGGAGGGGCGAGGCTCCGGCGCCGACCTGGCGGCTAGTCTCAGCGGTGGGATGGTGTGTTTTTCACTTTCACCTTTGAAAATCGAAACACTGCCCTGCCCGGATGGACTCACCCTGTCACTCTTCTACTGCGGTTACAAGATGAAAACCCCTGAGGTGCTGCGCTATGTGGAAAAGCGTTGGCAGCAGCAACCGCAGTTATTGCAGCAACTGTACCGGATGATGGGTGCAACCAGTCAGGCCGCTATTAATGCATTGAAAAGCGCTGACCTGGTAACGCTGGGGCGGTTGATGCAGGTGTATCAAGGGCTAATGGATGCGTTGGGTGTCAATGATGCCACACTGGCGAAAATGGTCGCCGATTTACGTCAGGACCCAGCCGTGCTGGGAACAAAAATCTCCGGTTCTGGCTTGGGCGACTGCGTGCTGACTCTAGGCAAAACCCCACCGCAAGACCTGCAGGGCTTCAGTCAAATTTCTATCATGCCGGCTACGCAAGGTGCCCTGCTGGTTGAGAAGGGCTAACTAGCTACCCTCGTTCTGTTTTTGTTTGGATCCACAGCTATGAGTCGGAAGATGACTGGTGCGTTGTTCCAAGTCACGACATCATTCAGTTCTGCTCGCATCTTGTTTTGAAATATGTTTAATTTAAACGTATTGGATCCACGGATTACATGTGATGCCTAGTGATAATAATTTTAAAACACACTACCTCAAGACAGAGCTCTACGAGAAAATTCGTCAAAGTGATGAACTGTTTGATTTTATTCAGCAAACTTCACTTGATGGGCTCTGGTATTGGGATATGCAACAGTCCGAACAAGAATGGATGAGTGAGCGTTTCTGGCAAACACTGGGGTATGATCCTGCCGACATGCCTCACCGCTCTGATGCCTGGCAAATACTGGTAGATAAAGATGATCTGGCTGTTACTCGTAAGGCCATAACCAAACATCTGGCAAATCCAGACGAGGCGTTTGATCAGATTCTGCGCTATCGCCACAAAAATGGTTCTACGGTATGGATTCGCTGTCGAGGGGTGGTGATTCGCGATACTGATGGTACGCCTCTACGCATGCTGGGTACACACAACGATGTTACGCAACTTAAACAGACTGAGCTGTCTTTACGTGCGCAACACGAAGCCTTACAGGCTTCCAATTCTGAGCTGGAGCAGTTTGCCTATGTGACCTCTCACGACCTGCGCCAACCGTTGCGCATGATCAAGAGTTATCTGCAGATGCTGGAGCGACGTTTTCTTCAGCATTGTTTTGAAGAAGCCTGTTGTTTCCTGAAATCAGAGATTCTGGCAAGTGGTGCGCAGCTCGATACACCGGTGGCTCCCTGGCCGTCGATGTTAGCCAATGCTGACGAATTGACACGTCTGTTCCAGAATCTGCTGGCTAATGCTATCAAATATTGCAAGCCAGAACCGACTCACAACAGGGCGCAAGATGGGTAGAGTAAATCAGCTGTTGTTGAGTTGCGTTGCGTTGTTGCTTGCCTTGAGCTGCTCAGCCACCGATCATCCTGATAGCGGTCTGTATGAGTTTTTTCAGCGTCATGATTCGGTCATGCTGTTGATCGACCCGGAAACTGGCAAGCTAGAAGATGCTAACCCTGCAGCTGAAGCTTTTTATGGTTACAACCATGAAACACTGCTGACGCTATCGATTCAATCACTGAATACCCTGACACCAGTGCAGGTAGCTGAAGAGATGCAGCTGGCCGCCAGGGAGGGACGCAACTACTTTGTGTTTCGCCATGTACTGGCTGATGGTGATGTGCGTACTGTGGAGGTTCGTAGTCATCCTTACCAGTTTGACGGGAAGATGCGCTTGTTATCGGTAATCCATGACATCACACCTGGACGTCATGCTGATCAGGCGGTCTGGCATTACCAGGAACGTCTGGAGGAAATGGTTGATCTGCAGGTGCAAGCCTTGCAACAAGAGAAAGTCAATCGTCAGCGACTGCTGTTTGTCGCTGTATTGTTGCAGATGTTGGCGATTGTTGTGCTGGTTTTGCTGTCCATCAGTCTGTTTCGTACCCAGAAAGAGCGCACCGCCCTGCTGCATCAGCAAGAAAAAACTAATCGGGAGTTACGTCGCCTGAATGAAATAATGGCACACCACTTTCAGGAGCCGGCACGCCGTTTGGTCAGTTTTGCCCAGCGTTTGTACAAAAAAGGTTTGGTAGAGGCGGATGAAGATGCCCGTGTATCGGTTGACTTTATCCATCAGCAGGCGTTGCGTTTAAGTTATTTGGTACGTGATATCCAGCGCTATTTGGCACTGGATCAAACTGAGGCAAGATCACAGCCGATACAGTTATCAGAGGTTATTGCGCAACAGATGCATGAGCCTGAATTCAGTGAACGTCTGAAAAATGTGAGTGTTCATCTGAACCTGGCGGAGTCCTCAGTGTATTTCCCGAAAAGCTATTTGCAGCAAATTTTCAGGATATTACTGGATAACAGCCTGAATTATGCCTGTGACGATAGACTCTTAACGATTGAGATAAAATCGCTGAAGCAGTCTGGTTACACCCTGATCCAATTTGTCGACAATGGCTGCGGGGTTGAGTTGGAATACCGGGAGCAGATATTTGAAATGTTTTCACGCCTGGTGAGTGAGGCGAACACGGTTTCCAATACAGGCACAGGCATGGGATTGACCGTGCTACGTAAAATGGTCGAAAAAAAAGGTGGCTGGGTAAATGCCCGTGATGGCATGGATACTGGCTTGATAATTGAGTTTTCAATACCGGATCCAACCTCATGAATGCTAAACCCTCGTTGTTTCGAGTGCTACTGGTTGAAGATGAGCTAGCCGATGCGCACCTCATACGTCTGGCCTTTGAGGAGAATAATCTGCTCGTTGATCTGCGACATGTCAATGATGGTGTCGAAGCGTTCAGGTTTTTGCGCCGTGAGTCAGGTTATGCCGAAGAAACCTCTCCGGATCTGATTTTGCTGGACCTGAATATGCCGCGAATGAATGGCCTGACATTTCTGGAAAAAATAAAGCAGGAGACCGCGTTTCGCCATATCCCGGTAGTGGTCCTCACTACATCGGATTCCGAGAGTGACATACTCAGATCGTATGATTTGGGTGCGTCGGGTTATGTCGTCAAGCCAGTGGATATTGATGATTTTATACATCAGGTCAAGACGCTGGAGGATTACTGGATTACACTTGTGCGCCACCCGCACAAGCCCGGTTGATATTTTCCTGAGCAGGTAAGAGTTTGGATGAAACAAACAGAACTACACGCTGAACACCACGCCCCAGTGGTACTGGTGATAGAAGATGAACCCGGTGATGCACAGCTTATCAGACTGCAACTCCAGGAACAGGATGTGCAGGCCTATCAAATCGTGTTGGCAGAATCCCTCAAAGATGCCGAGATGCAGGTTAAGCAGCAAAAGTTGGTACCGAATGCGATTTTGCTTGATCTGAACCTGCCGGATTCAACCGGTGTGGCTACGGTTAGACGTTGCTACCAGCTCTTCCCTGATGTGCCGGTAGTGGTACTGACCGGCCTGGATGATCAGACTGCCACTGAAGCCGCTATTGAAGCTGGCGCAGAAGATTATTTAAGCAAGGGTGCTGAAGGGCGGTGGATACGTAAGGCGATCCGTTATGCGATATTACGGCATGAGCGAGATGCTTCAGAGCGTCTGGCCATGGCCGTATTCCGGCATGCACGTGAAGCGATTATGATCACCGATGCCGAGCAACAGATTCTCCAGGTAAATACCGCCTTTAGCGACATTACCGGCTACCGTGCTGAAGACGTGATCGGAAAGACTCCTGCGATTCTTAACTCCGGGCATCATGACGCCAATTTCTTTGATCAGATGTTCGCCACGCTGGCAGCTAAGGGCAGTTGGGATGGTGAAATATGGAATCGCCGCAAAGATGGTAGTTTGGTGGTGGAAACCATGAATATCAGTGCCGTACATGATGCATTGGGCCAGGTTGTACAGTACGTAGCCTTATTCTCTGATATTACTCAGAAAAAAGCCGCTCAAGACAAAGTTAACTATCTGGCTTACCATGATGCCCTGACCAATCTGCCTAACCGGACCCTGTTCATGGACCGTTTTCAGCAGGCGCTGGTGTCTGTACGCCGCACTCAAAGCCCATTGGCGCTCGCTTTTATGGATCTGGATGGGTTTAAAACCATTAATGATACCCACGGACATGCGGCGGGTGACTTTCTATTGGAAGCCCTGTCTGAGAAAATGAAGGTCTGTTTGCGCGAAGACGATACGTTGGCGCGTTTAGGGGGCGATGAATTTTTACTGCTGCTCCAGGGACAGTTGGATCAACAGACTACTGAGCAGGTGCTGCAGCGTTTGCTGATAACGGCCCACGAGCCCATTGAGTGGAAGGGTAATACACTCAAAGTCTCGGTGAGTATTGGCGCGTGCTTTATCGACGGGCAGTCGTTAAAAAGTCCGGAAGACTATATTACTGAAGCTGATGTGGCTATGTATCGTGCCAAGAAGCAGGGCAAGAACCGCTACTATTTTACCGACAATACCTGAGGACTACATGGATAAACATGCCACACTGGCTGGCTGGTTAACGCCTGGCACAATACCATCAGCGTCAGACGAACATTTTGCACCCAGTAACATCGCCTTGTGCAAATACTGGGGAAAGCGAGATCAACAACTGAATTTACCGGTTAATGCGTCTTTGTCCGTGTCGCTGGGCCACCTGGGTAGTCATACCCGCCTGGTGCCGATTGATCATCCGGCTGATGAAATTTGGCTTAATGGCGAAAAACTTGTGGCTTCAGCGCCTTTTTGCCAACGCATCAGCAGTTTTCTGGATCTGTTTCGCAATCCAGACCAGTGTCATTTCCGTGTCACCACCCGTAACTCTATTCCAACGGCGGCTGGGCTGGCCTCATCGGCTTCAGGCTTTGCAGCTCTTGCCCTGGCGGTTAATGACAGTTTCGCCCTGCAGCTCAGTGACGAGCAGCTGTCAGTTGTAGCGCGTCTTGGCAGTGGCAGTGCCTGTCGATCGATTTTCCGTGGTTTTGTTGAGTGGCAAATGGGGCAGCGGGAGGATGGGCTGGACAGTCATGCCATCGCCTTGCAAAGCGACTGGCCGGGGTTATGTGTTGGTCTGATCAAGGTCGATGCTTCTGTTAAGGCCACGGACTCGCGCAGTGGTATGCAGCGTACAGTGGAAACCGCTCACCTTTACCAGAGCTGGCCGTTGCAGGCCGCTACTGATCTGCAACATCTGAAGCAAGCCATCGCGGGACAGGACTTTGAACGCCTGGGCCGTACTGCCGAGCATAATGCCTTGTCGATGCACGCCACCATGCTGGCGTCCTGGCCACCGCTGGTGTACTGGCAACCAGATTCACTGAAGATGATGCATAAAATCTGGAAGCTGCGTCAGGACGGCATGTCCATCTACTTCACTATGGATGCCGGCCCGAATCTGAAATTGTTATTTGAATCGGCCTCTCTGGAGGAGGTGATGCGCCAGTTTCCGGATATGGAAGTGATACAGCCGTTTGGTGATGTCTGACAGCATTCAGGGGTTCCCGTTAACCCGGCATCAGCGCGATACACCTGAAGGAATTGAGCTGAGCTATTGGCTGGTATCTGCGCAGGGGGCAAAGCACGTCAGTCTGGCTGGGCAGGAAGCGGTATTATTTGTGCGTCAGCAGGATCAGAGCGCCATAGCGCAACAGTTACAAGACCTGAGTGGCTGGCGCTGGCAAAGCCTGGAGCTAAAAAATCTGCTGGAACAGCCGGTGGCAGCACTCTACTGCCGCACGCTGGCCACCTGGCACACCCTGGTAGAGCGCCTGAAAGGGTCAGGTATTGCCATGATGGAAGAAGATATCCGTCCGGCCGATCGTTATTTAATGGAACGCTTCATTTTTGCCGGCGCCGCCTGGGTTGAGGCAGGAAGCAAAAGCCGTCTGATCCCCATCGATATTCAGCCAGCCTTCCGAGTCTTGTCGTTGGATATCGAAACCACCATGAAAGCTGATCGTATTCTGTCGATTGCATTGCAGTCGGAGGGTTACGAACATGTGTTGATGTTGGGGCCGGAAAAGCCCCATCCGCTCATTACCTACTGTGCAGATGAAAAATGCCTGTTACAGCAGTTTGTCACCTCAGTTCAGGCGTTTGATCCGGATATCCTGATTGGCTGGAATGTTATAGGTTTTGATCTGCGTGTTTTACAACGCCGAGCCGAGGCGTTAGGTGTGCGCATGCAACTGGGGCGCGACCGTCAGGCGCTGCGGGTGGGCAGTTATGGCCAGAACCGCCACTATGCCCGACTGGCGGGTCGAGTGGTGCTGGATGGCATTGATACCCTGAAGGGCGCGACCTGGCAGTTTGAGCGCTACAATCTGGAATTTGTCGCCCAGGCACTGCTGGGACGCGGCAAAGCCATCGACTCAGTCAATGATCGCGGCCAGGAGATTCAGCGTCTGTTTGCTGAAGATCAGTTCGCCCTGGCGCACTATAATCTGGAAGATTGCCGTCTGGTCAGTGAAATTTTTGCCAAGGCGGGACTGATCGACTACCTGACTGAGCGCACCCGCCTGACCGGACTGGCGCTGGATAAGGTCGGTGGCTCTTCACAGGCCTTTGATAACTTATATCTGCCAGCACTGCATCGGGCCGGTTATGTGGCACCTGAATATGCTTCAGGGCAAACAGGTGATCATGTGCCCGGTGGTCATGTGATGGAGTCCGTGCCGGGCTTGTATCGCAATGTGCTGGTGCTGGATTTCAAGAGCCTGTATCCCAGTATTATCCGCACCTTTCAGATTGACCCGCTAGGGCTGACCCTGGGATTAAACCAGCAGGAATCCACAGCAGATAGCACACTACCTGGGTATTTAGGTGCAGTATTCAGTCGGGACCAGGCGATACTCCCCGGTATTATTGAACATCTCTGGCAGGCGCGTGACCGAGCCAAGCAAGAGGGAAACGCGGCGCTGTCACAAGCGATCAAAATCCAGATGAATGCCTGTTATGGGGTGTTGGGCTCAGATGTGTGCCGTTTTTACGACCAGCGCCTGTCAGCCTCCATCACTATGCGTGGCCATGAGATACTGACTGAAACTGCCGCTCAGATTGAAACCGCGTTTGGCTTCAAGGTGATTTATGGTGATACTGATTCAGTATTTGTCTGGCTGGGTGATGACATGTCGGCAGAACAAGCCGATGCCCAAGGGCCAAGATTAGCCGAGGCACTGAATCACTGGTGGCAGGACAGGTTACAACAGATCTATGGGCTGAGCTCGGCATTGGAGCTGCAATATGAAACCTGTTACTTGCGCTTTCTGATGCCACGCATGCGTGACTCAGAGCTGGGCAGTAAAAAACGCTATGCCGGACTGCGCCAAGCCGACGATGGCAGCGACCTGTTGGTGTTTAAAGGGTTGGAGCAGGTGCGCAGTGACTGGACACGCCTTGCCAGAGATTTTCAGCAGGCGCTGTTCGCACAGATTTTTGCCGATCAGCCCTGTGAAGCGCTGATTCAATCTCGCGTGGCTGAATTACTGGCGGGTGAGCGGGATGCCGAACTGGTTTATCACCGGCGCTTGCGCCGCCCGCTGGACAGTTATCAGCGCAATGTGCCACCGCATGTGCGAGCGGCACGTCAGCTGTGTCAGTGGTACCGTGAACAAGGTCTACCAGCACCGCTGCAACAGGGTGATACCATCACTTATGTGATGAGTGTGAATGGCCCGGAAGCCGCTGAAATACAGGCTTCTGCCATCGACTATCAACACTATATCGATAAACAGCTGCGTCCTGTTGCCGACAGCATTCTGCCCTTTGTCGGGTTGCAGTTTGATGAGCTGACTCGGCCGCAATTGCCGTTGTTCTAAGTGCGATAAAACACTATTCACTCAAGCCCTTTCCAAGCTACAATTGCACTCACCTGTTCAGGGTTATTCACTATTATCTAGTCTGTAATTTGCGCATCAGTGATCACTGATAAACTTAAACCCAGTTGCTTACATCCTTAAAGCCTATCTGATCGCCGACGGCGGAGCCCCAGTATGAAAATTGCTATTCTTTCGCGAAATCCTAAACTCTATTCAACCCGTCGTCTGGTTGAAGCCGCCAAAAATCGCGGGCATGAGGTCAGGGTTATCGATGCACTGCGTTGCTACATGAACATAGCTTCGCATAATCCACAGATTCACTACCGTGGTGAAGTGCTGGAAAACTTTGACGCGGTGATTCCGCGTATCGGCGCCTCCATCACCTTTTACGGTACCGCTGTACTGCGTCAGTTTGAAATGATGAATGTGTATCCGCTGAATGAATCAGTGGCTATTTCCCGCTCGCGCGACAAACTGCGCAGTTTGCAGTTGTTATCACGTCGCGGCATAGGTCTGCCGGTAACCAGCTTTGCCCATTCTCCCGATGATATAGAAGATCTGCTCAGTATTGTCGGTGGTGCGCCGGCGGTGATTAAACTGCTGGAAGGTACGCAGGGCGTTGGCGTGGTATTGGCGGAGACCAATCAGGCCGCTGAGAGCGTTATCCAGGCCTTTATGGGATTGAAGCAGCATATTCTGGTGCAGGAGTTTATCAAGGAAGCAAAAGGTGCTGATATTCGTGCCTTTGTTGTCGGTGGCAAGGTAGTTGCGGCGATGAAACGTCAGGCCAAAGATGGCGAGTTTCGCTCCAACTTGCACCGTGGCGGTTCGGCGGCACTGTGCCGGATTACCCCAGAGGAGCGTACCACGGCGCTGCGTGCAGCCAAGGTCATGGGGCTGAATGTCTGTGGTGTCGATCTGTTGCGCTCCAATCATGGCTCGGTGGTGATGGAAGTGAATTCCTCGCCAGGACTGGAAGGGATAGAAGCCGCCTCCGGTAAAGATATTGCCGATCTGATCATTGAATTTATTGAAAAAAACGCCAAGCCTAATCGTACTCAGACCAAAGGCCAGGGCTAGGCATGGGTGCAAGTTTCAAACCCAATCAGCCGATCACCATCGGTGGCCAAACCCTGCAGCCGGGTGAGCGGCGCACGGTCGATCTGGTAGTCGGTAAGCTGTACACCCACACCGAGGCGATTATGCCGGTACAAGTGATCTGTGGTCGTCAGGCAGGTCCTGTGTTGTTTATCTGTGCCGCCCTGCATGGGGATGAGATCAACGGTGTGGAAATCATCCGCCGTTTGCTGCGACTGCCTGCTCTGAGGCGCATGAAGGGTACGCTGATGGCTGTGCCAGTCGTCAATCTGTATGGCTTTATCAATCAAAGCCGTTATCTACCCGACCGACGCGATCTGAACCGCAGTTTTCCTGGCTCAGCCAAAGGCTCGTTGGCTGGGCGCACCGCGCGTTTGTTTATGAATGAAGTGGTGAGCAAGGCTACCCACGGCATCGATCTGCATACGGGCGCGATCAACCGCTCCAACCTGCCGCAGATCCGCGCCAATTTGGATGACCCTGAAACTCTGGTACTGGCCAAAGCCTTCGCCACTCCGGTTATCCTCAATGCCCCCTTGCGCGAGGGCTCCCTGCGCCAGGCGGGGTATGAGAGAAAAACGCCGATACTGGTGTACGAAGCCGGTGAAGCGCTGCGCTTTGATGAGGTATCCATTCGTGGCGGTGTGAATGGCATTCTCAGTGTGATGCGTGCACTGGAGATGTTACCCAAATCGCGTAAAGCCGGATTTAAAGAGCCGTTAGTCGCCCGTTCCAGTAGCTGGGTACGTGCACCGCAAAGCGGTATCTTTCGCGCCAATGTGAAAGAGGGTGAAAGAGTCACGCGTGATCAGACTCTGCTGGGTATCGTCGCGGACCCGTTCGGTGAGTCCGAAGAGGAGATCTGGTCACCCTTAAGCGGTATCGTGATCGGGCTGTTGAAGCTGCCGCTGGTGAATGAAGGCGATGCCATTATCCATATCGCCCAGTTTCACCGTACGGATCTGGTAGCCGATCGGGTGGAAAGCTACCAGGAAGCCCTGGTTGCGGAAGATCATCCGTTTGCTGATCAGCTTTAACTGTTTCATGTGGTATAGGGCTAATGGGATCGGACCTGTCTGACTCGCCGTAAACCCATCCCTGAGGGCTCCAGTACGCCATCCTTGGCGCACAGGGTCAGCCAGTTCCGATCCCATCAGCCCTCTCAAACCTGGGTGCCAGTATAAAGTCTAAAACCCCCAAGTCTTCTGATGCCGCTCCATGCACTGATGCTACTTAATAAACTTTAGATCGGATTTGCGGCGCTTTTTGGCGTTAGTATAGAAATTTTCATGCGGCCCAATGTTCAGAAGGTACAATGTCAGTTGTTCTTTCTGCCAGTTATAACCCAATAGTACTTGCTGTCCATTCAGACTGAATTTATGGACGCGAAGATAACTAAGGTCTCCCTTCTTTAGCTGCCCTATCTCAGGATTTTCGATGATTGCATCCACCGCATCCTCGATGATAGCTACATCATCCTCAGGCAGCTTGCTGAGAGTCTTTTTGAAAACCGGGCTTTCATATACATTAATCCCGGTTTCGTTTGGTTCTACGCTCATATTTGGTCGCTTTTCCAGAAACAACAGCTTCGCGTGCGATCAGTGCATCACGGATGAATTCATAGGATAGATCTGGATTGTCTTCAACCATCTGTCCAATTTTACTCCAATGCTCGATCTGCTTAGGTACTGTTCGGTGCGCGGCGGCTGAGTGAATTCTCACGCTCTCGACGAAGTCATCGTCAAGACGAACACTAGTAGCCATTTGCATTCTCCGTTGTGCATTTTATCTTTTAAGTTGATTATTAGAATTAATCACACTAAGCATTCTGCGACAAAATGTTGCATTTTGCAACAATGTCATTCTAAAGCTCAGGGCAATTTTACCAGCTTCCGTCCATGTCCATTCAGCTCATCTTTACGCTGGCACAGGAGGTTGAGCGGGGTGGTGGTATGGCTTTGGGGTGACCCTCTGCCGCCAGGACGGCGGCAGTGGAGCGTGTCAGGGATGACGAAAGCGTGTCACACCAAAGCGATACCACTACCCAGCATGGCACGATCCAAATATCACCCCAGCAAAAATATCACCAGTCGACGCGGTCCATGCGCCCCCATTTGCAGCTTCTGTTCTATATCAGCACTGCGTGACGGGCCGGTAATCATATTTACGGTGCGAGGCAGGCTGGCCTGCTGTTCGCGCAAGCGTGTCCAGGCCTGTTCATAAACACCGACTATATCTTTACGCCGCAGCACCACCAGATGATTATCCGGCAGAAAGTTCAAGGTGGTTGGACTTTCCGGGCGGGAGTAGAGCATCAGCGTGCCGGTTTCAGCGATGCCAAGAAACGCGCCGGTCAGGCTGGCCAGATCACCGGCTTGTGCCACCCCTTCGCGTACTTTCAACGTCTCCGGAAGCTGCTGACGCAGTGGTTTTAGCGATTCATCTGTCGCCATGACCAGTTCATCAATACTGGCTTCCTGCAGCCATTCAGCTACAGCTGCAGGTAAGGCACTGGCATTGCTCAGCTCAATCACTTCAGCAGCGGCTTCACGAGCCATGTCGATAAACAGGGTTTGGGTTTGTGCCTCAGGCAGTTGTGCGCGGGCGGGGATCAGGTTGGCGGCATGGGCGGAGATGCGCGTCGCCACGCGGGCCTTGTCGGCATCAGTCGCTTGCGTACGGCCTAAACCACGGCGAATATTACCCAGAATCTCTGCTTTACTCATGATGACTGCCCCGTTTTCTGTTTTTCCTGCCACTGTTGCATAAAAGTTTTACCACTCGGTGCAGGCATCTCCCGGCCCTCTGTCCAGCCACCTGCCAGTGGCAGTTTGCTGATGCGGCCTTTCTTGCCCGCCATCAGCCGCAGTACCCCACTGCTGAGGGAGGTTACGGTTCGATACAGGGCCGGACGTTTGGCCAGATAACTCCAAACTCCCAGGCCCCAGCGGGCAGTGCGAGGTGTCAGGTGTTTTTCAAACTCATTTTTACGCCAGTGACGCATCAGTTTGGGCAGGGGAATATGCACCGGGCAAACCGATTCACACTTGCCGCAGAAGGTGGAGGCGTTGGGCAGCAGCGCGGCCTTTTCGATACCGATCATCTGGGGTGTCAGCACTGAGCCCATGGGGCCTGGGTACACCCAGCCATAACTGTGACCACCTATCGCACCATAGACAGGACAGTGATTCATGCAGGCGGCACAACGTATGCAGCGCAGCATATCCTGGAGTTCCGTGCCGACCATCTCACTGCGACCATTATCGACCAGCACCACATGAAAATCTTCCGGACCATCCTGATCTCCAGGGCGACGCGGACCGGTGGAAAGGGTGTTGTATACAGTAAATTCCTGTCCTGTAGCTGAGCGTGCCAGCAGACGTAAAAACAGGGTCATATCTTCCAGCGTGGGCACTACCTTCTCGATTGAGGTAACAACAATATGGGTTTTTGGCAAGGTCTGGGTCAGATCGCCATTACCCTCGTTGGTGACGATAATGCTGGAGCCAGTTTCAGCGACCAGAAAGTTGGCACCGGTAATGCCTACGTCAGCAGCGACAAACTTGGTGCGTAACTCTTCACGTGCTTCCTGCATCAATACCGCCGGGTCCATGGACTTGGGTTTGTGATGATACTCATGGAAGGTTTCTGACACATCCTCCAGATTCAAATGAATCGCTGGAGCGATGATATGGCTGGGATGTTCACCGCGCAGTTGCAGTATATATTCACCCAGATCCGTTTCCACCGGGGTGACGCCATTGGCCTGGAGGTAATCGTTCAGATTAATCTCTTCGGTCACCATGGATTTACCCTTGGTGACAGTTTTGGCGTCTTTATCTTTACAGATTTTCAGAATGGTTTCGCGTGCTTCATCGGCGGTGCGACACCAGTGCACATGACCCCCATTTTCCAGTACCTTGGCTTCAAAGGTTTCCAGATAAATATCCAGGTGCTCGATAATATGGTTTTTTAGATCACGTGCTTCATCACGCAACTGATCAAATTCCGGCAGGCGCGCTATGGCCGCGGCACGTTTGTGTGGAAAACCGGTTTTGACGTTACCGAGGGCTTTTTGCAGGCCGACATCCTGCAAGGCGATACGTGCGTTGGCTTTAAAATCGGGGCTTGTAATTTGCATGTCCGGCTCCTGTTACAGCGATTTGCCAAGGGCATAGGCAGATTCGCCCAGTGCCGGTTGTGAGGTCATATCTGCCAGTACTTCCACGATGTGGCGCACGGTTACGGGTTTGCCTTCACGCTGCAGTTTACCGGCCATGTTCAGTAAACAACCCAGATCACCGCCCAGCAGGGTTTGTGCGCCTGACTGGCTGATGCTTTCGGTTTTATTGCCCACCATGCGGTTGGAAATTTCCGGATATTTGACACAGAAGGTGCCGCCGAACCCACAACAGGTTTCGCTCTCTTCCATCTCTTTCAGTTCAACGCCCTCCAACTGAGCCAGGAGCTGGCGAGGTTGCTGCTTGATGCCCAGTTCACGCAAGCCAGAACAGGAGTCATGATAGGTGACGCTGCCGCTGAACTGGCTGCTGAACTGATCAAACTTCAGCACATCCACCAGAAAGGCGGTAATTTCGAAGGCGCGAGCTTTGAGGGCGGTGGCGCGTGCTTGCCAGGGATCCTCAGCACTGAACAGCTCCGGATAGTGGTGCAGCATGCTAATGCAGGAGCCTGATGGGGCCACAACATATTCATAGCCATCCAGCGCCGCAATGGTCTGCCGGGCAATATCGGCCGAGGTGTTGAAGTCACCGCTGTTAAACGCGGGCTGACCACAGCAGGTTTGCTGCTCGGGAACTTCGACCCGGCAGCCGGCCATTTCCAGCAGTTTGATGGTGGCAAAGCCCACCTCGGGGCGGTAGAGATCAGTCAGGCAGGTAACAAACAAGCCGACAACAGGTTGACTCTTATTATCTTTCACACTCAATCCTCAGAGGGCTGTAAACAAAAAGCGGGAAACCGCCGTATATCACTACAAGATAGGCGAGAGCGCGGGTAAAATAAACACCAACCCCTAAAGTGGTCTGACCAAAGGTGACGGCTTGAAACCCAACGAAGCCCTAAGTACTCAAGAGACACTGTTGCAGCATCTGACTGGTCTTATCGCGACCGGTGAGCTGATTCCGGGTGCCCGGCTGCCATCAGAGCGGCGTATGGCAACCGACTATGCGGTATCCCGCGCCAGTGTGCGTCAGGCGGTACAGACGCTGCAAGGGCAGGCGTTAATAGAAACCCGGCATGGCGGTGGCAGTCGCTGTCTGAATTTACTGCAAACGCATTTGCAACTGCCCCAATCCGGATCGGACAATCGCACGCTGCAGCTCGATGTGATGGAAGCGCGGGCATTACTGGAAGGCGAGGCGGCCTATTACTGTGCCCTGCGCGCCAGTGATGCGCAGTTGGCAGCGCTGGCAACAGAATATCAGGCCATGCAATTGCGCAATCAGGGTAAATCCACTCTGCATAAGGCCAAGGAGGATTTAACCTTTCATACCCTGATTGCTGAGTCCAGCCATCATCTGCTGGTGGTGAGCTTCAGTCAGCTATTCTATGCCCGCTATTTTAATGCCATACATCAGGCGCTCTTCACCACGCTGAAGCGCTACGGACGTTATCCGCAAGGCATAGCGCAGCAGCATGAAAAAATACACCGGGCGATCCAGGCGCGAAACCCTGAGCTGGCGCGTACCGAGGCGCGTGAACACATCCTCTATACGCGCAGCCTGCTGGAAAAAGCCTAGGCGATCTTTTTTTCTATGGCCACAGCAGATCGGCTGCGGGCAAATGCATTTAATACCGCCTGGAGTGTTGCTGCCGAAGTATCTTCGGCCACGGTCACGGCGGCATAAGTCACATCATCAACCTTCAGCGCCACACAGGCTTGTGCCTGGGCATGAGTGCCTTCGGTCAGGGCACGTTCATCGAACTGCAGTATCTCGATGCCAACGCCGAAACGTTTTTCCAGTGCATTCACTAATGCATCCACGGCGCCACTACCCTGTCCCTGAAGGCTGGGTAAGTGTTCGGCCACTTTAAAGCTGCCTTTAACCACACCCTGTTCAGTATGCAGGTCATAGTCGAGCAGCGCCCAGTCAGCCTGGGTGGTATTAAAACACTCTCCAAACAGCGATTTGATCTGCAGAGAGGTGATTTCGGCACCAGTCTGTTCCGAGGCTTTTTGTACCACGCGGCTGATTTCGCTGTGCATCCATTTGGGTAATACAATGCCGTAGTCCCGCTCCAGTACCAGTGCCACACCGCCTTTACCACTCTGGCTGTTAATGCGCACCACCGCTTCGTATTCACGCCCGATATCACGTGGATCGATGGGCAGGTAAGCCACTTCCCAATGAGGTAACTGATGCTGTTCGTGGTAGTTGATGGACTTGCGAATGGCATCCTGATGGCTGCCGGAGAAGGCGGTATACACCAGCTCGCCAGCCCAGGGGTGACGCGCCGCCACTGGCAGCTCGGTGCAGTATTCCACTACCGCGATAATCTCTTTGATATTGGAAAAATCCAATTCCGGATCGACACCTTGAGAATAAAGGTTCATCCCCAGAGTAACGATATCCATATTGCCGGTGCGCTCACCATTGCCCAGCAGAGTACCTTCAATTCTGTCAGCACCGGCCATAATGCCCAGCTCTGCTGCCGCCACACCACAGCCGCGGTCGTTGTGGGTGTGCAGGCTGATGATGACCTGATCACGCTGCCGCATATGACGGCAGAAATACTCTATCTGGTCAGCAAATACATTGGGTGTCGACATTTCCACCGTCGCGGGCAGGTTGATAATCACTTTGCGGCCATTTTCTGGTTGCCACTCAGCGATTACAGCATCACAAACCTCAACGGCGTAATCCAGCTCAGTACCGGTAAAACTCTCGGGTGAGTACTGGAAAGCCCAATCGGTTTGAGGATACTTGGCAGCATAATCGCGCACCCAGCGAGCACCCTGAACCGCTATTGCCTTGATACCCTCACGGTCCAGGCCAAAGACCTGTTCACGCTGAACCTGAGAAGTTGAGTTATACACATGCACTATCGCCTGTTTCGCACCTTCCAGAGCTTCATAGGAGCGTGCAATCAAATCTTCACGGGCCTGAGTCAGGACCTGAACGGTGACATCCGCAGGAATCAGCTCTTCAGTAATCAGCTTGCGCACAAAATCAAAATCAGGCTGCGACGCCGATGGAAAGCCGACTTCAATTTCTTTAAAGCCCAGTTTGACCAGTAGTTCAAACATGCGCGTCTTCTGATCCACATTCATCGGATTGATCAGCGCCTGATTGCCATCGCGTAGATCAACACTGCACCAGTGAGGTGCCTGGGTGATCTGTTGATCTGGCCAGGTACGATCGGTTAAACGAATCGGTGTAAACGCACGGTATTTGCGATGATCAAACATGCTGAGGTCCTTAGAATCGGATTAACTGAGTACAGAGCCAAGTTTACGCCCTTGCTCGCGCAATAGGGTTGCGAATTTCAGTTTGTTTGCGGTGTTTGCGCAATTTGAGTGTAGAGTATTATTATTGTAGTTATTAATTATTGCGTAAACTTGTTTTTAGGTGATGTATGCATGTTGAATTGGATCGTTTTGATATAAAAATATTGCAGCAGTTGCAGGTGGATGCGTCCATCTCCAATCAGGATCTGGCCGATCGAATTGGCCTGACCGCTGCGCCCTGTTCCCGGCGGGTGAAGCAACTGCTGGATACGGGTGTGATCGAGCGGCAGGTGGTGCGGGTGAACGAGCGTAAAGTCGGCTTAAACCTGATTGCCATGCTGCACATTATCATGGACAAGCATATTCCTGAGCGTTTCGAAGCCTTTGAAGCCGCCATTGCCGATATTCCCGAGGTGATGGAATGCTACCTGATCACTGGCCATGATGCTGACTACCAGCTCAAGGTCGCTGTTGCCGATATGGATAGTTACCACGACATCCTGCTGGGTAAAATCACTCGCATCACCGGCGTCAGTGGCGTGAAGTCATCCTTTATAATGCGTAAGGTGGTCGATACTACGGCGGTGCCGTTGCATTATATTCGGTAGTTTTTGCTTGGGTGGGGCGAAGATTGGTTACTCGCGACGGTTTGTAAGTTCCTCGTCAGCTTTCTCAATAATCGCCAACTCGATAAATTTTCGAATAGCCTCTGCGTGGGTATCACCCTGAGGAAGGTGTGGTAAGGTCATCTGCAAGGCGAATTGATATGCATCCATGCCCGCTATATCCTCAATGTCAGGATCAGCTCCCGCTAGAAGAAGTAGCTCAATACCTTTGGTGTCTTGTACTGATAAAGCATCATGAAGGGGAGTGTAGCCCACAAAGTTCTGAGAGTTAATATTTGCACCAGCTTCTATTAATAACCTAAGTGCTTCACTGCAGCCTGGTGCTGATTCATCCGCTGTGTAACTGCCTAATAATGTTCGTTGACCAAGTGGTATCTCATTTATTGATGCTCCGGTCTCAAGTAAAGCTTTTATATGATCGGGTCGGCATTCAAATTCTAAACCATGCAAATATCCAGTTGGATGATAAAGACTGTTTGCAAAATAGATGGGTGTTGCTGGAAATTGATCTGAAAAAATAGTATTTACATCAGCCCCTGCGCTAATCAGGGTTTGTAGCTGTTCAGAAGTACCCAGCATTACAACTTCAAATATAAGCGGGTAGTCAGGTGCGCCTTGATCTGTTCTCGTAGATACATACCTGGCATCAGATAAAGGTAAGCCTTCTTCATTGTAATGGTTAATTATTGCTTGTATTTCATCTATTTTAAATGCTTTAAAATCTAAAAAATCTTGCTTTTTTTGATCAGAAAAACTATTGGTGCTGAATAAAGAAATCGATATAAATACAGTTAATATACTAATAAATTTATTTTTCATTTTATGCCTGCTTACAAGTTTTTTACACGTTCCCAAATCGTTTTAAAATCACAGCTGTTATGCTCGGCTATGATTAAAACTGCTTGCAGAAATTCTCGCTGACTATTGAGGCTAAGCGCTTTACTAGCCCATTCGTAGTCACCATGTTTATTGGCACATGCCATGATTTCATTGCGTATGTGAGCTTGTACTAAGCCTTTGGCAGCAGATGGATCCAATAAAGCTACCATTGGGCCAACTAAGTGACCAACTTCTTTGCCGATTAAGTACTGGAATGGGGCTCTACCAGGTGCAGCTGTTCTTTCTACAATATACCTATCTGCGGCTGATATGATGCTGATACCATGTTCCGCTTTAAGTGTTTGGCAAACATCAATGGAAGGGAATGGGTTGTTTGCTGATCTACGTAGTTCTTCAATGCAAAGACTGGATGTCATAGCGCACCTCCTTGTGTAGATTGATTTATATTGCTTTACTTCCTGTATTATTCGGAGTCTAAAAAAGCAACTACTGAAAGTCAACTCATCAAATTTTCATGTGTGTTTTGAATAATGAACAGCTGATCTGATGGCACGAGATCTGAGGAAGGGTGTGCTACTCGCTGTGTCTGACTGTCTGCCGCCAGGACGGCGGCAGTCAAGTGGTCACGGATGACGAAAAGCGGGTCAGACACAGCGAGTAGCGCACCCGGACCACACCGAGACACCACACCGAAACACCATCGCAGTACCACATAAAGTTACCCTATACGCACCACAAATCCCCTCGAAATGCTGGAAAATTAGCCCGAAATCTGTATAATATTCACCCGCTGTACTTGGTTTGTACGGCTTTTTATTTTCCAGCATTCATATGCTTATGTGGCCTGTCGTAGGGGTCACCACTAAGATAAGGACTAAACATGCCCGTAATTACGCTTCCGGACGGCAGTTCACGCCAGTTCGATCACCCTGTTTCTGTATTTGATGTCGCCGCCGATATCGGCGCGGGTCTGGCTAAAGCTGCCCTGGCCGGTAAGGTTAATGGCGAGCTGGTTGATACCAGTTACACCATCGATACAGATGTTGAATTGGCCATCGTCACGGCACGAGACGAAGAGGGCGTGGATATTATCCGCCATTCGTGTGCCCACTTGATGGCTATGGCTGTACAGGATCTGTTTCCGGGGGCTCAGGTCACCATTGGGCCGGTGATCGACAACGGCTTCTATTATGACTTCGCCTATGAGCGCCCGTTTACACCGGAAGATCTGGAAAAGATCGAAGCACGCATGCATGCGCTGTCCAAGCAGAACCTGCCGGTCGAGCGTTCATTGATGAGCCGCGATGAAGCGGTTGCGCTGTTCGAAGAGATGGGCGAGTCCTACAAGGTTGAGATCATCAGTGATATCCCTTCAGACCAGCCGCTGTCTTTCTATAAGCAGGGTGAGTTCCTCGACTTGTGCCGTGGCCCGCACGTGCCTTCAACTGGTCATATCAAAGTCTTCAAGCTGATGAAGGTGGCCGGTGCCTACTGGCGCGGCAATTCTGACAATGAAATGCTGCAGCGTATCTATGGTACCGCCTGGGGCGATAAGAAGGATCTGAAAGACTACCTGTTCCGTCTGGAAGAAGCGGAAAAGCGTGATCACCGTAAACTGGGCAAGTCTCTACACCTGTTTCATATGCAGGAAGAAGCACCGGGTATGGTGTTCTGGCATCCGCATGGCTGGACAGTGTATCAGCAGATTGAACAGTACATGCGCGCCAAGCAGATCAAGCATGGTTACCAGGAAATCAAAACCCCAATGGTGGTTGAGCGTACCTTGTGGGAGAAGTCCGGGCACTGGGACAAATTCCACGAAGAGATGTTCACTACCCATTCGGAAAGTCGCGACTTTGCCATCAAGCCAATGAACTGCCCTTGCCATGTGCAGGTGTTCAATCAGGGGCTGCGTTCTTATCGTGATCTGCCGCTGCGTCTGGCCGAGTTTGGTTCCTGTCACCGTAATGAGCCTTCCGGTGCGCTGCACGGTATTATGCGTGTACGTGGGTTTGTCCAGGATGATGCGCATATTTTTTGTGCTGAAAACACCATTCAGAAAGAAGTGGCGGATTTCATCAACTTCTTGCATGAAGTGTATAACGACTTTGGCTTTACCGGCGTTATTTATAAGCTGTCGACACGTCCGGAAAAACGTGTCGGTTCTGATGAAAGCTGGGACAAGGCGGAGAAAGCCTTGGCTGATGCTCTTGATGCGGCTGGTCTGGATTGGGATGAATTACCTGGTGAAGGTGCCTTCTATGGCCCGAAAATCGAGTTTTCACTCAAAGATTGTCTGGGACGTGTATGGCAATGTGGCACCATTCAGGTGGATTTCTCCATGCCAGGACGCCTTGGAGCACAATTTGTTAACGAAGTAGGTGATAGAGAAGTGCCTGTCATGCTACATCGTGCTATCCTAGGCTCCTTCGAGCGGTTTATCGGTATTCTGATCGAACACTACGCGGGTGCTTTGCCGGTTTGGCTGAGTCCTGTTCAGGCGGTGTTGTTGAATATTACCGATAAACAGGCAGATTTTTGCCAGAAAGTGAACGAAAAACTGCAAGATGCAGGAATACGTTCACAGATAGACTTGAGAAACGAGAAGATCGGCTTTAAAATCCGCGAGCACACTTTACAGAAAGTTCCTTACCTCTTGGTAGTGGGCGATAAAGAAGTGGAATCCGGAACCGTAGCAGTGCGTACGCGCTCCGGTCAGGATCTAGGCAGTCTTCCCGTTGATGATCTGATTGAACTACTGAAATCAGACATCAGCCGCAAGTCGGCTCAAGAATAAAGAATTCGTCAGGAGATAGAATTATCAGGCGTGATAACAAAAGAGGTGGCCGTGCACCGTTGCCACCCATTAATGAAAATATCCGTGCAACCGAACTGCGCTTAATTGCAGCAGATGGTGCACAGGTTGGTATCGTAACGATTGATCAGGCGCTTGAGCTAGCTTTAGCGTCTGAACTTGACCTGGTTCAGATCTCTGATTCTGATCCCATAGTCTGTAAGATCATGGATTATGGCAAGCATCAGTATGAACTGAAGAAAAAAGCAAATGAGGCTAAGAAGAAACAGACTCAGATGCAGGTCAAGGAAGTGAAATTCCGTCCCGGTACGGATGAAGGGGATTATCAGGTAAAACTGCGCAACCTGATACGTTTCCTTGAAAGCGGAGACAAAACCAAGGTAACCCTTAGGTTTCGTGGTCGTGAGATGGCTCACCAGGAGCTGGGCATGCAATTGCTGAAGCGGATCGAAGCTGATCTGTCTGAATTCGGCATTGTGGAACAGCATCCAAAAATGGAAGGTCGTCAAATGGTCATGGTTGTGGCTCCGAAGAAGAAATAGTCATCCAGGCTGCAGACCCGCCTACCGCACAGTTATCTGAGCGGTAGGCGGGTTTTGTTGTTTCGCGTGTGACTGATTAATAAACGAATGCGTGGAGTGAAAGTAATGCCAAAGATTAAAACTGTCCGCGGTGCGGCAAAGCGTTTCAAAAAAACTGCGAATGGCATCAAGCACAAGCAGTCCTTTAAAAGCCACATTCTGACCAAGAAGAGCACCAAGCGTAAGCGTCAGCTGCGCCCGA
The DNA here is from genome assembly GCF_048264025.1 of Nitrincola sp. NCBI lineage: Bacteria > Pseudomonadati > Pseudomonadota > Gammaproteobacteria > Oceanospirillales > Oceanospirillaceae > Nitrincola > Nitrincola sp. Next base: position 274,681 of record NZ_JBLXDN010000002.1, read on the forward strand.
TGATGCAGGTTCACGAGAGTGATGTGAAACTTGTTAAACGTATGCTCCCGACACTGTAAGTGTTACTTGAGTCAAGACTGAAATTTTATAGGAAGGAAATGTTATGCCTCGCGTAAAACGTGGTGTTGTGGCGCGTCGTCGTCATAAGAAAATTCTGAAACTGGCCAAGGGTTACTATGGTGCCCGTAGCCGTGTATTCCGTGTAGCCAAACAGGCGGTTATCAAAGCCGGTCAGTATGCTTACCGTGACCGTCGTCAACGTAAGCGTCAGTTCCGTGCTCTGTGGATCGCTCGTATCAATGCGGCCGCACGTATTAATGGTCTGTCTTACAGCCGTTTCATTGCTGGTCTGAAAAAAGCCAACATTGAAATCGACCGTAAAGTGCTGGCTGATCTGGCTGTTAATCAGCAGAATGCCTTCGCTGCCGTGGTTGAAAAGGCCAAAGTAGCGCTGGCGTAAGCCAACACCCACCTATTGGTAGGTTTGAAACTGACAGATAAGGGGAGGGGTGTATACCTTCCCCTTTTTTATGTGGAGTGTAAACGATGGAAAATCTTGCACAGCTATTGCAGCAAGGGAAACAAGCAGTATCACAGGCTGACACCGTCAGGCTGTTGGATGAGGTGCGCGTTCAGTACCTGGGTAAGAAAGGTGAGCTTACCCAGTTATTGAAAGGCCTGGGCAAGCTGTCGGCTGAAGAGCGTCCTGCGGCAGGGGCAAAAATCAACGAAGCCAAGGAGGCCTTGCAGGCCGAGTTGGATCAGCGTCGGGATACCCTGGAAGCGGAAGCTCTGAGTACCAAGCTGGCGGCGGAGCAGATTGATGTTACCCTGCCGGGTCGTGGACAAGGTCTGGGTGGCATGCATCCGGTGACTCGTACTCTGGAACGTATCGAAGCATTTTTCGGTAGCATCGGCTTCAGTGTTGCTGAAGGCCCGGAAGTGGAAGATGACTACCACAACTTCGAAGCACTGAATATTCCTGCGCATCATCCGGCACGTGCCATGCACGATACCTTCTATTTTGATGCTCACACCCTGTTGCGCACGCATACCTCACCTGTGCAGGTGCGCACCATGGAAACCAAGCAGCCACCGATCCGGATCATCTGTCCGGGCCGTGTGTACCGCTGTGACTATGACCAGACTCACTCACCCATGTTCCATCAGGTCGAGGGTTTGCTGGTTGACAAGAATGTCAGCTTTGCCGACTTGAAAGGCACGCTGGAAGAGTTTCTGCGGGAATTCTTTGAAGAGGATGTCAAAGTCCGTTTCCGTCCTTCGTATTTCCCTTTTACCGAGCCGTCTATCGAAGTGGATATAGATCGCGGCGATGGCAAATGGCTGGAAGTGCTGGGCTGCGGCATGGTGCACCCGAAAGTATTTGAGTATTCCGGTATCGACCCCGAAGTCTACACCGGCTTTGCCTTCGGTATGGGGGTAGAGCGACTGGCGATGTTGCGTTATGGCGTGAATGACCTGCGCCTGTTCTTTGAAAATGATCTGCGTTTTTTGGGTCAGTTCAATTAAATTGCCGTCATCGTCAGCTCTAAGGATTAACAGGATTAAACAATGAAATTCAGTGAACAGTGGTTACGTGAATGGGTGCAGCCAGCACTGGCAACACAGGCGCTTGCCGATCAGTTGAGCCTGGCCGGTCTTGAAGTCGATGACATCAGTACCGTTGCGGGTGAATTCAGCGGTGTAGTGGTGGCTGAGATCGTCTCGGCTGAACAGCATCCAGATGCTGACAAACTCCAGCTTTGCCAGGTCAGTGATGGCAGCGAGACCTATCAGGTGGTATGTGGTGCTGCTAATGCCCGTGCAGGGCTGAAAACAGCCTTTGCCCGTGTCGGTGCCATCTTGCCCGGTGACTTCCGTATCAAACGTGCCAAACTGCGTGGTGTGGAATCCATGGGCATGCTCTGTGCTGAAGATGAGCTGGGCTTGTCTGGCGACCATGCGGGCATCATGGAGCTGGCGGTTGATGCGCCAGTGGGTGCTGACCTGCGTGTCTACCTGAACCTGAACGACAGCCTGATAGATGTTGATCTGACTCCTAACCGTGGCGATTGCCTGAGCATTGCCGGTATGGCCCGTGAAGTTGGGGTGCTGAATCAGGTGCCCGTTAAGCCGGTAACTATTGAACCGGTGGAGGCGGTGATTGACGATACCTTCCCGGTTACGCTTGCCGCACCAGATGCCTGCCCGCGTTATGTCGGCCGAGTAATTCGCAATATCAATCCTGGTGCTGAAACGCCGCTGTGGATGCAGGAAAAACTGCGCCGCTCCGGCATTCGCAGTATTGATCCCGTAGTTGATGTGACCAACTATATTCTGCTCGAGCTGGGTCAGCCGATGCATGCGTTTGATCTGCAACAGCTCAGCGGTGGCATTACGGTGCGCATGGCTGAGGCGGGTGAAACCCTGGTGTTGCTGGATGAAACTGAGGTGACCCTCAATCCAGACACGCTGCTGATCACCGATGCCAAAGGGCCGCTGGCCATGGCCGGTATTATGGGCGGCAATGCCAGTGGCGTTACCGATAAAACCCGCGATATCTTCCTGGAAAGCGCCTACTTCAACCCGCTGTCCATCGTCGGACGGGCGCGTAACTACGGTTTGCATACCGATTCCTCACACCGCTTTGAACGGGGTGTTGACTGGCAGTTGCAGCGCCAGGCCATCGAGCGCGCGACTAGCTTGCTACTGGAGATCGTCGGTGGTGAGCCGGGTCCTGTGACCGAGGCTGTAAGTGAAGCTGATTTGCCCGTTACCCCGGTGGTACGCCTGCGAGATGCCAAAATTAATGCCATGTTGGCGATGGAGATGCCCAGTACCACGGTTGAGGATATTCTCACTCGTCTGGGCATGGCCTTGAGCCGTAAAGCGGAAGAGGCGGCCTGGGCTGTGCAGGTGCCTTCCTGGCGCTTTGATATCACCCTGGAAGTTGATCTGATCGAAGAGCTTGCTAGGGTGTATGGCTATGACAACTTACCGGTACGCATCCCTATCGCTCAGTTACCGCTGCCGCCCATTAGCGAAGCGCGTGTTGATCTGGTGCGGGTACGCCGCCACTTGATCAGCCGTAACTACCAGGAAGCTATCACCTACAGCTTCATTGAAGCCGGTCTGTCAGCCCTGTTTGATCCAGACACCCAACCTTTGGCGCTGGCAAACCCCATCTCAGCCGAAATGGCGGTGATGCGCACCACACTCTGGCCAGGTCTGATTAAAGCGGTGCAGTATAACCAGAACCGTCAGCAGTCGCGTATTCGCCTGTTTGAGACAGGGCAGCGCTTTATCCCTCAGGGCGACACGCTGCTACAGGAAAATGCCATTGCCGGTGTTATTACCGGTGGGCGTGATGCTGAAGGCTGGATGGCTGGAAAAGATAAAGTCGATTTTTTTGATATAAAAGGCGATGTTGAAACCCTGTTAGCATTGGGTGGAGAGGCTGATAGTTTTAGCTTTGTGGCAGCGCAGCATCCGGCACTGCACCCAGGGCAGTCAGCCAAAATCGAACGTAATGGCGAAACACTGGGTTATATTGGTGCGTTGCATCCGCTGTTGCTGAAAAAGCTGGATCTTAATGGCCCTGTTTATCTATTTGAATTAAAACAGGATTTGGCGACAGCAGGACGTCTGCCTCGCTATACGGCCTTGTCCAAGTTTCCGGAAACGCGTCGTGACCTGTCATTACTGGTTGATGAGCATGTCAGTTACGACGCCATTCGTGATGTAGTGAGCCGTTCAGCAGGTGATGCACTGAAAAAGGTCACGCTTTTTGACCTTTATCAGGGACAAGGTATTGAAGCAGGTAGAAAAAGTCTTGCTTTGGGCTTGACCTGGCAGCATCCTTCGCGCACTCTTACTGATGAAGAAATAAACAATAGCGTATCTGCTGTTGTGGTGGCACTGACGACACATTGCGGTGCATCGTTAAGAGATTAAAGACAGGGTGATTGTCATGGGCTCTTTGACTAAAGCCGAGATGGCTGAACGTTTGTTCGACGAACTGGGTTTGAATAAGCGTGAAGCTAAAGAAATGGTGGAATCTTTTTTTAACGAAATACGTGAATGTCTGGCATCCAATGAGCAGGTGAAACTCTCCGGCTTCGGTAACTTTGACCTGCGTGACAAACGCCAGCGTCCAGGTCGTAACCCGAAGACGGGCGAGGAAGTGCCCATTTCGGCGCGCCGAGTAGTTACATTCAGGCCAGGCCAGAAACTGAAGGAGCGCGTGGACATTTATGCCGGCAGCCGGAGAGAAGAATCCTGAGCTGGAACCCATTCCGAGCAAACGCTATTTTACTATCGGTGAGGCCGCAAAACTTTGCGACCTCAAACCGCATGTATTGCGTTACTGGGAACAGGAGTTCAAGCAGATACAGCCGGTCAAGCGCAATAACCGCCGCTATTATCAGCGTCAGGATCTATTGCTGATCCGTCAAATACGCAGTCTGCTTTATGAGCAGGGCTTTACTATTACTGGCGCCAGGCAATGGCTCAGTGGCGATGAAGCCAATGATGATTCTGCACGTTACCAGCAGTTAATCCGCCAGACCATTAATGAGCTGGACGGTATACTCAAATTGTTAAAATCCGTCAAATAATAGCTTCACAGATTCAAAAGCTTAGTGTACTATTTGCAACCTCTTACGGATCAGAGCAACTCTGATCCCGCCTTAGTCGGGGCGTAGCGCAGCCTGGTAGCGCACTTGCATGGGGTGCAAGGGGTCGCAGGTTCAAATCCTGCCGTCCCGACCAATTTCTTTCCAGTTTTCATTCTATTTATTATAACAACCCGGTCCCCCGGGTGTTTTTGTTCGCTCGCGGAGCGAGCTCCTACAGGGGGGCGGAAATAGTGTAGGAGCCCGGCCCCCGGGCGAAAGAGGAGGACGGGCGGATCAAAACAACAGGATCTTGCCGGCAAACTCAAGGCGGGCACCTGGTAGGGTGGTGATGGGTAATTTGCTGCTGTTGGTATCGGATAATTTGCTGCGCAATCGACTGAGGTGAACATCGATGCGGTTCATCAGGAAGCTTTTCGGGTCGGCTCCAAGTGCCACAATAATATCGGATCGTGATAGCGGGCCTGGCGTTTGGGCAAAGGCTTTCATGATGGCAAGTTCGCTGGGTGTCAGCTTAATACTTGTCCCGTTTGGATCGATTAAATGGCGCTGGGTAGAATCTAATTGCCAGCTATTATCAGCTAATGTCTCGACAGTAGCTGAAGGTAGTTTGTCCGTAGAGGGCGTTGAATCGGGTTGTAATCGCCGCCATAGGTTATCAATGCAAGATAATAATTCTTCAGGCTCCACAGGCTTGACCAAAAACATGTCTGCTCCACATTGAAGGCCATGAATTCTATCGCTTGAGCTGCTTCTCGCACTGACAATGATGATGCCAATCGAGGAGTATTGTCGCAGATGCTGAACAACGGTGGTGCCGTCTTCGCCGGGTAATCCAAGGTCAACAATGACAATATCTACAGGATCCACTGCAGCGAGTTTGTAATAAGCTTCTGCGCTTGGTGAGCACCAGCAAGGGTAGTCATTTATCTGCAGCCAGGCATGTAATGCTTCGCGCTGCTCAGGATCATCCTCAATAAGCGCCAGTCTGGGCTTGTTAGTATTGGATGGTAATGGCTTGTTAAACCTGTTTGTAGGCTGGGAAGGTAACATGAAAATAGGTTCCGGCTTTGTCTGAAGATGTCATATCAATATGACCATTGTTACTCTCTACTATCTGTTTGACAAGATAAAGCCCAACTCCAGTTCCGGTGGTTTTTTCAAATTGCTCGCCTCGATAGTATTTTCGAAATATCTTTGTTTTCACTGAATCTGGGATGCTCGGCCCATAGTTATGTACTTTAAGCGAAATGGCATGGTCAGCCTGCGTGATGACCCATATCGAAATGTCTGTGTCGTTGGTTGAATATTTCATAGCGTTATCGAGCAGGTTGGTAATGACAATGTCCAGTAAAACCGGGTCAGGGCTTAAGATGTTATCTGGTCCGGAGATTACGGTGTTGACTTTTTTGTGCGGGTAGGTGTGTTGAATGGCGTTAATACCCTGTTGTACTACTGAGGGTAGATCTACCATGACGCGATGATTCGTGAGGCTTGTCCTGCTAAGTCTGTCATCGGCTGTAAGATTGTCCAGAAAGCCTCTCAGGCGATTAATGGCCAGATTAATGCGGTTGTTCATCACCTCGGTATCAGTGTAATTGCCCTGTGCTAGAGAGGCTTTGAGTACCGCATTTGCAGTAGCAATTGTTGCCAGAGGCGAGCGAATCTCGTGAGACAGCATAGTGATAAGCTGTTTGTGTTCGTGTAACGCATCATTGGCATCGTCTCTGGCTTTGCGTAATGCTTTTTCCATGGCAACTCTTTCGGTTACGTCCATGCCTATGGACAGGATCATACCAGGATCGCCTTCACGGATATTAGGGTAGGGTGAGTTCACCCACTCGCAGGTTATTTCCTTGCCAGAACGTGTGATGTTTTTATTGTGAACGTTCACGGAATCCTTTTCCTTGGCCGTTGTAATCATAACATTATCAAACATGGCGTCATCTTCAGCTTTGATAATGGTGCCAATGATATTTTTACCTAGGGCTTCGTCACGCGACCAGCCAAATATCCGAGTGGCGGCAATATTCCAGTCCTGGATATAACCTTTATGATCGAGGAGCATGAAGGCCAGTGGTGCGTTATCAAATAAGCTTCGAAACTTCTGCTCGCTTTTTTTCAGTTGCCTATTATAGTGCCCCATGAAACTGGCTATAACCGCAAAAAAAGTGGCCAGTATACTGGCTATGCCAAGACCAAAATAGATTCGACTCAGGTCGATGGATTCTTGCTTGGAATGATGGATGAAGCCGTCCAGGGAGATATTCTCTGGCAGCATGCCTATCTCAGCATATACATCGGCCATATGTTGCCAGCGACCGGTAATCATATGGCCAGGTTCAATCAAATCTGTTCGCATTAAACTATGCATCTTTTCGGCTTCATGGCGAAGTGCTTCACGAGAGTGTGGCGTGGGGTATTGTTCCAGAATGATGTTGATAATTTCTTCTGAATGATTCATGGCATATAGCCACCCCCGTAGACTTGCTCGACGAAAAGCCTCTACTTGTTCAGTATTTTCTGCAAGAAATGCCTGAGTGGTAAACAGTGTATCACCGTAAAAATCTATACCAACTGAGCGAGGTGAATAAATCTGATAGTCGATACCCAGTTTATCGAGCTCAAGTGTTTCGGTGGTGCTGTAAACAGATTGTGCTGCCACTCGGCCGACAATCAGTGGCATCAGGTTATATTCGTGTAAAACGGCATCAAATTGTTCGGTTCGGATGCCTTCACGTTTAAGGTAAGCAAATAACTCTGCCGAGCCTGGCTCTAACGCCACAGTTTGTCCGTCCAGATCACGTAGCGTCTGGAGTTGATTGTTGGTTCTGGCAATCAGAGCGAGGGGCGAGTGTTGAAATGTAACTGCAAGTGCGACGACCGGTTCTCCCTGATGAAAATGCAACAGCAGGTCTGACGTACCTATCCCAAATTCTGCTCGGCCTTGTAACACCTCAGTAATAGGGTCTCGGCCAGGGCGTGCTAGCAGCAGCTCAACCGAAAGCCCCTCTTCCTCATAGTAGCCCTTCGCAATAGCGGCGTAATAGCCGGCAAACTGGAACTGATGATTCCATTTCAACTGCAACCTGACGGTTTCTTGCGCCGCCATGCCTGCGGCTGGGCATAACAGGACCAGCAGCGATAAAAAAAACCGCCTGTAGGAGCCCGCTCTGCGGGCGAAAAACGAGCAAAATCGCTCGGAGACCGAGCGCCTACACAAGAACACAAAACCTGTGGTAGCCCGCTCCGTGGGAGAAGGGTTATGAAGGTTGGTGTGTGTTATTGAGCTTTGTAATGGCATTTTTAGTGTTGTTAGTTGGTTGAATTGCCTAGGTTTAAATTAAATCTATTTGGTTTGAAATGGATAGACAGAAAATGAAAGAAACCGTAATAGATCGTGTGATGAGCCAGCTGACCCCAGCGTGATTAAATAAAAACACTAAAAAAAGAACGGACATGGGCAGGGAGCTCATCTGCTTTGCCTGTCTCCGTCTGGATCAATTTATAACATCAGCCAGCTTGTTTAGGCCAGCGTGTTGGTGGAATAAACATAAAAACGGGGAACGGGGAATCATGTCACAAGGCTATGCCTGGAATGTCGATGGGGCCGTGCGCAAGTTACGTCGGCTAGTATCTAAGAAGGTTACTCCCAATGCTGATGACAGCTCTCAACCTAAGGGTGTGGATTCCCCTCCTATCTTGAGTAAAAAAAGCCTGAGTAAGAAATGCCTGAGGTATAGCGTGCTCAGTGTGTTGCTGTTGAGCCCTGCTGCTTTTGCCAGTAGTAATTTCAGCGTCTCAGTAACGGCTGGTGGAGGCGCCACCACTATACTTCCTGGTGTGCCGACCACACTGCAGATTGAGCTTAATAACACCACCGGATCGCCACTCTCTACAGTTTCATTTAGCCAATCTCTGCCCGGTAATACTAATGCCGGTTTACGTATCAGTGGTGCGGCAAGCAATAGCTGTGGTGGAACGCTGACGGCTGATCCAGATACGCAACTGATCAGCCTTGCCGGTGCATCAATATCGGGTGATGCCAGTTGTACTATCAGCGTACCGATTGTAGCTTATAGTGATACGGGTTCTTCGGCATCTCATAGTTACTCGCTCATAGCCGGTAGTGTCAGTGCAACGCGCGATGCGGTAGGTATTACCAATGGAACCGGTGGTGCTCAGTCCTACACCGTCAATGCCGTTTCACGTCCTACCTGGTCAAAAGGTTTTCCTGATGGTAATGGCACCATTATCCTCGGTGGCTCTACGGGTACCCTGAGAATTACCGTCAATAACCCGGCCAGTATTCCCCTGACTAATTTCAGTTTTACCGATGTATTCCCCACCAGTGGTGCGGGCGGCGCGGTGATTGAGCCTACGGGTGTAGCTGCAACGGGCAGTTGTGTCGGTGGCAGTGTTGGTGCCGTTATTGATTTGACCCCGGGAGCTGCTGCGCAGGTGGCTGTTTCTGGTGGCACCTTGAGTGCAGGTCAAAGCTGTACCATTGATGTACCCATTCAGGCGCGCCAAACCAACGGCAATTATACGCTGACGTCAACAAACACCCTGCAAACGTCTTCATTCAATAGTGATGAAGGGCTGCGTCCGGCATCCAATGCCAGCCGAAATATCACTGTCCGTTCCCCCCTGACTGTTGGTAAAGGCTTTGCGGCTTCTCCGCTTTCCAGTGGGGAAGAGAGTACCTTTACCATTACGCTGGGAAATACGGGTACAACAGATTTAACCGGCGTTGAGTTCACCGATAGCTTGCCTAGCGGTTTGAGTTTGTCGGGTGTGCCGTCTCCTATTATTTCCGGTACAGGCTGTACGGCAAGTAGCCTAATAGTCAATGGGAATGATCTTGAAGCTAGCGGCATTACCATCCCTGCTGGAGGCACTTGTACCCTTACGGCGACTTACTCTGGGATAACAGGAACCAGCGACGAACCGACCACCTATACTAATACAATACCTCAGGGCGACGTGACTGTTGTCGGTCAACCGGGAATCATCAGCCAGTCAGCTTCGGCTACGGTGATGATTGCCGACCGCCTGCGGGTACTCAAATCCCGCCAGACTGGCACAAGTGCGGCACCGGGTAATGCGGTTGAGTACCGAGTTACAGTACAGAACTTCTCTGCTGCGCCAATCAGTAATGTCAGTGTGGAAGACACTTTGACACAGGGTTCAAGCTTTCTGACAGGTACGATCAATGGGGTGGATTATACACCCAGCCTGTCAGCGGCCTGTGGCGTACTTGGGGACGCTAATGCGCTCAATGCGACTGATCTGGAATTTACCATTCCGACCCTGCCAGGCAGAGCGTCGGCCACGAGTCCAGGGACTTGTACCATCAGCTTCTGGGCGATGATTGATCCTGAGCGCGCCAGTGGTTCAACCAGCAACCAGATTCAATCTGGCCAGGTTTGTTTCAATGATGGTTCAGAATTCTGCAACCAGGTGCCATCTGACTCGGTTTCCTACAGCTATCAGTCTGTTGTCGACGTGCAAAAGCGCTTTGCCGGTGCAACATCCTTAACCCGCTCCGAAGGCACGGTTGTGCAAATGCGAATTCGGGTGCGTAACTTCTCTTCTGAGCCGCTGATCGCCTTAACCATCAGTGATACCCTGCCTGGCAGTGGCTTGCAGCAGTTGCGTGTTGCCACGCCATCCAATGCCAGTACAAGCTGTGGTGGCACGATTGACGCTGAAGCTGGTTCGACTTCTGTCGCTTTAAATGCCGGTACAGTGCCTGCCGCTACAGGCGGCAATGCGGGCGAATGTGATCTCTACGTGGATGTGGTCGGATCGGCAGGCATCTACGATAACACCGCCAGTGTGGGGGGTACTCAACAACTGGTGAACGGTAGTAATCGCAACATCCTGGGAGTTGACTCAAATACTGCACGGGTTACCTATACCTCCGCACTGTCAGCTACCAAAGCCTTCAGCCCTGCCAGTGTGAGCTCTGGTGGTCGTTCTACTGTGACCATCCGTTTGAATAATAATGATGCGTTACCGCTTACCAATGTGTCGGTAATCGATCCCTTACCGACAGGTATGCAGCTTGCCAGTCCGCCAAATGCCTATAGTAGCTGTGCTGGAAACCCGGTAATTGTCGCGGCTGCCGGTAGCGACTCACTGAGCATGAGCGATGCCAGCATTGCAGGTAATAGCAGTTGTGACCTGTTGTTTGATGTAGTGGCTTCAGGTAGCAGTAGTTGGGTAAACACGCTTCCTGCAGGCAATATCACGGCTGATAACAATATCAGCAATCAAACCCCCGTGAGCGCCACACTGAATCACCAGGTCGCCACAGTACCCACCTTGTCCAAGGGCATTGTGCCTGCCAATGTGGCGCCGGGAGAGGCCGCCACCCTGACGATCACTATTACCAATGGTGTCAGTGCCGTCAGCAACTTGTCGGTGACTGACTTCTTCACTCTTGATGGTCTTGAGACTGGCGAACTGAACGGCATGCGTATTGCTTCGCCAGCTCTGGCCAGTACCACTTGTCCTGCGGGCAACGTGCAGGCACAGCCCAATGGCACCTTTGTGAGTCTGTCGGGTGCGGCTCTGGATGCAGGGGCCGCCTGCGAAGTCAGTGTGCGTGTTACCTCGGTGCAACCAGGTACTATCACCAACATCATTCCGCAAAACTCAATCACGACGGCGCAGGGGGTGACAAACACTTCTACCAGCGCTGAATCTTCCATGACGACGTCCACTGCCGTGGCTGTTATTAAGGAATTTGTGCCTAATGTGGTAGATGTCAATGAACGGGCACGTTTGCGTATTACCTTTAATAATGCCAGCCCGGTTAACTTGACCAACTTCAGTATTGAAGATGTGTTCCCCAGTGGTTTGAGCGTTCCGGCAGGCCCGAACTCTGTCACTACCTGTGGCCCATCGGCTGTCGTTTCCTGGCCTGGCAGTGATCGTGTACATCTGCAAGGTGGGGTATTAGCTGGCGCTACGGCTGGAAGTGTTAATAGCTGCTATCTGGAACTGGATGTTGTAGCCAACGCGGCTGGCGAGTTCCTAAATACAATTCCAGCCAACTCGCTGGAAGTCGGTGGAACCCCTATTACCCATCCGCCTACTGAAGATACCCTCTATGTCCAACCGCCTTTGCAAGTATTTAAGGCGATTGCAAATACCACCCTGGATAATCCTGCCCCAGGTGGTTTTACCACCGGCTCTGCCACTACGGCCGCGGGTGTCGCACGCACCCTGACGATCCGCATTGTTAATCCAGGTGCCACGGCTGTATCGGGCATGCAGTTAACCGACTCCTTACCGGATGGAATGGTGGTTGCCCAGCCAAACCCTATCATTACCAACAGCTGTAATGGCAGTGTGACAGCATTTGAGTCAGCAACCGCGGTGCGCCTGTCAGGGGGAACCTTGGCCGGTGGTGCAACCTGTGAAATCACCTTGCCGGTGTTGAGCAATACACCCGGAAACTACATCAACGAGATTCCAGCCGGTGCTCTAACTACCACCGAAGGAGTGAGTAACGAAGAGCCTACAACTGCCGAGCTGATCGTGGCGACACCACCTTCAGTGAGCAAAGAGTTCAATCCGGCTGTGATTCCATCTGGTGGCACTTCACGTCTAACTATTAACATTTACAATCTCAATAGTCAGGATATGACGTTGACTCAGGCGTTGGTCGATAATCTGCCCAATGCGCCTGGGCCGATGCGGGTTGCAAGCACACCTAATCTGGGTGGAACCTGTAGCAGCGTCACCGCCGCCGCGAATAGTGATTCAATTACCCTGGCTTCCGGCGCCACAGTGCCTGCGGGAGGCTGTACCATCGAGGTAGATGTAACCGCTACCGCAGCAGGGGAGCATATCAACACGATTCCTAGCGGCGCCTTAAGCACCAATCTAGGCAGTAATGAAGACCCAGTGAACGTGCCTCTGCTTGTCAGCACAGCGGGTTACATATCAGGACGCGTGTTCCTGGATAACACCAGCCCAGCCCCTAATGGCAGCTTTGAGTCAACCACAGACCAGCCGTTGGCCGGCGTACTGATCGAACTGCGTAGTGGTCTGGATTGCTCAGGTACGCTTGTTGGAACTACAACCACCAACTTGGCAGGCAACTACCTGTTCAGCGGCCTGGCGGCAGGAAGCTATTCTGTCTGCGAGACACAGCCTGACGGCTTGTTGAATGGCGAAACAACAGCGGGTAACCCTGTGGGTGGTGGAAGCTCAGGCACGGCCAGTAATCCCAATGCTGATGCCAGTCAGATCACCGGTGTAGTACTGGCTGATCTAGGTGGCGGTGATGTCAGTGGATCAATAAACAATGACTTCGCCGAGTGGGCCCCTTCCACGCTGAGCGGTGTGGTGTTTGAAGATCATAACAATAACGGCATCCAGAATGGCAGTGATGCGGGTATTCCCGGTCAGACGATTCGTCTGGTCGGTACCGATGTGAACGGCGTCAGCATCAATCGTGAAACCACAACGGATGCCAATGGCCACTATAGTTTCACCGATCTGCCGCCGGGCTCCTATGCAATTGAGCAGCCAAATCAGCCTGACAATACCGTCAATGGTCAGACAATTCCCGGCGCTGTTCCTAATGGTACAGTGGGTACACCCACAGCATCGACTGATCTACCAAGTGGTATCAGCAGCATTGTCTTGCCACCCAATACCATCAGCAGCAATAATAATTTTGCTGAGCTGCCGCTGAGTGGGACTGTCAGAGGACAAGTGTTCCTGGACTACGATAGTAGCCAATCCCTGAACGGACCGGATCATGGTATTGCTGATCAAGTCATTCGTTTAACCGGTGCTGACGTTAATGGCAATCCCATCACTCAGGAAACCACAACCGATGCGCAAGGCAACTTCTTGTTCACCGGACTGCCAGCCGGTACTTACACGCTGGAGCAGCCAGATCAACCTGCCGGAACAATCAACCTCCTGCCGGTAGCGGGTTCCGCTGGTGGTACGCCAGCTAATCCAGGTGCGCCGAGTAGTCAGATTAGCGCTATAGATCTGACCAACACGACGCTGTCTGCGGGTAACCTGTTCCCTGAAGTCCCAGGTCCACATCCTGATTTGACCTTGGATATCACCGTATCTAATGATGTCTTTTCCGATGGTGGTGGCACTGGCTTCTACACCCTTATACCCGGAAACGTCGGCTCTGCAGACAGCAGTGGCACCGTCACCGTGGTCAGTGAATTACCACCAGGGGTCACCTTTAGAAATTTTGAAGGGACTCATCCAGACTGGAGCTGCTCTATTGTTGGACAGACAGTCACCTGTACCACTGAGGAGGTGATTCCTGCGACCAGCAACGCACCCAACATAGTGGTGCAGGTGGATGTGGAGCCAGGTGGTTCTGGCAGCATTTTGACCAACCATAGCCGTATTTCTGGAGGCAGCGAGCCTGAAGGGTTACAGGGCAATAACCTGGCACAGATTCCGATTGAAATCATCGGTGTTGCTGAGTCAGCCAGTGTGCAGGGTACCGTCTGGCTTGATGGCAACAGTGACGGTGTACGCCAGCCAGGTGAGTCGGTTTTGTCTGACTGGACGGTTGAGTTGTTGAAAGACGGTGTATTGGTCGCCACTCAACAAACCAATGCCCAAGGGGAATATCACTTTACCAATCTGCCACCGGGCAGTGGCTATGATATTCGCTTCCGTCATCCGGAAACCCGTCTGTTATATGGTAATCCGGTGACCAATGAGCAGGGTAACTCTGACAACCCAGCCAATGCCTCTGTCAATGGAGGGTATTTGCAGGGTATGGAGCTGGCCTCAGGTCAGAACTATGTGGAACAGAGCTTGCCACTTGATCCGGCCGGTGTTGTCTATGATGCGGTGACACGTGAACCTGTTTCAGGCGCACAAGTCACCTTGCAAGGACCGGCTGGTTTCAACCCAGCTACACATTTGCTGAGTGGATCAGCCAATGTCGTGACCGGCTCAGATGGTTTTTATCAATTCCTGCTGATGCCTGGGGCCCCAGATGGGGAATACAATCTCACGATCACCAACTATCCATCGGGTTATCTGCAGTCGCCATCAACGATGATACCGGCCTGTAATGGTAGCTTGACGGTCGGAGCTACACCTTCGCCTGCGCTGATTCAAAACTCGCCGTTGGCACCAGGTAGCGCCGTAACCATGCATGAACCATCGGCCTGTGACGGTATTCTGCCAGGTGGCTCGAATACAACTCAGTATTACTTTGCGTTCAACTTGTCATCGACATCTGCGGATGTGCTTAACAACCACATCCCGCTAGATCCGCTGCTGGAAGGCGCTGTTCGGGTAGTAAAAACCACGCCTAAGAGTGATGTCAGTCGCGGTGAACTGGTGCCTTACCAGATTTCAGCAACCAACACGCTCTCGTCAGTACTGCACAATATCGTGTTACAGGATCAGATCCCGGCCGGTTTCCAGTATGTACGTGGTTCAGCGAGCTTGAATGGCTTTGAATCAGAACCTGAAATCAATGGGCGTAACCTGCAATGGCCGGAACGCACTTTGGCCGCCGGTGAAGAAGTCATCATTCAGCTGTTGCTGGTGGTCGGTTCCGGGGTTGAGTTCAATGAATATGTGAACCGTGCCTGGGCACTCAACAGTCTGGCCAATACGCGGGTATCTAATATTGGCACCGCCACGGTACGCGTGGTTCCGGATCCTATCTTTGACTGTACAGACATCATTGGACAGGTCTTTGATGACCAAAACCGTGATGGCTATCAGAACGAGGGAGAACCCGGCATTCCGAGGGCGCGTCTGGCTTCACCACGCGGCTGGTTGATCACCACTGATGATTATGGACGCTTCCATGTCGCCTGTGCAGATGTTCCCAGTGAACTGCGCGGTGGCAACTTCATTCTCAAGCTGGATGAACGCAGTCTGCCAAGCGGTTACCGCGTGACTACTGAAAACCCACGGGTTGTACGTGTGACACAGGGACGCATGGTGAAACTGAACTTCGGTGCCGCGATTCATCGAGTTGTGCGCCTGGATCTGAGTTCAGCAGTCTTTACTGAAGCACATGAGTTACGTCCTAACTACGCGAAACAGATGCAAGAAGTCTTGCCACTGTTGCAAGAAGAACCCTCCATTCTGCGCATTGCCTATCAGCTCGACATGGGCGGTGATATAGATCATGCACGTGAGCGGATCGGTGCTGTAAGAGCCTGGCTTGAAGAGCACTGGGAAGAACAGGGCTGTTGTTATGACTTGAGAATCGAAGAAGAAATTGTTCCAGGTGCTGAGCGTATAGAGGTAACCCAATGAAACTGCATAAATCATTACTCTGTTTGGCGATAGCCGCTGCTTCACCGTTGATCTATGCCGATTCATGTGAAATGGGTAAGGGTTGTGGACTGTCTGGCGAACGCGGTGCGATGGAAGATCAATCCTTGTTACAGCGTCGTGCGGGCGGTATAGGTGATTTACCCCCTTTACCACAGCAAGGCGAACGTGAACTGCCACGTGAGCGCCTGGTGCTTTGGCATTTGCCTGATCAAAACCAGCAGGCCGCTGCCGTGCTGACACTCAATTCGAATGATTCAGAGACGCTACAAACACTACTGCCAAACGTGCAGTTTGAGTCTGGGCGTTCAATATTGCCTGAGGGCTATACTGAGCAGCTATGGCAAGTCATGGAGAGGCTGAAGAACAAGGATAACGTTCGTTTACGCATCATCGGTCATACCGATCCCCAGCGTTTGTCGGCACGTGCCGCCAATATCTATACAGACAACTATGGCTTGGGCCTGGACCGTGCAAGACAAGTGGCATTGCAGTTCAGAGCAGCGCTGAACTTGTCGTCGGCGGATATTGACCTGGACTCTCGTGGTCCTGATGCACCCGTTGCCAGTAATGCCACCGCCGAAGGGATGGCAATCAATCGCCGAGTTGAAGTCGAAATCTGGTACGACGAACCGTTACAGCAACAGGCCTGCACAGGTGGCTATACCAGCACCGAAGCCTTAGCACCGTTTCGAATTAGTGTGGATGGTCAGCCTGTGGGGCAGCACAGTGCTGGCGTCGCTGATCAGCAGCGCTGTGTTGATGTGGCGTTGGCTGAAAACAGCCTTCAGGTGCGCTACGACAATTTATCCGCGCAGCCACGTTTGAATGTGGCCGCGGCTCCGCGCATGGCGGTTCCCGGTCAGACCCACTATTTCCGTGGTTATAGTAACTACATGAATTGGGTGGAGCGTGGTGAGGTACAGATCTATGGCAAGCGCTCACGCTGGGGACAGCCGCAGTTGTTGGAAACCGTTGAACTTGATCCCTTGTTGAATGGTGAGTGGCTACCTTCAGATGAACTGCCGGATGAACTTTATTACCGTTTGCGGGTTTATGATGCCGAAGGGCGTTTTGACGATACCGAATTGCAGCCATTGCAGCTCACCCGTGGTGAATATGAAGCCGAAGCCGACGAGGTGCGTGCTGATCTTCTAGCGGTCACCGGTGGGAACCGTTTACAGCGTCACCGGATCCCGGTGGCGGGTGGCACCGTGACCATTAATGGTCAGGGTGTACAGCCAGGTTATGCCGTCTTTGTAATGGGTGATCCAGTACCGGTTGATCTTCAGGGTAACTTTGCCACAGCCCAGATCATTCCCCGGGGCGAACACAGTGTGGAAGTGGCACTGCTGGATCCAGATGGGCAGGGCCGGATCTATCGTCGCGACCTGCGTTTACCTGAGCGGGATTGGTTTACTGTAGCCATTGCCGACATCACCATCGGGCAGCAGGATACTACGGGTCCGGCCCGTCTGGTGACGGGGGAAGACCGTTATTATGACGACAAGTTGTATGTCGATGGGCGTCTGGCGTTCTATACCAAAGGCAAGATTGATGGCAAATACACCATAACGGCCAGTATTGATACCGGTGAAGAGCCGATAGACAGCTTGTTCAGCAATTTCAATGACAAAAATCCGCGTGAATTCCTGCGTCGCATGGATGCCAATCGTCATTGGGCTACCTTCGGTGATGACTCCACGCTGGTGGAAGATGCACCAACTCAAGGCAAGGGCTATGTGCGTGTTGAAGATGGCAAATCTCATGCGATGTGGGGTAATTTCGAGCAACACAACCGTGATACGGAACTGAGTCAATTTGACCGTCGCCTCTATGGTGCTCAGGCGCGTTATCAGGGTGATGGTTTTACCGCTTTTGGCGAGCGTCGGGTTGTGGTGGAAGGTTTTGCCGCCGAGCCGGGTACCGCTAGCGCACGCGAAGAGTTTTTGGGAACCGGTGGCTCACTTTACTTCCTGCGCAATCAGGATATCTCCTCCGGCAGTGAAATGCTGCGCGTTGAAATTCGTGACAAACACTCCGGTTTGGTGCTGATGTCAGAGTACCTCACCTACGGTATTGACTATGAAATTGATGCCATACAGGGCCGCATCCTGCTGAACCGTCCTTTGTCCGCTACGTCGAATGACAATTCAGTGGTCAGAAGTGGGGGTAGCCTGTCAGGAAATCCGGCCTATCTGGTCGTCACCTATGAATATTCCCCTGGCTTTGAAAGCATGGATGATCTGGCCGTGGGTGGACGTGCGTCAGTCTGGGCAAACGATTCAGTACGTCTTGGTGTAACCGCTTCGCGTCAGGAACACTTCGGGGATCGTCAGGACCAGGAAGGGATCGATATCACGTTACGTCACAGCGACCGTACCTGGTTGAAACTGGAAGCCGCGCGTACCGAAGGTGAAGGTATTGAAGAGCAAATCTCTTTCGATGGTGGGTTTGGCTTCAATGGCCGCTCCGTTACGGGCGGGCAAGCACATGCCGAGCGGATTGACGGCTCCCTGGATCTTAAGGACATCGGCATTGACGGCGATGGGCAGCTGACTTTCTATCATGAAGAACGCGATGCGGGCTTTAATGCCCCAGGGCGCTTGACCACCAATGACACACGTCAGTCCGGTGTTGCCCTGGTCACGCCGCTTTCCGAACAGACCGATTTGATTCTACGCGCGGATGAAACGGTTCAGTCTTCCGATTGGAAAAACCAGAGTGCCGAGGTGGGCATCTCTCACCAACTCGACGAAGAATGGACTGTTATCGGCGGCTATCGCTCCGAAGAACGCACCAGTCAATCGGCTTCAACACGAAATCAGGGGCAGCGTGATGATGTTGCCGTTCAGTTGGAATATGCTCCTCATGATGAACCCTGGACAGCACACGGCTTTGTGCAGGGTACAGTGAAAACGGATGGTAATCGTCGGGACAACAACCGTGCCGGTGTAGGCGGCAGCTACCGCATCAACGATCGTATTCGCCTGATGGGTGAACTCTCCGACGGTGATCTGGGTTTGGGTGCTAAAGCCGGTGTAGATTATGCCTCTTCAGATCGCACCAACCTCTACCTCAACTATGAGTTGGACAATGACCGTACCGATCATGGCATAGGTTCCCGTATGGGTCAGGTGGTAACCGGTGCACGCTCGCGCTGGACAGATACCACCAGTGTCTATGCCGAGCAGCGCTACCAGCATGGCTCACAGCAGACGGGTCTGGTGCAGGGCTACGGGCTGGACTTTGCCCCGGATGATCATTGGACTTACGGTTTGAGCACTGACATAGGACGCCTCAACAGTGAAACGGACGACGAAATTCGCCGCCGCGCCATATCGGGCCGGGTAGGGTATCGTAACGAAGATATTCGTTACGCTGGTGCGCTGGAATACCGCAAGGATCGTTACAACGCTGAAGACAGAACTGTCTGGCTGGTACGTAATAACCTGAGTTACCAGATCGATCCTGATTGGCGCATGATCGGCCATCTGGATATGGCACTTGGTGACTCCAGCCAAGGCTCATTCTTCGACGGCAACTTTGTTGAAGCGTCACTAGGCTATGCTTACCGTCCCGTTCTGAATGATCGCTGGAATACCCTGGTCAAGTACACCTACCTGTCGGACCTGGCACCGGCTGAGCAGCGTTCGTCAACCGGTAACCTGGTTGATTACTCTCAGCGCAGCCATGTGTTTGCAATCGACAGTATCTACGACCTGACCGAACGCTGGAGTCTGGGTGGGCGTTATGCCTATCGCCTGGGTGAATTGCGCATGAGTCGAGATGACTCAGCCGATTGGTTCAGCAGCAAAGGTCAGTTGATTGCAGTACGAGCCGATTGGCATGTAGTGCATAAATGGGATCTGATGGTCGAATTACGTCGCCGAGACGAATTCACCGCTGAAGACTCACGCACAGGTGCCGTACTAGGTATGTACCGCCATTTCGGCAATCACCTAAAAGCCGGTGTTGGCTACAACTTCTCTGACTTCAGTGATGACCTAACCGACATGGACTTCCGCACCCAAGGCTGGTTCATCAATATTATCGGAAAATATTGATTCAACCCTGTTGAATCCCATAGGTGTAGATACTTTGTGGGAGCTCACTCTGTGAGCGAATCCCCCCAATGCAGGAGCCCGCTCCGCGGGCTAATCCCCTTCGCTCGCGGAGCGAGCTCCCACAGGTGTAGATGCTTTGTAGGAGCTCACTCTGTGAGCGAATCCCTCCCTTCCCTGAATCTCCCCCTGTAGGAAATAAGATGGACCCGCCCCCCTAACAATGTGCCATGCTTATCTGACGAGAAAGCAAACCGGCATCTGAGT